>NZ_LR733817.1:5547164-5921482 GCF_902506165.1 Bosea sp. 29B
GACGATGCCAACGCCGCCTGCGCCATGGCTGCTGGAGGCGGCGGTGCCGCCATTGCCGCCGGAAATCGTCCCGGCATTGTCCAGGCTGGCGGTCTGGCCATCCCGGAAGACGATGCCGGCTCCGCCGACGCCCGCGACATAGACTGGGTTGAGGTCGGACTGGTTCCCGCCCGCACCGCCCGTGATGCTGCCGCCCACCATATTGGCGATAGAGCCGCCCCAGGCTTCCAGGCCGGCGCCGCCTCGGCCGTAGCCAGTCCCGCCTGCGTTCGAATCGCCTCCCTTGCCGCCGGTGATCGCGGCCCGGTTGTCGATGATGCCGAGATTGCTCAGCACACCGGCACCGCCGGAGCCGGCCCAGGCGCCCGTCCCGCCCGCGCCGCCGCTGATCGAGCCGGCCTGGTGAGACAAGCTGCCGCCATTGTACAGGAACAGTCCGGCGCCGCCGTGCCCGCTCTCATAATCGTCACCGCCCTGGCCGCCGGCGATGACGCTGGTGCCGCCCGCTCCGGCCGCGACGGTGATCGTGCCTCCGCCCAGCAGCACCAGCCCGGCGCCGCCGGCTCCGGCTCCCGCACCGATGCCGCCGCCAGCGCCGCCGCCGCCCGAGACAGCGAAGCCATTTGTATTCATGGCAACTCCGGCGCCGGTCAGGACGAGGCCGCCACCCCCACCCCCACGTGTCGCGACGTCCAATTGGACGTCCATTTGCACGTCTGCTTCCATCCCGATCCTCCGTCTCGCCAATCGGAGGATGCTGCCACATACAGCTCATGAACCGCACGAGGGGACCGGCGTGGCGCTTACGCGTGATCTGGGATCAAGTGATGTAAAGCGGCTGCTCGAGCCGGGGCGCATCGCGAGCCACATCGCCAACGCAGGCACGATGACCCATTGCAGCATGGGTGAGATGCCCAACCGAAAGCCGAATAGGTGGAGGACAGGCATCCATTCGGAATAAGACCAGGACGTCCGAAGCACGGTGTTGAGCCATTCGCTCAAGCCGGTATAGGCGACGCCGCCCATCAGCGCCGCCGCAGCAGTCGGCCAGAAGCGGGTTGCCGGCCAGTCTGAGTCGGCAACTAGAACGAGCGCAAGGACGATGGCCAACGTGGCGATGACGACATCACCAGCCGTGCAGTGGACGATCGCGATCACCTGCTCGCGCACGGTTCCGGTGGACCAGATCGTATAGAGTGGAAGCTGCACGATTTCCCATAAGAGATGGCCGATCGCACTTGTTGCGAGGTAGCGCCGCAGCCAGGAGAGCCAGCTTGGCATGGCGTTGAGTCTTTTCTGGCCGAGGATACGACCGAGGACGAAACAGACCGGTGCCTGCAGCGCACGACCGGCCGGATGCCTCGGGTGAGGCATCCGGCCGGCATCAGAGCAGGAATATCGCGTCGACCGCGAACTTGGTCTTGGTCACTTCCCCTTAGATTTCAACCATTTGTCGATCATCGCGATTTCCTTTTCCTGAGCCGCAACAATCTCAGTGGCGAGCTTCTTGGCTTCGGGATCCTTGCCGTGGGTGAGCTCAACCTTCGCCATGGTGATCGCGCCCTGATGATGACCCTTCATTTGCGTCATGAAGTCGATGTCTGCGTCGCCGGTAAACGTCATCGGCATCGCCTGCATCATGCTCATCATCGATTCCTTGTAACCCTTGGTGGAGGCGGAATCAGAGGCTGCCGGCTGCATCATCTTCATGTGCATGCCGGGGTCCATGGCCGGCTTGGAGGCAGGCTGCTGGGCAACAGCCGCGGTAATGGCGAGAACCGAAGAGAGCGAGATCAATGTCAGGCGGATCATGGTCGTGGTTCCTTCATTTGAGTGAGAAATCAGTCTGGGGATGCGACCGGGGTGTCGGACGCGTCTCCTACGCTGCCACCTCATGGCAGCGTTCACCGCGGGTTTGAGGCACAAGCCCACACGTCCAACACGGGCAATTCGCTCACGCTATCTGCGAATGGATCGGGACGAGCGGATACAAATGCGGATGGGTATAACCGTGTCTTGAACCGTCTCCCGACGCTCCAGATTTTTTCTGGTGCGCAATACAAGAGACGCACCGCCAACTTCGACGTTCCGCACGGTAACAATTCGTAATAATCGACGTCCGACCACGCGAAGGTTGCTGCGAGAACTCTGCACGGCACAGGCCGGTTGGTCATTCGGCTGTCGGATCCATCATTTGGCGGACGGAAGCGCGAAATCCGGTCCGCGACTTGTCACGGGAATAGAACATGTGGCCCCCGGGGAGCAGCTCGAGCTTGACCCGGGCGGAGTCGCCGAAGGTAGGCAATTGATCCAGTAAAAGCTTCGTCTCGAAATACGGTGTCACCAGATCGGTGAACCCGTGAGCGACGATGACCTTTAGACCCGGGTCGAGCGCCAGCGCACCGCCCAGTTCGCGCATGGATTCGCGGTCGCCCCTGCCCTGGCCGTAGCTCCAACGGCGGCTCGTATCGTCATTCAACAACATATAGCGCCCCTCGGGGCGCCATTTCAGGTCCCTAGCGTAATGGCTCAGCATGGCGCTCGTCAGCGGCGCGGTGATGGCGTCGAGCACGGCGTCGGGGGCCCGGCTACGGCTTGCGTCCGGATTGGGGTCGAAGGCGGTCACTGCGCCATCGTAAGGGCTGCCGACCCGTCCGCTTGAGCGATCGAGTTCGCGCAGGAAGGTGCCAGCATCGACCTTGCCGCCCATCCGCATGACCAGGCCGCGATCGAGCCCAGTCAGCGCAGCTACCTGGTCGGACATCCGCTCCACCGCCTGCCGATCGCGAGGGCCTTTCAGCAAATCGGCAAGGTAGGCGCCCGAGGCGTAGGCTTCGACTGCAGCAAGCGCTTGGCGTGATAGCTTGCCTTCGCGCTCCAGCCGGACGGCCGCCATACCGGGCAGCGAGACCACCCAGCTCAGCGGCGAGCCGCGTGCGTCGCGCTGAAAGGTAAAATCGAGCACCGGCGAGATCATCACGATGCCGGAGACGCCGACGCCGTCGGCGCTTTGCAACTCGCCTGCGACCTTGGGGGCGCGGAAGCCACCATAGCTCTCGCCGACGAGGTATTTCGGCGAGGCGAGGCGGTCGTTCAGCCGAAGCCAATTGCCGATGAACCGCGACAGCGACCGGTAGTCGCCCTCCACCGACCAAAGCAGCCTTCGCTCATCGTCGCCTGAAGAGGCAAAGCGGCTGTAGCCGGTCCCCACGGGATCGATGAAGACGAGGTCGGTAAAATCGAGCCAGGTCTCGGCATTGTCGATCGGAACCGGCGGCATGGACGGCCCGTCGCCCTGCCGTCCGAACGGCAGGCGTCTAGGCCCCATCAGGCCGAGGTTAAGGTAGGCCGACGCCGCGCCCGGACCGCCGTTGAAGGCGAAGCTGACGGGACGGTGCGGCGAGGCTGAGCCATCCTCGTGATCCAGCACATAGGCGATGTAGGCGATCTCTGCGAGCGTCCGCCCCTCCTGGTCGCGCACCGGCAGCGAGCCGGCGGTCGCCGTATAGCGCAGCGTGCGGCCGGGCAGGACGATCTCGTGCCGGGTGACGGAGGGCTGCGGCAGAAGCTGGTTCTGAACGGTTGACCGCACGTCCGGTTGCCCCTGAGGCCGTGATTCCTGCGCGGCAGGCCGTCCCTGCGCTTGAACCGGCGACCCCGTCTCCTGCGACGCCGCGTCGGTGCCGCCCGGCAGCGGGGCCGCGGCCAGACAAGCGGCGAGCAGCAGAAGGATTGGTGGAGGAATTCTCATGGAGCACCTCGATGTCGAAGCCGAAGAACCGCGGTAGAACGACAACGAGGCGGAATTCCGCGAGGTTGCATGACGTTGCCCCTCGGGGCTGATCCGGGTTGAACTTCGCTCTGGCTCATTGAGGGGAGCAGAAGGTGAAGCACAGTCGTTTCTCGGAAGAGCAAATCATCGCGATCCGGTAGGAACAGGAATCAGGCGTGTTGGTCGCCGATCTCAGCCGTGAGCGCATGACGATCGCGATAGTCGCCTTAGATTCTGCGCAGCGTTTAGCTCTTTCCGCCATACGACCAGGCGGCCAATCTTCGTGTCAGAGGCGACGGTAGGCGTCGGAATGCCTGTTTGAGGAAGGGTCTCCAGTTCAGTAGCCCATAATTCGCTGCCAGCCGGCCTTTCCAGGACAAAGGCAATACCAAGTCGCTCACGGCCGTCAGGCCGTCGGCATGCTCGTGCTTGTAGGCGTCAGCCGGCGCTAGCAAGTCAAAGATGGCGTTACCGCGACGTTTGGCGGAGGCGAAGCTATGATGCACCAGAATTCCGCCGACCCCCCCACGCTCATGCTCGGGATGCGTGGCGATGACATGGCCGAAGCTGGTGCCCTTGCAATCCAGGGCCAGGTCGAGCCCGATCGGCGCGCCGTCGCAGGTGATCATCGTTATGTGCAGCGGCGAACCGCCGGCGGCGTCGCCAGCGAGATCGTGGAAGAACGCCGAGAAGCGCTGATCTGCGATCGTCGGCGCCACGATGCCATGGCGCAGAAGCGAAGCCCGCTTCATCGCCACCGCGATGACGGCAAGCCGGGCCGCCTCCGGCCCGGGCTCCACCGTCCCAAAGGCGATCGCTCCACGTTCCGAGAGCCGCCGCAACCGGCGCCGATGGTTGGACCGCTCCCGGGATGCATAGGCCTTGCTTGGTCCATCGGGCCCGACCCGAAAGGTGAGATCGGCAAAGGGGGCCTCGAGCCGCTCGCGCAGGACTGCGCCGGCGACGAGGCCCGAGCGCATGAGCGCCGAATCGGCGCGTAGCTTGCGTAGGTCCAGGACGTCCGCATCGAGCCTTTGCAGGCAGTCCCAGCCGGCCTGCATCAGAGACCCATCGCACTCGGCAGGCTCGATGAGAACATCGCCGAACTGCGCCACAGGAACGCCCATGAAGCGCAGGCTGACCACGCCGAAACGGCGCTGGCGGATCAACGGCCAAGCCATGACTAAACACCCCCCGCGTCGTCCGGTGATGATGCTCAGACTGGTGCGCGAATCGAGGTAGTGCCGCATCCAGTGCCGCAGAACCGCATGGCTCTGGAAAACCTGATGAGGCTGGCCAGCGCGCTCGAACAGGGCTTCCCATTCGGCCTGCATCGCCAAGAATGCGATCGGACTGTCCACGATCGCGATCGCGATCTCGTCGTCGCGCGGCAGGGTATCGTGCACCGGGACAGGCGCGGTCCATGCCTTGATCGGGTCGATGTGGGCTGCTGCGATCAAGGACATGGTTCAGCCACGGCCGATATAATGGGCGACGATGCGCTTCAGACCGGCGAACGGGAACCGCACCAGATAGGGCAGCAGAAGCAGCGGATGACGGACGGCGAAAGGCGCATCCTGCTCGACCATGTGACGGATGGCGAGGACAGGCATCGGCGCGCGCAACGGCCTGAAATCGGGATTCCATAGGCCGGGTGCCTCAGATCCAGCATGCATCAGCCCAATCATCCGGTTGCGTGTCAGCGAATAGACTTTGTGGCGGTCATGGATGCGCCTCAGCATGGCGATGCCACGATCGCCGCCACAGGCTGGAAAGCCGATGATGATCGTGCGGAAATGCGCCATGGCCGGCTTTGCGGGGATCGCCTCCAGTGCTTGGAAACTCGTGCGGATCAGCGTGAACACGCTGTCCTCGTTATCGGGGCTGGCCTCGCAGACGCCGAGCCGGACGGTGTCGAGCTTTGCCGCCTGGCGGGTGAAGGGGCAAACGGCGCCTGTGCGGCCAAGATCGGGATGGGCCGTCATCAGATAGCCCTCGACCCAGCCGATCAGGGTCGACAGGGCGTCGGAACCGGACTGGTCGCAGCGCGCCCGGGCCACGGCAAGCGTCGACATCGCGCCGGAGGCTTCGAGTTCAGCCAGTGGATTGGCGACCGCACCGCTGCCGGCGCCCGCCAAGGGCTCGAATAAATTTCCGACCCGATCCGACTTCTGGCTCATTCCGCGCTGCCTCGGGTTTGCTTGAGGGAGGCTCTAGCAGGGCGGTCTTAGAGAAGCGTTTCCGACGCAGCTTTCGTCGACGGCGACGCCTTAGGACTTCGTTATGGCTCTTAAACAGCCACAAGATCGCTGAGCCTATACATAAATCCATTGGCATCGCTTCACACGGGGGGTGATACCAACCGGCTATGCCGCCAAATCTCAATGTTGAGCGTTCGAGCCGGTTCACAGGGTCATTAGGAATCAGCCCACGCGCTCGGGCCACTCCCGGTGCAAATCATCGATGACGAAGGCATGGGCGTCGCGGCCGCCACCCGCACCAGCGAGATGGGGATGATCGCTGGGCAGATTATTATGACGATGGGCGAGATGACTGACCGCCAGACCCGCGCCGCCACGGTGACCGCAGCGAAGGTCAGCAGCGCGAAGGATCCGAAGGTCAAGCGATGGGTAAGGACGTCATCTTCGTCCGCGCCGACGGAACGGTCGAAACGACTCTCTGACGTCAGATTAGAACGCGCCGAAGTGAGCCTCGCGGTGCGGGGGCCTGTGGCTTAAAGAGGCGTCATCCCAGACGACGCGCGGCCGCTACAATGACGGCCAGCGCATCTACGGTGCCGTCTGCTTCGCCCTTCTCGAAATCGCCTTCCTGGCCCATCTGGTCGGTGACGTGGGCGAAGCAGACGACTCGCTTGCCGCAGGCTTGCGCAAAGGCATAGAGCGCGGCGGCTTCCATCTCGACGGCGAGCAGGCCGCGTGCGGTCATGGCGGCGATGGTGCGCTCCGTCTCCCGAAAGGGCGCATCGGTCGTCCAGGTCGCGCCGCTCAGCACCGGCTCGCGCAGTCCGTCAAAGGCGCCCTCAAGCGTAGCGAGGACGCCGGCGTCGGCTTGTGAGAATTCCGATGACGGCAGGTAGTGGTAGCTCGTACCCTCGTCGCGCAGGGCCCGTTCGATCAAGATAAAATAAGGCGGCGGCCGTATCGGCTGCAGTTGCCCGGACGAGGTCATGCTGATCAGGAGCCTGCAGCCGGCGGCGAAGAGCTGCTCCGCCACCAGCACGGCATAGGAGGCGCCGACGACGCAGCCGACGATTCCGAATTCGAGGTCGCTTTCGACGAAGCGATCGAGTTCGCTGTGATAGCAGGCCCAGTCTCGGTCAGCCGTCGCGCGTCCGTCCCGGCGCAAGCGTCGGACGAGATCGCCGTCGGGGTCGAGCACGCAGATCGCCGGTACCGCGCGCACGGCCAGACCTTTCTGGCGACGCGCTTCGCGCAGCAGGTTTCCCGGCTGGAAGGCGGATTCTTCCGCGTAGTGCTTGTTGGCCAGGATTGGCACAGAGCCGTCGTGGTGGTCGGTCATTGTTCAAAGGCCGCCGACGTCGGCGTCTTCTTGAACAGACACCAGATGAAGTCCTGATGGTTCCCGGTTGGCGTCACATGAGTCTGCGGCTGCTGATCGATCAGGTGATAGGCCGGTCCAAGCTCCGCCTGAAGCATGTCCGCCGAATAGCGCCTGACGGGGAGCCCGCTGCATCGTTCAGGACCGCTGAGCGCAAAGGGCGCGAGGATGACGAAGCCGCCGGCCCTGACGCCTCGGTCAAGCGCGCGCCGATAGGATAGCCGGTCGGCTTCATCGACGAGAAAGTGGAAGACAGCCCGGTCATGCCAGATCGAGAAGGCGTCCTTCGGAGGCTGCCAGGCTGTGACGTCCTGCGCGATCCACGTCACCAGCTCGGCGCGCTCGCCTAGGCGCGTACGTGCGACGGCGAGGCCGGCCTCGGCGATATCGAGCACGGTCACTGCCGAATGGCCGGCACCCAGCAATCGGTCGATCAGCATCGAGGCGCCGCCGCCGATGTCGACGATGGGGTCGCCCGTGCCCAGACCGGTCTGCGCGATCATATCGTGCGACGGCGTCGGATCGTCCTGGAACCAGCTGACCGTGTCGGCCGGCGTGGTCGTGTAGACGTCGTTCCAGTGGCTACGTCGTGGGCTGGTCATCGCCGGCTCCTTGTCTTGCGGAGACCTTAAGGCGGCCAGCCGGACAAATCGATCCGGCTGACCGTTTCGCAACCTGCCGTCAGCTCATGCGCTTGATCTCGGCATAGGCGCCCTTGGTCCGTAGGATGATGGTGACGGGCTTCGTGCCCCGGTTGCGCCAGAACCAGCCATGGCCGCCATCGAACTCAGCGGTAAGCACGCCCGTATCGCCTGCCACCGCGCGGCCGGTCTTGTAGCTCTTCTCTTTGGCGCCGGGGCCGGGCGTGCCGTGCATGTCGTAGTTCACGACGCCGTCCTTGACGCTCCAGTCGAAAGTGACCTGCGCGCCCTTGGCCATGGTCAGCTTGTACTCCGCGCCCTTGGTCGGCTCCAGCGTGATCACGGTCTCGTCGGTCTTCTCAGCTTGGGCGAGAACGACCCGCTCGCCGGCTTGTGCAGGCGAGACGAGTAGCCCGGCCAGCGTGGTCAGCAGGCTTGAGCGCTGGTCCGGCAAAGGCGTCGCTGGGGCCGGCTGAGCCGGCGTGGTCGGACCGTCCTTCAGGCGGTCTGCCTCGGCTTCCGCAGCGAGCTGGGTCTTGATCTCGCCCATCTCGGTCAACTTCAGCATGCGGCCGATTCCGGTCGGGTCGATGGCGTATTCGGCCGGCAGGACAATCGTCACAAGAATGCCGGCGGCCGCGACGATGGCAATGGCCGTGGAGCGCAGGAGTTGCGCCGAGGTCGGCAGTTCGGCGCGCGTGGGGATGTCGGAGTTGTACATGGTGTGGGTGCCTTTCAGGTTGCGGAGACGAAAAAGCCGGTGAGTTGGTAGCCGATCAGCACGAACCCGGCGGTCATCATGACGGTGTTGGCGGTGTAAGCGTGGCGAAGGAAGCTGGGAGTGCGCCGCCAGAAGCCCATCGCGATCAGGATTGCGGTCAGGGCCAGGATTTGGCCGATCTCGACCCCGACATTGAACGCCAGAAGGTTGGGCACGAGGCCGTCCGGTGCGACGTTGTAGTCGAGGATCTTGGTCGAGAGGCCGAAGCCATGGAACAGGCCGAAAATCAGCGTCGCGGCCTTGGTGTTCGGCTGAACGCCGAACCAGCGCTGGTAGGCGCCCATGTTGTCGAGCGCCTTGTAGACCACCGAGAGGCCGATGATGGCGTCGATGATATAGGCGTTCATGCCGATGTTGAAATACACGCCCAGCAGCATCGTGGTGGAGTGCCCGAGCGCGAACAGGCTGACATAGATGGCGACGTGCTTCATCCGGTATAGGAAGAAGACCACCCCGAAGAGGAAGAGCAGGTGGTCGTAGCCCGTCATCATGTGCTTGGCGCCCAGATAGACAAAGGGCATCAGGTTGATGCCGCTGATCTCCTGGATATAGCCCTTGTCGCCTTCGGCGACGCCATGAGCGATGGCGGGCGCGAGGCTCGCAAGCAGCAGGAACAGAGAAAGCGATGCGTGCGAAGCTGCAAGACGCAGCCCGCACCGCCCTCCGATGGAAGGTCGTTGCATGGAAGTTCCAATGGTTCGTCGGTGATGGATGGCCGCCGCGGCGGCCGGGCTCATGCGGCGACGAAGGGTCTCGGGGGGCGTTTCAGCCCATCAGGGTGACCGGGATCGGCCATGACGGGGTCATGGGCTGCGTTGGTTCGGGCGAAGCCCGGCGTCACGAGCGCAATCACGGTGAGTCGGTCGGCCGTTTCGTGGAGGTGATCGGCTGCGTTGTGGCCATGGACATGGCCCGGAAGCTGTTCGGACGGCTCGCCCTCGTCATGCGCGTGCCCGTGCTCGGCGATCGTCGCTGCAAGTTCGGCGTGGCGCACGGCTTCGGCCTGGGCGGTCGCATAGGCGTTGTGCCCGGCCGCCATGTGAGCCGTCGAGAGCAGGACGCCGAGCGCCATCGCGAAGGCGATGACGAGGCTGAATCCGGCTTTGGTTCTGCGGCGCGACATGCCTGACGGTAGAGCTTTCAACCTTAACGAAAGTTTGACGGCGACGCGCGAATCGCAACGCAGCCGCACAGTTGACCTATCCTACCTAGGGGGATAAGGACAGTCATGACTGCGGCCCATGTTCACGAGACGCATCCCGCCATCGTCAAGCGATTGAAGCGCGCCGATGGGCATCTGCGCAAGGTCATCGAGATGATCGAAGCCGGGCGTCCCTGTCTCGACATCGCCCAGCAATTGCAGGCGGTCGAGAGTGCGATCGGCCAAGCCAAGAAGACCCTGATTCAGGACCATCTCGACCACTGCCTCACCCAGGTCGTTGGGCCGCTGCCGGGCAAACAGCGCGAAGTGCTCGACGCCGTCAAGGCTGTCTCGAAGTACCTGTAGGCGCCCGCCTCCACCGCAACATCGATCACCGATCGGGACCAAGCCCATGCTGGCCATCCTCGCCAACCGGACCTATCGGCACCTCTTCCTCGCGCAGATCATCGCCCTGATTGGCACAGGTCTCGCCACGGTCGCGCTCGGCCTGCTCGCCTACGACCTCGCGGGCGCAGACGCCGGCATCGTGCTGGGCACCGCCTTGGCGATCAAGATGATCGCCTATGTCGGCGTCGCGCCGATCGCCTCGGCCTTCGCGGAGCGCCTGCCGCGCCGGACCATGCTGGTTGCTCTCGATCTGATCCGCGCGGCGGTGGCCCTGCTGCTCCCTTTCGTCACGGAGATTTGGCAGGTTTACGTCCTGATTTTCATGCTGCAGTCGGCATCGGCCGCCTTCACGCCCACCTTCCAGGCGACGATCCCCGACATCCTGCCCGATGAGAAGGACTACACCCAGGCGCTCTCGCTCTCGCGGCTGGCCTATGACCTGGAGAGCCTGCTGAGCCCGGCGCTGGCGGCGCTGCTCCTGACAGTCATCAGCTTCCACAACCTCTTTGCCGGCACGGTCATCGGCTTCATCGCTTCCGCCGCGCTGGTCGTTTCGGTGAATTTGCCGAGCCCAAAGCCCGGCGAGCCGCGCGGCGTCTACGACCGCACCACGCGGGGCTTGCGGATCTACTTGGCGACGCCGCGCCTGCGCGGCCTGCTGGCGCTGAGCCTGGCCGTGTCGGCGGCGGGCTCCATGGTCATCGTCAACACGGTCGTTCTGGTTCAGGCGACCTACGGCCTGACGCAGCAGGCCACGGCGCTTGCGCTGGCCATGTTCGGCGCGGGCTCGATGTCGGCGGCCTTCGCGCTGCCGCGCCTGCTCGACCGGCTCGACGACCGCAGGCTGATGCTCCCCGCGGCCGCGTGCCTGCCTGCGCTTCTTCTGCTCGGCACACTCGTTCCGGGCTTTTCCATCCTACTGCCGCTCTGGTTTGCGCTCGGCTTCGCCTACAGCCTGACGCAGACGCCGTCGGGGCGCCTGCTGCGCCGCTCCGCTCATGCCGAGGATCGGCCAGCTCTCTTCGCCGCTCAGTTCGCCCTTTCTCACGCGTGCTGGCTGATCACCTATCCGGCGGCCGGCTGGCTCGGCGCGACGCTCGGTCTGCCCGCGACCTTCGCGGTCATGGCGGCGATCGCCGGGCTCGCGCTTGCGATCGCTTTGCGCGTCTGGCCGGCGGGCGATCCCGACGAGATCGAGCATGAGCATCTCACGCTCGCGCCCGACCATCCGCATCTGGCGGGCGCGGGCGCGCGGCATCGGCATGCCTTCGTGATCGACCGGGATCATCAGGCCTGGCCGACGCGCGGCTGAGCGGATCGAGCATGGGCATGTTCTCGGAGATCGACCCGGTCATCCGGCGTCTTGCCGCGGGCGAGACGCTGTTTGCAGCCGGGGACGAGACGCGCGGTTTCTTCGAAGTGCGTACGGGACGCGTCAGGCTCATGCGCTTCGGCGCAGATGGCCGCGAGACGGCATTGTTCACGGCAGGGCCGGGAGAGCGCTTCGCCGAGGCCTCGCTTTTCGCCGCGCGCTACCATTGCGACGCCATTGCGCTCAGCGACGCCGTGGTCGCGTGTTTTCCCAAAGCCGCCTGCATCGCCCGGCTGAACGACGATGCGCCGGCGCGGTTCGACCTGACTGCCGATCTCGCCCGGCAGGTGATGATGCTGCGCTCGCGGTTGACGCTGCGCGACATCCGCTCGGCGCGCGAGCGGGTGCTCGCCTTCCTTGTTGCGGAAGCCGGCGACGACGGGCGCACCGTCGCTTTCGGCGGCTCGCTGCGGGAGATCGCTAGTGCGATCGGCCTGACGCCCGAAGCCTTCTACCGGACGCTGGCGCGGCTCGAATCCGAGGGTGCGATTGAACGAAAGGCAGGCCGCATCGCCCTGACATGATCGCGGTCATGTCAGGGCGATGCGGGTCTCTGGCAGGTTGGGTTCAAAGGAGAACCCCAATGATCCATATCGCCCTCACAGCCGCGCTCGTCCTGATTTCGGCAAGCGTCGCGCCGGCCTGGCCGGCAAAAGCGCAGATGCACAGCCCCTATGCCGGCGAGCAGGGCCGGGAGATCAAGGCGCTGTCGACCAAGGATATCGATGACCTAACTCAAGGCCGCGGAATGGGGCTCGCCAAGGCTGCCGAACTCAACCGATATCCCGGACCCATGCATGGCCTCGAACTGGCCGAGCCGCTGAAGCTGTCGGACGAGCAACGGCAGGCGCTGAAGGCGATCATGACCCGGATGAGCGCAGAGGCGAAGGCGGTCGGAGAAGACCTACTCGGCCTTGAGCGCAAACTGGACGAAGGCTTCGTTGCGCGGACGATCGACGGCCAGCGCCTGCGGGCGCTGACAGAACGGATCGGCGTCACGCAGGGAGCTCTGAGGGCCGTCCATCTCGCCGCCCATATCGAGACCGCGGCCGTCCTTTCCAGGAAACAGATCGCCCAATACGATCTTCTGCGCGGCTATGCCGGTACGCCCGCAGGATCTGGCGCTCATGGATTGCATAACAAGCATTGAGCAAATTGCGAGATCGCGGCTCGACGAGCGCCACGATCGCAGGCTGCGGCCACCCGTCGAGCAAATAGGCCGACGGCCTATTGGCTCGCCTTTTCGACCTCGCGCTTGACCAACTCGTAGAGTGGGCGCGGACCGAATTCGGTGAGGGGCTGCCCGTTCACGAAGAAGGTCGGCGTTCTGCTCACCTCAAGCGCTTTTGCGTCCGCCCCATCCTTGTCCAGAGTCATCTGGAATTCCGGCCGGGCCACGTCGCGCTTGCCCATCTCGATGTCGAGACCGGCGTCCTTCGCACGCGCCCAGGCCTTCTCGAGGTCGGGCTTGTCGTGGTCCGCCCATTCCGGCTGGAACTCCAGAAGCGCTGCGAGGACGGGCTCGAACTTGCCCTGAAGCCGAGCCGCTTCGAGGATCTTGACCGCGGCGTCCGACCCCTCGTGGAACGCCGCGTACCGGATCACCAGCCGCGCATCGTTCGGGAACAGGGCCAGGATCTGCTTGAGCGGCGGATAGAAGGCGCGGCAGGCCTCGCAGGACGGATCGAAGAACTCGACGATTGTGACCGGAGCACTCGCAGGACCGATGACGGGCGAATGATCGCGGACCAGCGCCTCGGCGCGCGAGGCCGCAACGGCTTGAGCGCGTTTGGTCTGTTCGTCCCTATGGAAGAGGGTGGCGCCGGAAAAAATCGCGAGGGCGAAGACGCCGGTGAGGACAACGATCACACGGCGGTTCATGACGCGGCCTTTGTTCTGGAGCCGATGAGCGCGATGGCGATCGCGGCGAAGGCCGCGAGAGACAGGTAAGGCAGGGGCAGCATGCCCAGGATCGTCATGTCGGCGCTGGCACAGGAGGGTCCTTGCGAGCAGGCTTGAATGCCTTCAGGGATCAGGCCGGCGTAGAGGAGGCTGTGGAACGCCGCGATCGCCATGCCGATGGCGGCAAGGGGAAGACCATAGCGCCATATTCCTGTGTCGCCCCGGAAGCTGGCCACGGCGAGCAAGACCGCGAGCGGGAACATGAAGGTGCGCTGATGCCAGCACAGGCTGCAGGGAGCCTGGCCGACGACCTCGCCGATGAAGAGCGCGGCCAGGCTCGCTGCGACTGCGATGATCCAGGCGACGAAGAGATAGAGCCAGCGGTCGTGTCCGCTGGCGGCGGTAGCATCGTTGGTCATGTGGGAAAGCGAGCCTTTTATCCGATTTTCGCGAGGAAGGGGAAGGTTTCGAGAAGCCAGAACGCCATGGTCGAGAGCTGGCCCGACATCATGGCGAGGCCCATCAGGATCATGATGCCGCCCGCCACGATCTGCAGGCTGCGACCGACGCCGCGCAGTCGGCGCAGCCTCGCCGTCATGCCGTCGGCGAACAGCGCCGTCAGGAGGAAGGGGATCGCGAGCCCGAGCGAGTAGACGCTCAGCAGAGCGACGCCGCTCGATGCCGAGGTCGACGTCGCGCTGACGGTCAGGATGGCGCCCAGAACCGGGCCGATGCAGGGCGTCCAGCCGAAGGCGAAGGCAAGACCGAGGAGATAGGCTCCCATGGGCCGTCCGCCTTCGATCGGCACATGCAGGCGAAGCTCGCGTTCGAGCCAGGCAAAGCGCACCAGCCCCGTCGTGAAGACGCCAAAGATGAAGATGATCGCGCCGCCGAGGATGCCGGCTTCGTAGCGATAGGCGAGAAGGAGGTGGCTAAGCGCGCTCGCGCCTGCGCCGAGCAGCACGAAGACTGTCGAGAAGCCGAGCACGAACCAGACGCTCATCACGAGGGCGTTGAGCCGCGACGAGGATCGCGAAGGCAGGCCGCCGGCCGCGCCGCCTGCGATATACGAGACGTAGCCAGGGACGAGCGGCAGGACGCAAGGCGACAGGAACGAGACCGCGCCGGCCGCGAGCGCCGCCCAGATGCCGATGCCGGCGATGTCCATCAGTGTGCGCTCCTTTGCGGGGCGCTGGCGAGAAGGGCCGCGATCTCGTCGATCATCGGCTTCTCGTCCCAGGCTCGTACGCCGAACCAGCGCCCCCGCTCGGAGCCGTCGGGGCCGAACAGGATCGTGGTGGGTAGCCCGGAGACCGACAGCCGGCCCACCGACGCGCCCGTCGGATCGAGGTAGACCGGGAGGTCCCTGACGTTCAATTGCGTCAGGAGCGGTTCTACGACTTCTGCGCCGTCGCGATCGACGGAGAGCGCGATCACGGCAGGAGGCCGACCGTCCAGGCTGCGATGGAGTCTCGCAAGCGCAGGCATCTCCTCGCGACAGGACCAGCACCACGTCGCCCAGACGGTCAGAAGAACGGCCTGGCCACGAAAGCTCGCGAGGGCGGCGGCGCTGCCGTCGAGCCGCTGGAACATGAGCGCGTCGGCGTTGCGCGGTCGCGGCGTCCTATCGGCGACGACGGCATAGGAGAGGGCTGCCGCAAGCGTCATGGCGACGAGCGACAGTGCGAGCCGTCTGGATCTGAACACTGGTCCGATCAATCTCGGGCCTCGAAAACAGGATTGTCATGTGGCGCGGCCTCGCATGGGCGATGCGTTCTCGCTCACGGCCGGCGTCTCGGATCTGCCGTGAAGGGCTTGCGCGCAACGATGCCGCGGGCCGCAGGGAAGGCTCGCCCTTCAGCTGCGGCGCGGTGGTCCCGTGGCCTGTGGCGGCCCTTGCGGACTGGACGAGAGAGAGGCCTGCACACCCTGGACGAAGATGGTCGCAGCGGGTTCGGCGCGTTCGGGGAGCAGAGAGGCCGGTGCCGGAGGCGTCAACGGCGCGAGAGCGACCGACTTCGCCCAAACGCAGCACGTGTTGACGCCTTCGACATGCGCCGTCCGATCACGCTGCGAATCCAGGGCGGTACCGCAGATCTCGGCGAGCGATATCTCGCCTGCGTCGAACTTGACGGCGAGATGCGTGCTCCCCGCAAGCGCGCTGGCCATCAGCTGGAACATGAGCACGAGACCGCAGGCGGCGACCAGAAGGCCTCGCCCCGTCTCCCGTAATCTGCCGGTTGACATCATGACTGCATGATTAGCCCAGCCGAGAGGAGATGAGCAATTGCGATGCGGCCCGCTCGCGCTCTTTTGACCGTTCCCGCTCACACGTACTGTGGTCATCGCGTCGACTTTCCGGCCTTGGCGATATGCTCTTCGATCTCCGACACCGTCGAGCGCTCGTCCCATTCCCGCGCACCTGGCCAGCGTGCGACTTCGCGCCCGGACGGATCGATGAGGACGGTGGTAGGCAGTCCGGTGATCCTCAGCGCCGGCATGCTCCGGGCCTCGCGATCAAGATAGATCGCGAGGTTGGAGAGGCCCATCCGCTTGAAGAAAGGCGCGACGACTTCCAGTCCCTGTCGATCGATCGACAGCGCCACGACCTCGAACGAACTGTCACCCTTCATTGCCTGAAGCCGGTCAAGCGAGGGCATCTCCTTGATGCAGGGCGGGCACCATGTCGCCCAGACGTTCAACAGGACGAAGCGGCCCTGGAACGCCGCCCCCTTCAGCTCACGTCCGTCGGCGGTCTGGAATGCCAGCCCGGACAGGACCAGCGACGACGGCACGCCTCGTCGTGTGGCGACGAAGATCCCGGATGCCGCTGCGATGATGAGGGTGAGTGCTGCGGCGGCGAGGACGAGCCGGCGCCTGCCAAGGTTCATCGAAGCACCAGGCGGATCTTGTCCAGCGCCGAGCCATCGTCCTCGTGATAGTCGATCATGGTCCGGAAGCTGCCATCGGCCCTCATCAGATAGACCGAGGCCGAATGGTCCATGGTGTAGCCGTTGTCAGTCGGGATCTTCTTGGCGTAGGCCTTGTAGGCGGCGAGGGCCGCATCGACCTGCGCGCGAGAGCCGGTCAGGCCGACCACGCGCGGATCGAATGACTGGAGGTAGAGCGCCAGCCGCTCGGGTGTATCGCGCTCGGGATCGACCGTGATCAGCAGGATCTGCAGCCGGTCCGCCGCGGCGCCGATCTGCTTGGTCATGTTGGCCAACTGCACCAGGGTCGTCGGGCAGACCTCCGGGCAGTGGGTGAAGCCGAAGAACACCGCCATGGGCTTGCCGCGATAGTCGGCGTCGGTCACCGCCTTGCCGGTGTGGTCGACAAGCGTGAACGGCCCGCCGATCGCCGGCAGGCCCTGCATGGCCGCGCGATCAGGCAGCGGCCGGCCGGGGCCGTCGACCCGCCACCATCCCAGCATGACGGCGGCGCCGACGAAGGCCACGACAACGACGCCGGCCCAGGCGCCGTAGCGGATCCATTTCAGAATCGACATGACGCGCCTCAGTGCCCCGTGTGCTCGGCTGGTGCCGGCTGCGGCGCGCCGACGCCCTGGACCTGGAATTCAACCACCACGGATCCAGCCCGCTCGAACAGTAGCGTCGCCTTCACCTTGTCGCCCTGCTTCAGGGGCGCCTTGAGCTCTACGAGCATCAAGTGCAGGCCACTGGGCTTGAACTCCACCTTCTGGCCCGATGGGATGACGATGCCGTCCGTCTTCTCGCGCATCCGCATGATGCCGTCGTTGAGACTGCTCTCATGGATCTCGACGCGGGCAGCGGCTTCGGTCGAGCCTCCGATGAGGCGGTCCGGCGTCGGTCCGGTATTCTCGATGCCGAGATAGCCGCCGCCGACCTTGGCGGCCGGCGGTGTCGCCCTGGCCCAGGGATGGGTGATCTTCAACGGACCAACGGAATAGTCGTGGGCACGGGCGGGAATGGTCGCAAAAGCGGCAAGGGACAAGGCGACGCCGAGGGCGCCGATTGCTGATCGCGTCATGGAATAGATCCTCGAACAGGTGATGATACCGGCTTGGGCCGGCGCTCGTGTCACGCGTCGAGGCCAGGTGGCGCTCGCGATCCTTGAGTGGTCGCGACCCGGAACAGGATCGCGACCTGTGTCACCTGTCCGAACGCAACAGCCTGGCTTATCCGAGCGCGATAGGGAAAGGGAGCTGACGGGCCTGTCGGCGGGACGATCGGGTCGAGCGCGAGCGTGGCACCCCAGGTGCAACACAACGACTGCGCCGTGCCATGGTGGCCGTCGTCGTCGGTCGGCGCTGCGTCTGCAACTTGGGCGCCGGAGCACAGCGTCTGCATCAGTCCGGGTATCGAACTGGCGCTGGCGATTTGCGCGCTGGCCGAGGCGCTGCCCAACAGCCCCTGCAGGATCAGGACATGGGCGAGCGTCAGCGCGAGCAGCGCCCGGACGACAACGGTTCTGGTCGAGCGCATGGTCACGGAGCTGGCATAGCGAGGCTCGAACAGCCCCGCAATGCGACATCGCGTGACCGGGCTCAGCCTGTCGCCAGATCGAAGAGCAGCTTCATGTTCAGCGCGATGATGATCGCCGCGATCATCGCAGCGATGATGGTCAGCCATCTCGGCGCGACCATCTCGCCCATCTTGCTCCTGGATGCCGTGAACATGACCAGTGGCACGATCGCGAAGGGGAGCTGAAGTCCCAGCACGACCTGGCTCAGGATCAGGAGCTTGCCGGTCTCGTCGGCACCGTAGATCCAGGTCACCAGGATTGCCGGGATGATCGCAACGAGGCGGGTGACGAGGCGGCGCACCCAGGCCGGCAGCTTGATGTCGAGGAAGCCCTCCATAACGATCTGGCCGGCCATGGTGGCGGTCACGGTCGAGTTCAGTCCACAGCACAACAGCGCGATGGCGAAGAGCGTCGGCGCAATCGACAGGCCCAGCAGAGGCGCCAGCAGCTCATGCGCCCGACCGAGTTCGGCGACGTCGTTCTGGCCCGTCTTGTGGAAGGTCGCCGCTGCCAGGATCAGGATCGAGGCGTTGACCAGCAGCGCGAACATCAGAGCGACGGTGGAGTCGACGGTGGCCCATTTCAGGGCGTCGCGCTTCTCGGGCAGCGTCTCGCCAAAGGCTCGCGTCTGCACGATGCCCGAATGCAGATAGAGGTTGTGGGGCATCACGGTCGCACCGATGATGCCCAGCGCAAGGTAGAGCATCTGCGGATTGGTGATAATCTCGGTGGTTGGCGCAAAGCCCCGGATCACCTGCCCCCAATCGGGATCGGCGAGAGCGATCTGCACGCCGAAGCACAGCGCGATCACGCCCAGTAGCGTGATGATGAAGGCCTCGATCCAACGGAATCCCTTGTTCTGTAGCCAGAGGATCACGAAGACGTCGAGCGCGGTGACGACGACGCCGATCTCGAGCGGCATGCCGAAGAGCAAGTTGAGCGCGATCGCGGTGCCGATGACCTCGGCGAGGTCGGTCGCGCAAATTGCGAGCTCGGCCAGCGCCCAGAGCGGCCAGGCGATGGCACGGGGATAGGCGTCACGGCAGGCCTGGGCGAGGTCCCGGCCGGTGGCGACGGCAAGCCTGGCGCAGAGCGCCTGCAGGATGATCGCCATGATGTTGGAGACCAGCGCGACGAAGAGCAGCGTGTAGCCGAACTGGGCTCCGCCGGCGAGCGAGGTCGCCCAGTTGCCGGGGTCCATATAGCCGACGGCGACAAGGTAGCCCGGGCCGAAGAAGGCAAGAAATTTCCGCCAGGATGTCGCGCCAGGCTTGACCTCGATGCTGCGGAACACGTCGAGCAACGACGGCTCGCCGCGCGATTTGCGCCAGCCGGTTTCCGCACCCTCGACCTTGTCCAGCATTCGCCGCTCCTAAGATGCAACTGATTTGCAAAAGCAGCCTATGGATGCATGTCCGATTGTCAATGCATTTGCGAATGATTCCCATTAAAGGAGGCTAGGGAGGAATTCATGTCCGACGCAGCCGACATGTTGATCGAGCACTGCCGCGAGGCGGGCCAGCGCATCACGGGCCCTCGCCGCATCATCGCGAATGTGGTCGCCAAGGCCGACGATCATCCGGACGTTACTGAGATCTATCGGCGGGTCGCGGCCATAGATCCCGGCATATCGTTATCGACCGTCTACCGCACGCTGAAGGTCTTCGCTGCCACGGGGCTCGTCGAGCGGCACAGCTTCGCGGGCGGACGCGTCCGGATCGAGCCCGCATCGGACGTCCACCACGATCATTTGATCGACACCGAGAGCGGCGCAGTCATTGAGTTCAGGTCGGAAGAGATCGAACGGCTACAGGCGCTGGTCGCGAGGGAGCTGGGTTTCGAGCTGACCGGGCATAGACTCGTGCTGTACGGGCGTCCTCTGGCCAAGGTGGAGCGCCGCGACCTGAAGCGCTGACGCAAGGCCAGTCCGCAGTAGGCTTTCAGCCGCAGGACGGCCTTTGACCCCTCAGATCCCATATTGCGCCACCACATGCAGGCTGTCGTCGGCTCGGCGAAACGCGAATTGGGGCCCGGTCAACGAATTGCGAGAGAGCCGGTCGTGTCCGTTCGGCCGGGAGCGTCGTCTCCGCCGAAGGGATCGGCGAGCGCGGCGTCAGGCCGGCTAATCTCGACTTTACCGGCGACCATGGGCTGCATGCGCTCTGGTCCGAGGCTCTTGAGCATCGCCCGGAAACTCTGGTGCATGCCGCCGTCCAGATGCGCGTAGCTCATCGCCGGCGTGCCGCTCCCGATCAGCTCGGCGAACCGGGCCTCGTCGCGCGCCTGGCGCTGCGACACCAAGGGCTGCACCTCCGGGGCGATGTCGTAGGTCGGGCACGCCTCAGCCGGCGAGAATGGTCCCGCCCCCTCCTTGGCGTTGAACACGTAACGGCGTCCACAGGCCGCAAGCCGGGGTGGCTGCTTCGTTGCCTCGAAGTGGTCCGAGCCTTCCTTCAGGTTTTTCCAGAAGGCGAAATGGGCGTTGTTGCGGTGCCGCGCCATATTCTCGGGCGTCATCCGGAACGGTAGCGCCTGGACCTGGAAGCTGCGCTGCCCGCCGGCGAAAGCTTCGCGCGCTAGGCCGTAGATCTCCGTGACCCCCTCGTCGGTCATGGCGAAGCAGCCAGCCGAGGTGCAGGCGCCATGGACCATGAGCGCCGATCCGGTAGCGCCTTGCGACTTCTCCAGCGGGTTGGGATAGCCGAGGTTGAACGACAGGTAGAACTGCGAGCGCGGGTTCATCAGGTCGGCCGTGACCGTGTAGAACCCTTCCGGCGCCTGTCGGTCGCCTTCGCGCTTCTTCGGGCCGAGCTGACCCGACCAGCGGCACATCGGATAGGTCTTGAGCAGAGCGTACTGGCCGCTGCGGTCGCGCTTCCAAACCTCGAGCTCGCTCTCCTTCTTGAAGATGCGCACCAGGATGGGGTCGCTCTGGCTCATGCCCTTGCTGGACATCTCCGAGACCAGCCGCGCCGGAAGCGGCTGGAGATGACGATCGTCGCCTTCGCCGGTGACGCAGCCGGACAGTGCTAGCGTGCCGAGCAAGAGCACGAGGACGAGGCGCAGCGTCGAGAAGCGGGCGAACGAGAGCATGCGAGAACTTTTGCGCGAACGGGGCTTACAGAGCGTCAACAAGGACGGTTAACGGTTCTCTACAACCTCATGCCACTTGAGCTTCAAGCAGAAATCTTCCGATCTTGATCGGCGAGCGCACGCCTGCTCCACCAGCGCCGCAGCGCCACGACTGCCCAGATCGCCTCGACCACACCGAAGGGCCAGGCGCCCTGGAGGAAGCCGTAGACGGAGCCCAGCGCGCAGGCGATGGCGAAGCCGAGGATGAACCATGGACTGCGCTCCTCGCACGCGTAGGTGATCAGCATCGCGGTCACGGCGAAGAGGCCGAAGACGGTGAGAGGGTCCATCAGAGGATCATGGCGGCGAAGGCGGGCAAGTACCACTGCAGCCACGACCGTCCATTGGCGCAATCCACCATTTGGGCGTCCAACTGCGACGCGCTGTCGCATGATATGCGGGGCGTCTTCCGCCGGAAGCGCTTGAACCTGATGCCACTTCAGGTGCGATCAGCGTATCAAGGGAGAATTCCATGATCGCGCGTCGCTCGCTGCTTCGGCTGTCGGCCGGGCTTATCGCTACCAGTCTCGCCGGTCGATCGGCGACTGCACAGACTGCTCTTGCCGCCAAGCTCCTTGAGCCCGGTCCCTTGCCGGACAAGGTCTTCGGCGCCGCCGACGCGCCAGTCACGGTGATCGAGTACGCCTCGCTGACCTGCCATCACTGCATGAACTTCCACATCAACACCTGGCCGGCGTTCAAGGCCAAGTATGTCGATACCGGCAAGGTCCGCTTCATCGCGCGGGAATTCCCGCTCGATCCGCTTTCGGCGGCCGGTTTCATGCTGGCGCGCTGCGGCGACGAGGCGAAGTGGTATCCAATCGTCGATATGCTCTACAAGACGCAGGAAGGCTGGGCGCACGCGCAGAAGCCCCTGGACGCTCTGACCCAGACCATGAAGCAGGCCGGCTTCACGCAAGAGTTGGTCGAGGCCTGCCTGCGACGCGAGGATCTGTTCCAAGGCGTCAGGCAGGTCCAGGAGCGCGGTTCCAAGGAGTTTGGCGTCAACTCGACTCCGACCTTCTTCATCAACGGCGAGAAGAAGGTTGGCGCTCTGACGATCGACGAGTTCGACAAGATCCTGACGCCGTTGCTGGCTCGGCCCTGATCGCGCGGTGAGCTCGCGATGCTAGCGCGACCCCTTGATCGCGGCGGTGACGACATCCGGGCGACCCAGGAAGCGCCCGAGATCCTGCCAGACGTTCTGGTTCTCCGGCGACTGGCGCCGGATGAAGGTCAGGCCGGATTTCGACCAGGGCAGGACCTTGTCGGTCTGGTTGTCGAGGACGAACTCGCCGCGGTCGGTGACGACGGTGAGCACGGCGTGGCCGCCGCCCTCCTTGTCGATCACCACGGTGATCAGCAGCGCCGAGAGGGGCCAGCCGCGCTTGACCAGTTCACGGCGCTTTTCGAGGACGTAGTCCTCGCAGTCGCCCTTGCCCGTCCTAGCGTAGTCCCAGTTCTCGATGACGCCGAACTGGTCCTGGTCGGTGACCGGTTCGATGGCCTTGTTGAACGTCAGGTTGACGCTCAGGAGCTCGCTCCAGGATCTGTCGTCGAGGCGCATGACTGTCGCCGATGAGCGCGGCGTCCGGCAGTCGTTGGGATTGTCGACGCAGAACTGCTGCCAGCCGATCGGCGTGCGCGAGGATTGGCCGGCGTGGAGATGGGCAAGGTCGGTATTGCCGGACGCGAAGGCTGGCGTGACCAGGGTCGAAGTCGCGATAGCGAGGACCATCGCGGCGATAACGCTTTGCCTTTTTTTCATGACGCTCTCCGTGTTGTTGAGAGCGTTTCTAGCGAGGACGCGTTGAATTCACGCGAAATTAGACCCTTGAATTATAGGCCTAAGATTCAGAATTCATTGATGTTTCTTGCCACCTCGTCAACCTTAAGGAAGGCTTTCGCCATGGACCGTTTCGCTGCAGTCGAAGGCGCTGGCCGTGCGCTCGCCGCCACAGGCGCCATGACAATTCTCGTAGGCAGGGCATCATGAAATCGCGCAACGGCGCTCTGGCCATCGCCCTGGTCGTCCTCGCGGTCCTGTTCTATGCGGTCAGCGTGGTGAGGATGCGCGAGGTGGAAGACCGCCGTCATCAGGCTGACCCCAAGGCGCATGCCTCTGGCGCCCCGGCATTATCGCCGCGCCCCTGACCATCGACGTGCAAGCGCGATTTTCTCTCAGCCGTTTTTCCCCGCGCGCCTCTTCGTCTGTGTCGCCAAAAAGGCCGCGCTAGAGCTACGGAGGGGTCACGTGTCCCTCGGCGGCTCTGATCTCGCCATCCTCGATCTGGATCGTCGTGTGGGTCAGCCCGAACTCCGAACGCATGACGGCGCTCGCCGCTGCGAGGACCGCGGTCGATCTTGCCATGTCGTCGACGACGAGATGGCAGCTCATCGCGTCCAGGCCCGACGTGATGGTCCAGACATGCAGGTCGTCGACGGCGACGACGCCAGGAAGCGCCGCGAGTTTTGCCTCGAGCAGCTCCAGGTCGACTTCCGGCGGCGTTCCTTCGAGCAGGATATGCACGGCCTGCTTCAGCAGGCTCCAGGTGCGCGGCACGATGAACAGGCCGATCCCCGCGCCGACGATCGGATCGACGATCGTCCAGCCGGTGACCAGTACGACGACGGCTGCAACGATGACGCCGAGCGAACCCAGCATGTCGCCCAGGACCTCGAAATAGGCACCCTTGACGTTCAGGCTCTCTGACGATCCTCCCGACAGCAGCTTCATGCTGACGAGGTTGACGCATAGACCCACGACCGCGACTACCAGCATCGGGCCGCCGATGATCTCCGGCGGGTTCTGGAAGCGCTGATAGGCCTCATAGAGGATGTAGACCGTCAGGAGCAGAAGGACGACGGCGTTGGTCAGCGCCGACAGCACCTCGGCGCGGACATAGCCGAATGTCTTCTCCGGCGTAGCGGGACGCTCGGCAAAGCGGATCGCGATCAGCGCCAGGGCCAGGCCGCCGGCATCGGTCAGCATGTGGGCCGCATCAGCCAAGAGCGCGAGGCTACCGGTCCAGAGCCCGCCGACGACCTCAGCGACCATGAACGCCGTGGTCAGGCCCAGCGCCATTGCCACCCGGCTCTTGTGCTTGCCTGCCGCGGTGCCCGTCGGAGCGGCCCCATGCGAGTGCCCTGTGGCCATCGTGAAACTCCCTCTCGAACGCCTACTGAGTAGAACAGGCGCTCAGATATGATCTTTGTGCTCGGGTTCGCCGAGGTTCTCGACCCGGATGTCGGCCGAGAGGCGGCCGGCGCGCTCAAAGACGAAGGTCACTGGGATGAAGCTGCCGGGCTCGACCTTGGCGTAGAGGCCGATCAGCGTGATCTGATGCGTTCCTGGCCTGAGCGACACCTTGCCATTCGCCGGCAGGGCGAGTTCGTCGAGCTCCACGGGACGGACGATGCCGTTCTTGGTGTCCAGAGCTTTCAGGATGGCGTGGTGGGCGGCGGCCGTTTCGATCTTGAGGAGTCGATCCGGGCGAGCGCCGTTGTTGGCGAAGGTCGCGTAGAATGGGAACTGGTCGCCCTTCAGCGCCGATCCCTTGGCCCAGGGATGGATCACGGCGACGCCGCCACGCTGCGCCACCGGCTCGGGATGGATCTGCCCCATGGCGAGCAGACCAGCCGCGATCAGCACTGTAAGGCCCCCGAGGCGCTAGGCCGCTGCGCCAGAGAGCAGCGCAAAGGGTTTGGTCTCAGCGGCGGCAGCCGCCTCGATCCATTGTCTGATCCGCCTCAAGATCGGTCTCCTTGCGCGCCTGGAGAGACATTGGGCTGTGGGGATGCGGCCCGGAGCGGGCCTTGCGATAGTCGGCAAGAGCGGCCAGCAGCATCAGCCCGACACCCGCCGAGATCGCGATGTCAGCGCCGTTGAAAGTCGGCCAGTGCCAATCGCCCCAGTGAAGGTCGATGAAGTCCGTGACGGCGCCCTGACGCCAGCGGTCCTGCGCATTGCCGAGCGCACCGCCCGCAACCAGCGCCAGACCGACCCTCTCGAGCCGGATCCGGCTTCTGACGGCCCAGACCATGAGGCCGATGGCGACGACGACCTTGAACGCGGCCAGCATGCCCGGCCACGCCTCCAGCGTGTCGCGGCCGATCCCGAAGCTGACGCCGTAGTTGAAGCCGAGGCGCAGATTGAGGAACGGCGCGATCTCGATGACGCGCGGCGGCGCCATCACATATGTGAGGATCAGCCATTTCGAGAGCTGGTCCAGCGCCGCGGCGGCGACCGCCCAACCAAGGACTTCTCCGAGCCGCTTCTGCAACGTCATGGCGTCGTGCTTTCCGGGGTGGTGCGGGTCCCGAGCCAACGCCGCACCCGCTGCTGGTAGTCGCGATAGGGCTGGCCGAGGGTTCGCTGAAGGACGCGTTCCTCGATGCGGACCTGGAGGATGATGGCGACCAGGAGCACGAGCGTCAGCGCGCCTTGGATCAGGCTGGGCAGCACGAGGAAGAGCCCAACGAAGACCAGGGCCTGGCCGACGAAGACCGGGTTGCGCGAGATGGCGAAGGGGCCGCTGTCGACGATCGGGCCGAGCTCGCCCTCCGCCGCGCCGATGCGCCAGGAGGCGCCCATATAGCGCTGGGACAGGATCGCGAGGCAGGCTCCGACGACGACGAGAAGATGGCCCAGGACATCAACCCAGGGGCCATCGAGCGCGCGTTGGAGCGGGTCGGCCTTGATCGGATTGCCGACCAATGTCAGCACGATGGGCCAGATCACCGCACCGGCGAAGGCGAGGCGGAACAGCGTGGCCGGCAGCGCCTGCTTCTCAAGCCCTTTGCCGAAGAGCCAGACCGGCCGTCCCGCTTCCCTGGCGAGGATGGCCGACATGGCGAGGAAGCTGATGACGTAGACGACGGTCATCAGGTAGCTGGCGATCTCCATGCCGGACATGGCGCGCTCCTTCCGCTCAGCCGGCGCGGCCGGCGTTGAAGCGGAGCAGCCGCAGCGCGTTGGCCGTCACAATGACCGTGGCGCCGGTATCGGCCAGGATCGCGACCCAGAGGCCGGTGTAGCCGAACACCGTGGTGACCAGGAACACGGCCTTGAGCCCGAGCGCGATGACGATGTTGACGCGGATGTTGGCCATCGTCGCCCGCGCCAGCCTGATCATCGCGGCGACGTCGCGGACGCGGCTCTTCAGGATCGCGGCGTCGGCGGTTTCTAGTGCGACGTCGGTGCCCGAGCCCATCGCCACACCGATGCCGGCGGCGGCGAGCGCCGGCGCGTCATTGATGCCGTCGCCGATCATCATGACAGAGGCCTCGGCCGACAGCACCTTGATCGCGGCGACTTTATCCTCCGGCATCAGTTCGGCCTTGTGCTCCATTCCCAGCGAACCGGCGATGGCCGCTCCCGTGCGGGCGTTGTCGCCGGTCAGCATCAGCGAGCGGATGCCCATCGCCTTCAACTCTGCGATGCCGGCGGCGGCGTCTTCGCGCGGCTCGTCGCGCATGGCGATCAGGCCGGCTAGGACGCCATCCGCGATCACGGCTGCGACGGTCTTGCCGGCGGTCTCCAACTGCTCGACGGCCGCCTTCGCCTGGTCGTCGAAGTTGGCTCGCGAGAGCGCGTGACGCGGCGCCCCGACGAAGATTGTGGCTCCGTCCAGCGTACCGGTGACGCCCTGCCCGGCGATGGCCTTCGCCTCGGTGGCATTGCGCACCGGGATCGCATGTCCCTTGGCACGCTCGATGATCGCCAGCGCCAGCGGGTGGCTCGATCCGGTCTCGACGGAGGCCGCGAGTTCCACGACCTCCCGTTCGGTCCGTGCCAGCGCGACGACCTCCGTGACGCGCGGGCGGCCTTGCGTGAGCGTGCCGGTCTTGTCGAAGGCGACAACGCCGGTCTTCGCGGCAGCCTCGATGACGACGCCGCCCTTCATCAGCAGGCCCTGGCGTGCGCCGGTGGAGAGCGAGGCGGCGATCGAGGCCGGCACCGAGATGACCAGCGCGCAGGGGCAGCCGATCAGCAGCAGCGCCAGGGCCCGGTAGATCCAGACCGCCCACTCTCCACCGAGCATCAGCGGCGGCACGATCGCCACCAGCACGGCCAGTCCGACGATCGCCGGCATGTAGATCCGCGAGAACCTGTCGATGAAGCGCTCGGTCGGCGCCCGCGCCTCCTGCGCCTCCTCGACGAGCCGGATGATGCGGGAGATGGTGTTGTCTTCGGCAGCCTTGGTCACGCGCACGCGCAGCGCCGCCTCGCTGTTGACGGACCCGGCGAAGACCGTCTCGCCGACGCCCTTGGTCTTGGGTACCGACTCGCCGGTCACCGGGCTCTCGTCGATACCGGAGACGCCGTCCGTGATTTCGCCGTCGGCGGGGATGCGATCGCCGGGGCGCACCAGAACGGTCTGGCCGATGATCAACGCCGCGGCGTCGATCGTGCGCGTCGCGCCGTTCTCCTCGACAATCGCGGTCTTGGGCACGAGATCGCCTAGCGCCCGGATAGAGGCCCGCGCCCGGTCGGCGGCGACGCCCTCCAGCACTTCACCGACGGCGAAGAGGAACACGACCAGCGCAGCCTCCTCGGCCGCCCCGATGAACAGCGCGCCCGTGGCGGCGATGGTCATCAGCATCTCGATGGTAAAGGGCATGCCGGCGCTTGCGGCCGCATAGGCCTTGCGCGCGACCGGCACGATCCCGATCACGCAAGCCGCGATGAAGGCCCAGTGCGCGGCGGCAGGCCAGATGAGGCTGGACGCCCAGGCTGCACCCAGCAGCGCGCCGGTCGTCAATACGAGGCGGCCCTTATTGGTCTGGTACCAGGCAACGCCGTCCGGTGTCGCCTCGTGGACATGGCCCGGCAGGCCGTGGCCGGCATCGACGGGCTGTTTGCCGACCGTGTCAGCCGTCCCTTGCGTCGCGGCGCCTCCATCGTCGCCATGAGAGTGGCTATGACCCGCATGATCGTGCCCGGCATGATCTTCATGCTCGCGACGATCGCCGATTGCAGGGCTCGACGCTTGCGTCTTTGGCGCAACGAGGGCGGTGGTAAAGCCGAGGCTGGCGATGCGCTTCTCGACTGCGTCGCGCTTTGTCTGAGTCTCATCGAGCGCAAGCGTCAGGGTTTCCGACATGACCGAGAGCTTGACGTCGCTGACGCCAGGCAAGCGCTCGAGCGCACCACGAATGGTCGCAGCGCAACCTGGACAATCCATGCCGCCGACCTTCCAGCTCGGGTTCTGGAGCTTGGTGTCCGAGGTCGCTGTCATGGTCGTCTCCGCTTGCAGGCGCTGCGAGACAACCTACATACGATCTCTAGCCACTTCAGGTTCAAGAGGTAAAATGATATGGACGCAAAAAACCTCGCGCGCGTCATGCCGATCGGATCGCTCTCGGACCGGACCGGCGTGAAGGTCGAGACGATCCGCTACTACGAGCAGGTCGGGCTTCTTCCGCAGCCAGAGCGCTCGGAGGGCAACCAGCGCCGCTATGGCCGCGCCCATTTCGAGCGCCTGGCCTTCATCAAGCACGCCCGAGATCTCGGCTTCCCCGTCGACGGCATCCGCGCCCTGCTCAAGCTGTCGGACAACCCCGGCATGGCCTGCGACGAGGCCCATGCGATCTCCGTCGCCCATCTCGACGACGTCCGCCACAAGATTGCGAGACTGCGCTCGTTGGAGAAGGAGTTGGAGCGGATCGCGGCGACCTGCTCCGGTGGTGTCGCTGCCTGCGACTGCGCGATCATTGAGGCGCTGGCCGATCATGCGCTGTGCGAGCAACGCAATCATTGAGGGCGAAGACATCAGTAAATTCGTACCGACCTACTCATAGAATCAAAGTGGACTGCAGACAGAATTAGATGAGCCTCATATTGCTTTTCCAATAAGGACTCCAATGCCTGCCGTGACGCCCATCGCGAAAGCCCCCCAGAAAGCTACCCGGATGGTAGGCCGCCAAATCGCCGCACCGCCGGCGATTGCCCCCAATGCGCCGAGCGCAGCCAGAAAGATCAATGACGTCATCGACACGATCGCGACAAGCTGGCTCGGAGTGGCCAGCGTCGCGGCGATGATCGGCAGCAAAGCGCCGCCCGCGAATGTTGCCGCCGACGTTAGGGCAGCCTGTATTGGCCTTGCTGCCGTAGCATCGGTGATCCCGAGTTCCTCGCGAGCGTGAGCGCCGAGAGCATCCTTGGCCATCAGTTGCTCAGCGACTTGGCGAGCGAGGGCCGGAGATACGCCGCGCTCGACGTATATTTGTGTAAGTTCTTCGGTTTCTAACTCCGGCTGACCCGCCAGCTCCATCCGCTCGCGTGCGAGGTCGGCGTTCTCCGTGTCGGACTGAGAACTGACGGAGACGTACTCGCCCGCTGCCATCGACATGCCACCAGCCACGAGGCCGGCTACGCCGGCAACCATGACCTCTCCCGACGAACTCGCGGCAGAAGCAACGCCGACCATAAGGCTGGCCGTTGAGATGATCCCGTCATTGGCACCGAGAACAGCTGCGCGCAGCCAGCCGATCCGTGAAACAAGATGATTTTCGGCATGGGTCGTTCTCATGAGCAGGGGGCCTTCATAATGGTGTGAGGCAGGGCGTTACAATTTGTCACTGGATGAACGACACAAAAGCACTCAACAAGGAGCGGCAAAGCCTTCGCTTTCATGAAATCAGATGGAGCCTACCGTGAACCGCAGAAACTTGCTCGCGAGCGCCGGCATTCTTGCCACGAGCGCCGTGGCCACTCGCTACGGCTTTGCCCAGATGTCCAGCATGCCCGGCATGCAACATGGTGGTGCGGTCCCGCCGAAAGCCGTGATCCAGCCGATCGAAGGCCAACCCTTGCCGATGCTGAAGGAAGTCGGCGCAGGCGCGAATGGGGAACTGGTCGCAGAACTTCGTGCATCGCCTGCTTCCGCTGAAATCGTTCGCGGGATGAAGACGCCGCTCCTGGCCTATAACGGCATGAGCCCGGGGCCCTGCTTCGTTGCCCGGGAAGGCGATCTCGTCCGGATTACCTTAGTGAACGAGATTCCAGGACAGGAGAGCACGATCCACTGGCACGGGATGCCAGTTCCCGCCGAACAGGACGGAAATCCAATGAACCCGGTCAAGAGCGGCGAGAGGCAGACCTATGAATTCCGCCTTCCCGAAGGAAGCGCGGGATCCTACTGGTATCATCCGCACCCGCACAAATTCACCGCTGAACAGGTTTACAGGGGCCTCGCCGGCGCCTTCATCGTCAAGCCGCGCGGCGAAGATCCCGTTCCGGCGGCCTTTGGCGACACGCCACTGTTTTTTACTGACATGCGTCTGGCGTCGGACGGGACCATGCCTGCGAGCACGCCGGTCGATCTGATGAACGGACGGCAGGGCGATTTCGTTCTCGTGAACGGGGCATACAAGCCGAACCTAAGTCTCGAAGCTGGGACCCGCCGGCGTTTCCGGCTCTATAACGCTTCGAGCGCTCGCTATCTTCGGATCAGTTTCGGCGGCATCAAATTCGCGCTCATCGGCTCGGACGGCGGGCTCCTGGAGACGCCCGTTGTTGATATGACGGAGGTTCTGCTGGCTCCTGCCGAACGTGCCGAGGTTCTCGTTCCATTCGATGGAAGCCAACGATCGGTCACAGTCCAGAGCCTTACCTATGACCGCGGCTGGATGGGACCCGGCGCGCCGTCGGCCGCCGCCGTCAACCTCATGACGATCTCCGTCACCGGCTCCGCTGCGGCCTCCGTCCCGCCGCTGCCTGCCAAGCTGCGCGCCATCACCGACCTCGGTGCCTCAACGATCTCCAAACGCTTCGTCTTCGGCGAGACCATGAAGATGGGAGGCCCCGGAGGAATGAGCATGACCTTCTTGATCAACGGCAAGGTTTTCGAACTGGGACGGATCGACGAAACGATGAAGGTCGGCAAGCCTGAAATCTGGGAGATCGTCAATCCCACGGATATGGATCACCCGTTCCATATTCACGGCACTCAGTTCCAGGTCATCGACACGGAGAAAGCCGGGAAGCGGGTTGCCGCGCCTTTCAAGGCCTGGAAGGACACGGTGAACGTTGCGAGCAAGGAAACTGTCCGCATCAAGATCGTCCAAGACATGCCCGGGGATCGAATGTATCACTGCCACATATTGGAGCACGAACATCTCGGCATGATGGGAACCCTTCGCGTCGGCGGGTAGGAACGAGATCGATCGACGAATCGCGACGGCTGGCATGTCGTCTGAGCGAGAGGCTCGCTCAGGGTCCTGTCACTTACCTGTGCCCGGTAGTGCCGTCAGGCCAAATCTGCTGACCCGAAACCTCATCGGGTGCGGCCGGCCCTGATCACGCTCGTCGCTAAAACAGCGACGCAGCCGCCGATGAGGGCGCCGGCGGCCCAGATCATCGGCGCTTGGAGACCGAACGCTAGGATCGCGGCCGCCGCGACGACGACCAGGATAGCCAGCGCGAGAAATTCGTCGTCGATGAACATGCCGACGAATTCCCGCAGGACAAGGCGGAGGATCTGCATCAGGCGAACTCCTGCCGTTGGCGGCGGATGATGGCCGCGAGCCCCAAGCCCGTCGCAAGGAAGAGCGCCGCGAAGGCTAGAATGGCGAGGTCCCGTCCCGGCCATGCGATCCCAAGGCCCTCGCCGGTCCAGAACAGGCCAAAAGCCGAAAGCATGACGCCCACTCCAAATTTGAGTGTGTTCTCGGGAATGCGCGTGAGCGGCTTGCGGACCACGAGCCCTATCACCAGCACGAGCAGGCATGCCGCGAGTGCCCCGAGGCTTGCCGGCCACAGCAGGCCTCGGCCGGCGCCGACCGCGATGACGATGAAGACGACTTCGACCCCTTCCAGCACCACCGCCTTGAAGGCCGCCAGGCCCGCGATCCAGTCGAGATGCTTCTGCTGTTGACGGGCCAGGTCCGTCAGTTGCGCCGATTCCCTGGCGAAGGCGAGCGTCTCGTCGTGTAGCGGTATAATGCCGGCCGAACGTAGGGTCGCCTTTCGCAGCCAGCGCAAACCGAACAGCAGCAGAAGCACGCCGACAAATAGCTGCAACGCCTGGATCGGCACTTGGTCCAACACGGGGCCAAGCGTCAAGACGAGGGCGACCAGAAGGGCGAGACCGACCGCGGCCCCCGTCAAGGCGGGGCGCCAGCCGCGAACCGTGCCGACCGCGAGCACGATGGTGAACGCTTCGACGACCTCGACCAAAGAGCCGAGAAAGGCTGCAGATATAGCGGGAGCGGCAGTGGCCCATGTCGTCATGGTCGCTTACTTTCGAATTGAGATGGCGCTCTGGCCATACGCCTGTCACGATCGCAAATGCTGAACCGTAGCGATGTCACGTTTATATGTTACGGTCGTAACAATCAAGGGGTTCAATGGTTTCTCTCGAATGGCTGCTACTGACTTACAAGGTCCCGACCGAGCCTGCCCGCAAACGCGTCTCGATCTGGCGCAAGCTCAAAGGCATGGGCGCGGTCTATCTGCAGGGGGGCGTTTGCGTGCTGCCCAAAACCGACGACCACCTGCGCCGTCTGAAAATGCTTGAGAACGAAATCGCCGAGGCCGAGGGCGAGGCTCTGCTGCTTGCAACAATCGGCCTTGACCAGAAGCAGCAGGACAAAATCATCAGTCGTTTCAATGCCGATCGAGACGATGAATACAAGGAATTCATCGAGAAATGCATCGCGTTCGAGACTGAAATCGCGCATGAAACCGAAATAAAGCACTTTACTTATGCAGAATTAGGGGAAAATGAGCAGGAATTGGCTAAATTCAAAAATTGGATGGCCAGAATCCAGAAGCTTGATTTCTACGGTGCTCCACTCAGTAAGGAGGCGATCGCACGTTTGGTCCGATCCGAGGCTATCCTCGATGTCTACGCGCACAACGTATTTGCGGCTCAAGCTGAGAACAGGTTGCCGAGAGAGGCAGGGTAGCTTTAGCGTTGGGGATACCTTCGTCGCGGCCACTATGCGACTGCTTGAAAAATGGCAGAGGGATTTCGCCCTCCGCCATTCTCCTCGATGCGTTATCCTGCGATGGCGTTTGGGGGCTGTCCGCAGAACGACGCTCCAAGCACGACAATCAGTTATGCTGCAGCGAATGTCACCGCCATGAACCGTGATCCATCCTCCGTCTTAATCTTCAAAAGCACGGCCTTCTTTCCGTCCTTGCGAGCCTGCTCCAGACCCGACTTAACCTGCTCGGGCCTCTCGACCGGCTTTCCTCCGACCTCGAGGATCACGCTGCCCTCGGACAGCCCCTTTGCAGCTGCCTGGCCGTTGGGATCGACTCCCACGACAACGACACCGACATCACCTGCACCCGGCACGGCCCTCGCAGGCGCGAGCTTCACGCCGAGGATCGACTTGGCATCGGAGGCCGAAGCGTCGGCCTTGGCCTGCCCCTCGTCGCTCTGGACCGCGAGCGCAACTGTCGTGGTCTGCTCCTTGCCATCACGCAGATAGGTGAATTCAGCTTTGTCGTTCGACTTCATGGCGCCGACCTTGCGGGTCAGCTCCCGAGCGTCCTTGATCGCGACGCCATTCATTCTGGTGATGACGTCGCCCGATTTCAGCCCCGCCATGGCTGCTGGCGTGCCAGGCTCGGCGGAATCGACGAGCGCACCCGCGGCTGTCGGCAATCCGAGACCGTCCGCAAGGTCCTGCGTCACCGGCTGCACGCGGACGCCGAGATAGGCGCGGTTGACCTTGCCGCCGTGCTCAAGCTGATCGACGACCGAGGTGACGGTAGAGGCGGGGATGGCGAAGGCGAGGCCGACGCTGCCGCCCGACGGCGAGAAGATGGCGGTGTTCACGCCAACAACCTCGCCCTTGAGGTTGAAGGTCGGCCCGCCCGAATTACCCTTGTTGATGGGCGCGTCGATCTGGAGATAGTCGTCATAGGGTCCCGACCCAAGGTCGCGACCATGCGCCGAGACGATGCCGGCGGTGACTGTGCCGCCCAGGCCAAAGGGATTGCCGATCGCGACAACCCAGTCGCCTACCATGGGGGCGTCCTTGGCGAGTGCTACAAAGGGATAGTCGCCTTTCTCATTGACCTTCAGGAGAGCGAGGTCGGTCTTCGGATCCGTGCCGACGACTTTCGCCGTGAGTTCAGTTCCATCGACCTTGGTGATCGTCACGGCCTTGGCGTTCTGTACGACGTGGTTGTTGGTCACGAGATAACCATCAGCGGAGATAAAAAAGCCCGAGCCCTGCGCCATGGCCGGCGCTTGCAGAGGGCGCGGCCGCGACGGCGACTGGTCCTGCTGCTGGCCGAAGCGCTTGAAGAACTCCTGGATCTGCGGCGGCAGGTTGTCGAACTGTTCCGACAGATCAGCTGCCTGGGTGACGCCTGCATCGAGCTTCACCTTCACGGATACGACTGCAGGCTTCACACGCTGCACGACCGTCGAGAAAGACGGCATGGCCTGAGCGTTTAGATCTCCCGTGACGACTTGGGCGGCGCGTGCTTCGTGCGGCCCAGCGAGGCTCAGAACGCCGTAGGAACCGCCGGCCAACATGGCCAAGGCTGCGACGGAAGCCATCCAGCGCGTGCGGGATGACATTAATGAGGTGTTCTTCGAGAGTGCCATGATGGATCTCCGTGGCGTTGACTGGTCGCCAGCGCGGCCATGAGAAATGGTCTAGTCCCGCCGGGATGAGGCGGGCTTGTCCAGTTCATGACAAATTCCCAATGCGGCTCGCGGTCTCGCCAACCGAGCAGGTCGAGCTGACCCGTCGGGCCAGTATCGATCGGCAAACGCCTCAATAGGCAACGGCGAGAACGACAGGTTCGGTTCCAGCTCGCAGTCTCACAGCGATTGTCTGGCCGAGAAGGTCAAAGAAGTTCGCACCATTGGGTGGCGCCGACACAGAACGTGGCAGCGCTAGCAGGTTCAGCGGCTGCGATAGGGTCTCGGTCACGACGGAGGCCGCCAGTACCGGCGACGCTTTCAAGTCGGAGATTGACAGCGGCGTTAGCCAGGCGCTCAGCACGCGACGGGTCGCTCCATCCGCGGACATCTGCATCAGAGTGAGGACTGGCGATTGGCCACTGCTGAGGCGTGGCGGCACCGGCATTTCGGCGAGCACCGGTCGAGGCGACAGAAACGTCGCCACGACATTGATCGACCACGGTTTCGGGACTGACCACCCCTCTTTCTCTAAAGCGCTTTGCAGCGAGGCAGGCGACCCAGCCCATTGCAGAACGATCGGCTCTTTGGTGTCCCCCTCGAGGTCGATGCGATGTTGCGGTAAGGTCGCCCAAGTTGATGTTTCCCATTCCGCCTTGGTCGCCGCGACTTGCGGCATTGAACGCACATACCGTTGTTCGGCTGCCGGAAGCGTTCGATAAACGTGCAGCGAACCGACCACGAGGAACGCGCCACACAAAGCCAGGCCGAGCCATGCGGGACGCGCCTGCGTCAGGTCGTCCTTTCGGAAGACAAGAGCGATGATCAGTGTCGTGCCGAGACCGAAGATTGTGCCGGCGAGGACGTCGGAAGGCCAGTGTGCTGCCAGATAGATGCGCGATGTTGCGATCAAGCCGACAGTGCCTGCAGCCAAGACAATGGGTAGCCAGCGCCATCGTCCCGGCAGGCCTCTCAGTGTAAGCCACCCTACAAAGCCGAAGAATGTCGCAGCGAAGGTCGCATGCCCGCTGGGGAAGCTATAAGCTTCCGCGCCGCTATACATCGCCAACGGCCGAGCGATCTGTATCGTTGACTTGAGGAGCGGCACAAAGGCGGCGGTCGCGATCAGCAGGATCGCCAGGCCACCAGCCAGGCGCCAACTGCGTCGCCAAGCCAGCCAGGTCAATGTGATCACCGCCAGCGCCGCGATCACGACCCCGTCCCCGAAGCTAGTCACGACGATCATAATGCGGTCGCCGGCATCGATACGCAGGCTCTGAATAAGATTGCTGATGGCCAGGTCGGCGCGGGCGAGTTCGCCGCGAGCCACGACGTCCTCGACAAGATTGACGAAGCCGAGCAGCACGACTGCAAATCCGACAACCAGCAACGCCACGGTTCGGTCGTCAGGAATATCGGGGTCCAGCAAGCGTCGAACGGTGTATGCGAACCCGCCGTTTCGGCCTCTGGCCCACGCGAGCAGGCGTTCCTGCCAAACGCCGAGCAAAGGTAAAACTCTCGACCAGGCCAGCCATGCCAACAGGACCGCGCCTGCAACGGCGAGGCCGACGACCACCAGAACAAGAAGGAGACGGCCGCTGGCATCGCCAAGGACCGCCATCGACGCTCCCAGCGCCGTTGCCGGGAGGACGTGGACGGGAGCCCAGACTAGCGCAGAGGACACATTGGCGGCGTAGAACCGGGCCACGGTCATTCCAGCCATCCCGGCCGAGATCGGCACGACGGCGCGGACACCAGGCAGGAATCGCGCGATGAAGACGCTCTTGCCGCCGTGGCTGTCAAAGTAGGCATCTCCCTTTGCTAGAAGGCCCGGATAGCGACTGAAAGGCCAAATGCGCACGATCCGGTGCTTGTAGTGATGCCCCATCCAATACGAGATGCCGTCACCAACGATTGCTCCGGCAATGGCCGCGATCAGGACCGGCCAGATAGAGAGGTGGCCTGCACCAACGATCGCTGCCGCAGCCAGGATGATGGCTGTCCCGGGAATGATCGCGCCGATCAACACGATCGCTTCCGAAAGGGCAGCGACGAACACGATGAAGGCGACGAGCCAGACGTTCTGGCCCGCGAAAGCCAGCAGAGGCTGGACATAACCGTTCACGAACGAGCTCATGCTTCAGCCTTCAGTGGAAAACGAATTTCGATCCGGAGTCCCGGGTTGTTGTCCTGCGCGGTCACGCTCGCTCCGTGGAGTTCGGCGATCGCGGCGACGAGGCTCAACCCGAGGCCGCTGCCGGTGGTGGTGCGACTCTGTTCCAGGCGATAGAACCGCCGGAAGATCCGCTCTCGCTCCGCGTCCGGAACGCCCGGGCCGTTGTCCCTGACCGTCAGTGTGACTTCGTCCTGGCGCTTGGCCAAACCAACCAAGATTCGCGAGCCATCCGACGTATGGCGAATGGCATTCTCGACGAGATTGACGATCAATTGGGTCAGCAGGTCACGGTCACCCACGATCCAGAGCGAGGGCTCGATAGTTGTTCCGATCGTTTGTCTTCGATCCTCGGCGACAGCAGCGTAGTCACTTGTCAGCAATCTGGTCAGTTCCGATAAATCAACCGGGGAGAACCCCGCGCGGCGGGTGCCAGCTTCGATCTGGGCGATCCGGAGCAGCGCGGAGAATGTAGAGAGGATCTCGTCTACCTGCAGCGTGGCCTTCAGAATGCCGGAGCGCATGTCGTCGATCGTCGCCGCGCCGCGCGCAGTCTCGTCGAGGTGCTGCTTCAAGCGAGACATCGGCGTGCGCAGGTCGTGGGCGATGTCGTTCGAAACCTGCTTGAGGCTGTCCATGAGCACGGCAAGCCTGTCGAGCATGCTGTTGAAGGCGCGGCCGAGTTGGTCGAAATCGTCGTTGCGTGTAGAAACCGGCACGCGGCTTGTTAGATCGCCGGCGACGATCGCCGCAGCGGTTCTGATCATCCCATCGAGACCGCGCAGGAAGCGCGCGCTAAGCCACAGTCCGCTTGCAAGTGCGAGGATAAGCGTCGCTCCGAGCGCCCAGGCAAAAGTCGAGAGGATGGCCTCCTGGACATCGTCCATCCAGTCGAGATCATTGGCTACGCCCAGACGGACTCCGCCCTCCAACGTGGTTGTCCGGAGATAGTAGGATGCGGACTCTCCATCAGAGGTCCAAGCCTCTTTGGAGGGCGAGATGGTCGACCAGCCGTCTTTTGGTGGAAGAGCCAACTTTCGTCCAACGACGATGCCCTTGTCGGCCGCAACCAGAGTGTATTCTAGGGCGTCGCGCTCTCGGGCGGTAAGACGAGCCGAGACAGATGCAATTAGATGCTCAAGTCCCTGCGAACGGTATTCCTGGGCAAGGGTCTCGACCTCTGCCTCGATCCGCTGCGCTGTCTGTTCCTCAAGAGCGGACCTAACCGTCACGTAGACGATCGCGCCGAGGATCCCAACGGACGCCATAAAAACGAAGGCGTAGAAAAGTGCGAATCGGAAGCTCGTCGTTCGCAAAAGCCTAGGCAGGGTCACGGATCAAATATCCCGAACCACGAACGGTTTCGATCAGTTCCTTGTCGAAGTCTCGATCGACCTTGGATCGCAGCCGGCTGACATGTGTCTCGACGATGTTGGTCCGGGGGTCGAAATGGTACTCCCAGACATGCTCTAGCAGCATGGTTCGGGTCACCAGTCTGCCTGCATTCTGCATCAGAAATTCAAGCAATCGGAACTCGCGCGGCTGCAGATCGATTTCCTTTCCGGCACGCGAGACCCTTCGCTTCAACAGATCCATTTCCAGATCGGCAACCCTCAGGACGGTTTGAATGTCGCTGATCGGCGGACGGCGCGCCAAGGCATTGATTCTCGCGACCAGCTCGGCGAATGCGAAGGGCTTGACGAGGTAGTCGTCACCGCCAGCCTGGAAGCCATCGACACGGTCATCTATGCCTGAAAGCGCCGTGAGGAACAGGACCGGCGTTCGCACGCCCGCCGCCCGGATCGTCTTGACGATTCCAAGGCCATCGAGTCCGGGAAGCATGCGGTCGATGATCATGACGTCATAGGGCTCGCCGGCGGCCAACAACAAGCCGTTGCGGCCGGTCTCAGCGATATCGATCACATGCCCGAGCTCGGCCATGCCCTTCTGGATATAGGCCGCCGTCGTCTTGTCGTCTTCGATGACGAGAATCTTCATGATAGGGACGGTCCGTTTGAAGAGGTCGTCAAACTGTGCTCAGCCATTCTTGCTGAACATTTTTGGAAGAACGCGTTCGCCGATCACCTCATGCAAGACCGCCAATCCGGCATGCGCGATAAGGTACGCCCACATCAGGTTCGCGAAGAGCTTATGTGTCGAGATCAGCAATCGACCGGATTCCGGCAAAACCAAGCCCACTGCCGGCAAAATGCCCGTCAAGGCCATCAGCGTGACAGTCAACAATCCCAGTCCATGGATTGCGCTTGCAAGCGGTCTATCATCCGCTGCGGGCAAGCGCCGACGCCGAAGTTCGAGAGCGTGGAGGCGAAGATCGGTGATGACAGCCTTAACCCGGTCGCTGGAGAACCAGGGAAACAACGCGCCCAATTTCGTTTCTCCGCGCCGCACAATCGACCATATCCAAAATACACAGAGAATGCCAAAGGCGGCGTAGCCGCCATATTCGTGCAAAGTGAAGAATATATCAGCCGATTGACCGGGGCGTGGGCCTTCCATCAGCAGACTGACGGCAAGTTGGTGTACGACCGCGATCAGCAAAAAGGCATGCATGATCTTCGTAAATACCGAACGCCTACTCAAATCAGAGCTGAACATCGGCTGTTTATTAATCTGATTGTCTCGATCCGGCATGGTCGTTCTATCCTATCTCCATGGTAGTCAACGGCGCTCTCACAGCGTGTCTCTGCCCCGGGCAAAACAGCAACGCTATCGGGCATCCCGGCCCCGTCTGCGCCAGCCGATGAAGCTCATGCCGATCAGCAAGGGCAGGCCGAGTGCTACGGGCAGAACACGAGATGACTCCACCACCGGCTTGGAGCGCACGACGAAATCGGCAAACGGGCTCGGCGTCAGCGACGACCCCTCTCGACTGACCGCGCTGATGACGACGCGGTAGTGACCCGACTGGATGAGGCGCATCGGCCATTGCGTGCTGATCGTCTCTCCGGGCTTGAGCGATGCGCGGCTTATCGCCTTGTGCGCTGACCAGTCTTCCAGATCGATGGGCTGTTCCTTGCCCTGATCGATCTGGACAAGGCTGATCCAGGCGATCAGGCCGTCGATGGATTTGTCGCCAGTGTTGCGGATGACGGTGTTGAAAGCGAGCCGGTCTCCCATCTGTGGCGATGCGACGTTGGCTGTCGCCGGCGAAATCGCGATGCTGATCGTGCTGGTTTCCGCGACGGCCGGAAGTGCGCCTGTCGCGACCAGCAAGAGCCCTGCGAACAAAGCAGAGCCTCCTTTTGGGGATTGCATGGTCATTGGAACCTCCTTCAGCGAACGAGACGGTTGGTCTGCCGAACCGCATAGGCGAGAGCAAAGAACAACCAGGCGAGGATAGCGACGAGGTGGATGGACTGCGCCGCGACGCTGAGCGAATCGATGATCATGGCGTCGAGCGCATTGACGGCATGGGAGAATGGGTTGACCGCGTCGAACCAACTGCCAAGCGTGGACTGACGCAGGCTCGGTCCGATCAACAAGGGGCTGGCGGCAAGCAGCAGGACAACGAGCATCGTCATCATGGTCGCGCGCACGCTGCCGAGACGCGCGCCCAGCCCCATGGAGAATAGCCCGAATGCCAGCACCACCGGCGTGCCGAACAGCGCCAGTCCGAGGATGGCGCCGAACAGATTTTGCCCTGTACTGCCGACGGCCCAGAGATAGGGCAGCGACAAGACGAACATGACGGCCCACGCCACCATCTGCCCACCGATCTTCCCGGCGAGGATGCCGTGCCGGGACACCGGCGCCAGCAGCAGTGGGGTGAGACTCCCGCGCTCATGTTCGCCCGCGAACGCGTCGGAACCGACGACGAGCGCCAGCAGTGCGCCCAGAGCGATGACAATGCCGGCCATATCGTACACGACCTGGGCGTTGTCGAGCAGGCTGAGTTCGGTGCTGCCGACGAGCAGCAACGAGAAGCCCGAAAGAACGCCGACCATGGCAAGGAGCCAGGCCCGCCCGCGATGACTTACGATGATCTCGCCAGCCTCCTTGCGAGCAATCAAGCCGATGGCGTTCATATTTTCGGGCGAGCGGAAGGGCGAACTTTCACTCGCCGCCTTGATGGGCGCGAGAATGGTCATGCCGCCCTCCTGTCGGTCAGATCGAGATAAAGATCCTCAAGGCCGCCGCCTTCGCGAGCGATCTCGGTCACGCGCCATCCAGCAGCAAGAATCTCGCTCCACGCTGCCTCGGGAGGCACGGAAGGATCGACGGCGACGATCGTCCATTCGCCCTCCTGCGCAAGCACCATGACGTGGCCCTCGCGATTGCCGGCCTTTGGCGAAGCGCCTTCGAGGCGCAAGCGGAAATGGCGATGACCATGTCGCGTCCTGACCAGTTCCGCGATCGCCCCCTCGGCGACGGTGCGGCCCGCGACGATGATACCGACCCGCGAGCAGAGACGTTCGACGTCGTCGAGCAAGTGCGTGCATAGCAGGATGCTGACGCCGTGATCGCGCGCCAGGCCAATTAGAATGTCGTGGATTTCTCGCCGTCCGCGGGGATCCAGGCCATTGGTCGGCTCGTCGAGGACGAGGACCTCCGGATTGGCGATCAGCGCGCGGGCCAGCCCGAGCCGCTGCCGCATCCCGCGCGAGAACTGCCCGATCGGCTGGCCTAGCTTGGGCTCTAGCCCAACCTGAGACAGGCGCTTCTGGATATCTGAAAGCGAGAGGCGCGCGCCATACAGGCCAGCATAGAACCTCAGGTAGTTTGTGGCCGTCATCCAGTCATAGAAGCCGTTGGGGTCCGGCAGGACCCCAACGCGTCGCCGAAGCTCGACGCCATCTTTGACCGGATCATGGCCGAGTACCCGGATAAGTCCGCTGGTTGCAGGCATCAAGCCCAGAGCGGCCGCGATCGAGGTGGTTTTGCCCGCGCCATTTGGACCCAGCAAGCCGTAAATTTCGCCGGCCTTAACCGAAATCGAGACGTCATGCAGGATCTCGGTCGAACCGAGCGCCAGCTTGAGATGCTTGATGGTGATCGACATTGTGTTCTCCATCGCAATTACTCCCGGCCTGCTGGAAGCATCACGGACATCGGCCGCTCGACCGTGATGGCTTGGGTCAACATGTCGAAATGGATCGCGTGGGTGCCGCGGCTCGTCTTGACGTCGATCGTGATCGTGGCGCGCCCCTGGCGCATTGCCCCATGGACCCGGATCGCACAGCCGTTCACCCGCTGCTCTGATTGGGCGATAAGCGCGCCCAGCGTGAGCCGTTTTGTCGTTTGCCGGGCAAGCGACGTCATCGACGACCGCCTGGTTTCGGACCGATGTAAGGATTTTTGGCGGTCAAACATCACGCGCTCCGATCGACTTTCTGGAGCGATCATCGCTTGGGGCACTATGGCGCGAGGTGGCGCTCGCTATACGGTTTTGTCGGAAATGTGGTCCATCAAAAAGAAGGCGGCCGGCGAGTTGTCTCGCCGGCCGCCTTCGGGGACAGGAAGTCGAGATTAGACCGCGCGCTGGAGCGATCAGGCCTCCGACTCGGCAGCGGCCCCGATCCTGTCGCTTTTGCTGAAGCTCAGATAGGCGACCACGCTGACGATCACGGCCAGAAAGATCAGGCTTGTTCCAACCGTTCCAAGGCCCAGCCCACCTGAAGCGATGGGCTTGGCGAGCAGATCGCCCGTCGAGGCGCCGAGCGGGCGGGTCAGGATATAGGCCAGCCAGAACGACAGGATCGCGTTCATCTTGAAGCGGTAGTGAAGCAGAGCGACAAATCCGATCATCGCTCCGAAGACGAGCGCAGCTGGTCCGTAGCCCAGGCCCATCGCTTCAGCCATCAGGTCACCGACCGAGGTTCCCATCGCAAAGGTGAAAAGGATTGCGGCCCAGTAGAACAGCTCTCGTTTGGTCGTCTGGATCGTATGCACGGATAGGCTGTGCTCACTGCGCTGCCAAAACATGAAAACGGCAGAGAGGATCAAGGCGAAGCTGATCGATGTCACCGGAAGGCTGATGCCCATGCCATCGACGAGATTGTCGGACACCAGCGTGCCAACCACGCTGATCAGCACGACGACTAACCAGTAGACCGACGGGATGTAGCGCTTGGCTTTGAGCTGAAAGGCGAGTGCCGCGAGAAAGAGGCCTGCCATCACATAGGAGGTGACGGTCAGGCCGAGACCCAGTTTCGTCGCCAGCAGATCTGCAGCGGTTTCGCCGACGGTCGTCGCGAGGATCTTGATGATCCAAAAATGGGCCGTGATCTCGGGCACTTTGTTGAGCATCGTCATCGATCGATCGTCTTGAATGGGGGGCATGATCTGGCTCCTTCCGTTAACTCGTCGGGGCAGCGCGGCAGCAGCGGTTGTTTCACTGAGGCGGCAAACGGTTGCCGCCGGACCACGGTCAATCGCAGTCGCGATCGACCGGTTGACCCTGGCGGATGCGGCATCGACGCAAGGTGTCGCGCCCTATACGAATTCGTCGGAAACTGCCCAAACGAGAAAGCGACCGGTGCTGTCGCACCGGCCGCCCTCTCCGTCGCCCCACTATCCGGCGATCGCGCAACAACGCGATCAGCCGAATTCAGTCGTTGTCACCATCGTCGTCGTTGTCGGCGCTGGCCATGACCTGCTTGGTGATTTTGCCGGTCTGGGTGTCGATCAGCACCTTGTGCTGCAGGCCGTCCTTGACCACCTCGACCTCGAAGGCGACCACGCCTTTCTCGTTGTCGATGCCCGAGCCGGTCGCCTTGCCGCCCACGGCCTGCTCGGCGGTGGCGATGGCCTGCTGCATGGTGATCTTGGCGTTCTGCATCACCTGCGCCTCGTTGGTTTCCTGGCCCTTGCTCTCCTTGGCGAAGGCCAGCCCTGCCGCTCCGAACGAGCCGAAGGCGATGGTGGCGGCCATGAGAGCCGGGATGATCTTGCGGGAATTCATTGTCTTCTCCTGGGTTGCTGCATCGGCTCGGCTTCAAGGCCGACCGTAAGACGGTTCTGACAGCATGCAGGATGGGGTGACTTGGACGGGCCTATACCGTTTGGCAATCTGAGCACCGGGATCGCCAAGAACCGTTCCCTCAGTCGGTCCGCCTCTGCTCAAGCAGCAGCGATAGCATTCGGTGCTGTTCTTGCTGTCCCGCGATCACGGCATCGACGCGGTCCATTCGCAGCGCATCTAGCAGGCTGTTGAAGAATGCACTCGTTGGGCGGAGCGGTATCGGTTATCGGCGGGGTTCGGATGATCGAGGGCGCCTGGTGAGCGCGATCAGGGTCGTGGGCTTCGGCGCGGGGCGTCGCGCGGCTTCGACGATGATCGTTGCGGGGGCCGCGTCGGTGATCTCGCTCATGCCGGCGTCGCCAACAGCTTCGGCAGTCGCACGAGGTTGTAGGCTGCGGCGGCGAAGGTGAAGGCCCATCCGACCCGGTCGACGCCGCGCAGCTTGGTCCTGTCGAGCCCGGCCACCGCCTTCATCCAACCGAAGCCCTCCTCGATGCGCTTGCAGATGCGCTGGCTTGCGGCATAGCCGGGATGGCGGGTGGTGCGACCGTCGATGGCCGAGCGGCCGCGGCAACGGGTCAGGTTTTGCGCCACATGCGGGCGCACGTTCATCGAACGCAACTCGTTCACGAAGTCTGACGCGTCATAGCCGCGGTCGGCCCCGAGCGTGATGGGCCGCGGCCGGTCGGCATGCGGTTCGATCATCGCCAGTGCCGCCACCCGCTCGGCATGGCCAGACACCGTCGTCAGGCAGGCATCGACGATGAGGCCGGAGCGGTTCTCCATCAGGGCATGGCCGAGGAAGGCGAGCCGCGCCTCCATGCCGGGACCCTTGCGATAGAGCTTGGCGTCCGGATCGGTGGTCGAGGCGTGGGTCGCGTTCGAGCGCTTCTCGCCGCGGAAATCGGCCTCGGCGTTGCGCCCGCCCGAGGCCGGCGGCTCGTTCGGGCCGGAGCCTCGTCCAGGCTCTTCGACCGGCCTGAAGCTCTTCATCGACGCCCAGGCCTGGATCAGCGTGCCGTCGACGCTGAAGTGCTCGCTCGACAGGAGCCGCTTCACACGGCGCCCGGCCAGCACGGTCGACAGGAACTGCGCCGCGACGTCGCCGGCGAGAAGCCGGTCGCGGTTCTTCGAGAACGTCGAGTGGTCCCAGACCGCGTCGTCGATGCCGAGCCCGACAAACCAGCGAAACAGGAGATCGAACTCCAGCCGCTCCATCAGCTGGCGCTCAGAGCGGATCGAGTAGAAGGCCTGCAGCAGCATCGCACGCAGCAGCTTCTCCGGGGCGATCGACGGCCGGCCGAGGCCCGAGTAGAGCGCCGAGAGGTCGCTCCCCATCACGGAGAGAGCCTCGTTCACCAGGTTCCGGATCGCCCGAAGCGGATGGCCCGCCGGCACCCGCGCCTCCAGATCAACATAGCTGAAAAGCGCCCCTGTCCGCTCGTCGCTCCCGCGCATCCCGATCCTCCCCAACGCAGAGGAGTGAATCACGTCAAGGACGGAACCGCGAGCCGCTTTTTCAACAGCCTGCTAGTGGATTGATTCCAACGTCTGATGCCCTCTGGCTGCGGCAGCGATGATTGCGTCTGGGTCGGCTTTCCAGCGGAACGGCTTTGGATCGACGTTGTGCTCGGCGAGGTACCGGTTGATGGCGGCCTGGAGGTCGACGACGCCGAGGAAGACGCCCCGGCGGAGCCTGCGCTTGGTCAGGGCAGCGAAGAAGCCTTCGACCGCGTTGAGCCAGGAGGCGCTGGTCGGTGTGAAGTGGAAGGTGACGCGCGGGTGGCGGGCAAGCCAGGCGATCACCTTCGGGTGCTTGTGGGCGGCGTAATTGTCGAGGATCACGTGCATGGCTTTTGTGGCCGGGACGGTCTTCTCCACGGCGTTGAGGAAGCGGATGAACTCCTGATGGCGATGGCGCTGCATGCACCGGCCGACCACCTTGCCGTCGAGCACGTCAAGGGCGGCAAACAGTGTCGTCGTGCCGTGGCGCTTGTAGTCATGCGTCATGGTGCCAGCGCGGCCGCGCTTCATGGGGAGACCGGGCTGCGTGCGGTCGAGCGCCTGAATCTGGCTCTTCTCATCGATGGAGAGGACCACCGGCCACCGGCATAGGCCGAGCCGAGGGACAGCGGGGAGGTCGTATTGACGAGGTTGCCGCCGCCGCCCGATCCGCCCGCTCCGCCGTCACCGGGGAACGCGGGATCAAAGCCGCCAACGCCGCCGCCACCGCCGCCGCCGGCCGCCAGGTCATTGGGGGCGCCCGCCGCCCCGCCTGCTCCGCCGGACCCACCGCCGTCATTGGCGCCGGCTCCCCCAGCCGTGGCCGATCCACCGGGCGTCTGCGCTGCCGAACCACCATCGCCCCCCGAAATGCCGGCATTGCGGTCGCCGCTCCCGCCGCCGCCGCCGGCGATGCCGCCGCTCCCGAAGGAATAGCCCGCGCCGTTGCCGCCTCCCTGGGTGATCTGCTGTGCGGACGCTGCCTGAGACCATAGCGGCAATCCCGCACCGAGCGACAAGGCGAGGGCCAGGCAGGCACGGGACGTCGTGTGGCGTAGGTTCTTCCGTCGTCCGGAAACGGCGCCTGAGCCTGCTCCGTCACCTGGAGTGAAGGCAAGCAGTCGCGAAGGAGACGTCGACGGAGCCGTGGCGCGCCGGAATCCAGGCAGGCGCATCGGCGAACCACGGTCGCAAAGCGTCATCATCTCCCCCCATGCCGCACAGACGAATCCGGACCTGGAATCCGCCTGCTGCTTGTCGCAGCATGCTCAGCATCGTCTTGCCCGGCATCGCTCTGCTGACCGTCCGCCTGACAAGCCGCGAAGCAGCCGGGCTTCAGAGTAGAATCCGACGCCCGGCCATGCCACCGTTGAATTCAGTTGAATTCTGACAGATTCTTGCAACGGGGACAGATCGACAGCTAAACCACGTGCTCTTCGTACAATTTTGAAAAATACTTTGGCGCTAAACGCCATGTCTCGCTCTAACTGACTACATTCCGGCGCGGAGAAACTTGATAAGAATTTGTGAATCCATCACATCGGCTATCACCAGCCGGGCGAATCGTGAAGCTGCATCGAGATGCTTGATCTCAAAACCATTCTGGTCGTCGCGCTGGCGACCGCGAGCCTGCAGGCCGCTGCCTGGGTCTTCGTCTGGCGGGCCTGGCGCCATCTCTACGAGCTGAAATTCCTTGCCGCGGGCTTCGGCGCCATCGCAGCCGGCCTTCTCCTGATGATCCTGCGCGGTCCGGAACCCGGTCCCCTGGCCATCGTGGTGCACAACACCGTCATCAAGCTGGGCCTCGTCCTGCTCGCCGAGGGACTTGCCCGCTTCCTGGGCCAGCCTCGTTACAGCTGGATCGGCATCTCGCTGCTCGTCTTCCAGATCGCCGTCTGGAGCGCGGCGGTGACCGTCGACCCCGACAATATCGCGACCCGCATCCACAGCTCGACCATCTTCACGGTGATCATGATGTCGGTGATGTGCCTGGGACTCCTGCGCGACAGGACGCAGCCGGCACTGCTGCGCTGGATCACCATCGGCCTGCTCGCCGAATACATGGCAGCCAGCATCCTGCAGAGCGTCATCGAATACCGGCTGCCGGCCGATTTCGACAGCGGCCCGATCCTCGCCGACCGCAACGCCTGGTATCTGCTGCAGGGCACGCTGTTCCTGATCGCCTTCTTCACCTGCCTGCTCTTCATGGTCAGCGCCCGGCTCTCGGCCGACCTGCGCCGGAACCACGATGCCCTGCTGCGGGAAGTCGAGGAGCGTCGCAAGCTCGAAGGCCGGCTGAACGCCAGCCTCGAGGCCGAGCGTGCCGCGCGGGACGAGCAGGCGGATTTCATGCGCGTCGTCAGCCATGAGTTTCGCACGCCACTTGCGATCATCCGCAATGCCGTCGAGATGATCGGCCTGGTCGGCGACCGATCTCCAGAAGCGACGCGAGAGCGCCTCGCGGGCATCGGCGAGGCGCTCAACCGCCTGTTCTCCCTGATCGACAGGTTCATGACGGATGACCGGGAGAATGGCTTTCAGCCGGAGCCGCTGCAGCTCGGCGCCCTGATCGGGGATGTGCGGCTGCATTTCGAGATGACGGCGCGTGGCGATCGCCTGCGCTTCGTCATGGCGGACGAAGCGGCCTCCCTCCACGCCGACCCGGAAATGCTGGGAACGGTGATGGTCAACCTGATCGACAACGCCCTGAAATATGCGCCGGACGACCCTGCGATCCGCATCGAGGCTCGGGAGGAAGCAGGGTCCGTGGTGATTGAGGTTCATGACCGCGGCATCGGCATTCCCGGCGCCGAAGCGAGCAAGATCGGCCGCCGCTTCTTTCGAGCGTCCAATGCCAAGGCGAGCGCGGGGACCGGCCTCGGGCTCTACGCAGCGCACAGGTTCCTGGCCTATCACGGCGGAACGCTGCAGCTCGCCTCCAATGCCGGAGAGGGCACGACCGCCATCGTGCGCCTGCCTTCGTCGCGCGGCGCGTCCGGCGCCAATTCGCCGGGGGAGACGACAGCGTGACGCATATTCTGATCGTCGAGGACGAAACCAGGCTGCGCAAGGATCTGGTCGATTTCCTCGGGCTATGCGGGTTTGCGGCCAGTGGAGTCGCAACCGCGCATGGGCTGCGGCAGGCCCTGGAGGAAGGTCACGCGCCGGACGTCATCATCCTCGACGTCGGCCTGCCTGATGGCAACGGCTTCGAGCTCGCGCGCTGGCTGCGCGAGACCCATCGCTGCGGCATCATCATGCTGACGGCGCTTGGTGACAGCGACGACCGCATCCGGGGCTTCGAAAGCGGCGCCGATATCTATCTCGTCAAGCATAGCACGCTGCGCGAAATCGAAGCGGCGACCCGCAGCCTGCTGCGGCGAAACGGATCACCATCCGCCCCCGGAAACGGCAATGGCGAGCAATGGCTGCTGGACGGCACGAACTGGTCCCTGACCGCGCCCAATCACCGTTCGCTCAAGCTGACGGCGACCGAATTCGCCTTTATGAGCGCACTGTGCAGCCACGGCGGCACCTGCCAGCGCGAAGAGCTGATGGAGACGCTCGCCCGCCCCAGGTCGACCTTCGGCAACCGTCATCTCGATGCCATCGTCAGCCGGCTGCGCCGGAAGATCGAGGAACGCACCAGCCTGCCGGCGCCGATCAAGGTCGTCTACGGTGTCGGCTATACCTTCACAGCAACGACCGTCGTGGATTGAGCATCCGTCGATCTCATCGCTTCGCGCCGTACTGAACGGCCCGAAACCGGGCTCTCCCGATGTCCGGAATGGGCCACATTCGGACTCGCGCCTCATGCCAGAACGACCTCCTTCCAGCGAGCGTTCCCGACAGGCAGAGCGGGCTAGAAGCCTCGGATTGAAAACCAGAATCGAAGGATTCCCTTTTGATGGCCTTGTGATTCACCGTTTGTCGAGGTGAATCATTGGTCGCAGCTACTCGGCCGAACCCAGATCGAATGCGCACTTCAAAAAACGCCCGGCCTAAGCCGGGCGCATCTCGCATTTGCGGAACTTTTCCTGCAATCGCGGCAACACTATGCCTCGGTTTTCATCTAGCGACTGAGCTTAAGTCTCACGAGCACCCAGTCGTCGAGCCGCAGGTGTTGCACTTCAGGCAGGTGCCGTTGCGCACCAGCGTGAAGTTGCCGCACTCGCCGCAGCTGTCGCCGACATAGCCCTTCATGATCGCCTCGGCCCGGCGCTCGGAGGCGGTCGGCTGGGCGGCCGGCGCGGCGAAGCCGAGCTTGCTCATCTGCTCTTCGCCATAAGCCTCCGGCTCCTCCTTCAGCGCGGTCGCGCCGGCGGTGGCGAGGCCCATTGCGCTGCTGGTCGAACGAGCGACCGCATCGTTGGCCGCAGCCCCGCCCTGGATGGCGAGCAGGTTGATCGGCTTGCCGCGGCGGAAGCCCGAGGAGGCCAGCGGGGTCGAGGTGATCGGCCCGGCCGCATCCGGCGCCCTGCCCTGCTCGACACCGCCGCCCATCACGTCATGGCCGATCTCGGAGGGATCGACATGGGCGAGGTCGTGCCGGCCGAGATAGGAGATCGCCAGCTCGCGGAAGACGTAGTCGAGGATCGAGGTCGCGTTCTTGATCGACTGGTTGCCCTGCACGAAGCCCGAGGGCTCGAACCGGGTGAAGGTGAAGGCCTCGACATACTCCTCCAGCGGCACGCCGTATTGCAGGCCGAGCGAGACCGCGATGGCGAAGTTGTTCATCATCGCCCGGAAGGCCGCGCCCTCCTTGTGCATGTCGATGAAGATCTCGCCGAGGCGGCCATCGGCATATTCGCCGGTGTGGACATAGACCTTGTGGCCGCCGACCACCGCCTTCTGGATGTAGCCGGTGCGGCGCGCCGGCATCTTCTCGCGGTCGCGGACACGCTCGACCCGCTCGACGATGCGCTCGACGATCTTCTCGGCGATCTGCGTGGCGCGCGCCGCCTGCGGCTGCTGGTAGAGCGCCTCGGTCGCGTCGTCGGCGTCGTCGTCCTCATCGGCGATCAGGGCCGAGTTCAGCGGCTGCGACAGCTTCGAGCCGTCGCGGTAGAGGGCGTTCGCCTTCAGCGCAAGCTTCCAGGAGAGCAGGTAGGCGCTCTTGCAATCCTCGACGGTGGCGTCGTTCGGCATGTTGATGGTCTTGGAGATCGCGCCCGAGATGAAAGGCTGCGCCGCCGCCATCATGCGGATATGGCTCTCGACCGAGAGATAGCGCTTGCCGATCCGCCCGCAGGGATTGGCGCAGTCGAAGACGTTGTAGTGTTCCTTCTTCAGGTGCGGCGCGCCTTCCAGCGTCATCGCCCCGCAGACATGGACGTTGGCGGCCTCGATCTCGGCCTTGCTGAAGCCGAGGAAGGGCAGCAGCTCGAACGACATATCGTTGAGCTTCTCGGCCGGCACCTTCAGCGTGCCGGTGAGGAAGTCCTCGCCCAGCGTCCACTTGTTGAAGACGAACTTGATGTCGAAGGCGCTCTTCAGCCCCTTCTCGATCGCCTCGATCTTCTCGTCGCTGAAGCCCTTTGCCCGCAGCGAGCCGGGGTTGATGCCGGGCGCCTGCTTCATCGAGCCATGGCCGACGGCATAGGCCTCGATCTCGGCGATATCAGCCTCGCGATAGCCGAGCGCACGCAGCGCATCGGGAACCGCGCCGTTGATGATCTTGAAGTAGCCGCCGCCGGCGAGCTTCTTGAACTTCACCAGCGCGAAATCGGGCTCGATGCCGGTGGTGTCGCAGTCCATGACCAGGCCGATCGTGCCGGTCGGCGCGATCACGGTCGACTGGGCGTTGCGGTAGCCGTGCTTCTCGCCGAGCGCCAGCGCCTCGTCCCAGCTCGCCTTGGCCCGCTCCGACACCGTCGCCGAGGAGCCGCCGAGGCGCTCCAGCGTCGCATGGTCGAGCGGCACCGGCGTCACCTGAAGGCCTTCATAACCCGTAGCCTGGCCATGCGCCGCGACGCGGTGGTTGCGGATGACGCGCAGCATGTGCGGCGCGTTCTTCTTGTAGCCCGGGAATGGGCCGAGCTCGCCCGCCATCTCGGCCGAGGTCGCATAGGCGACGCCGGTCATGATCGCGGTCAGGCCGCCGGCGAGCGCCCTGCCCTCATTGCTGTCGTAGCCGAGGCCCATGGTCATCAGCAGGCCGCCGATATTGGCGTAGCCGAGACCGAGCGTGCGGTACTCGTAGGAGAGCTCGGCGATTTCCTTCGAGGGGAACTGCGCCATCGTCACCGAGATCTCGAGGACGATCGTCCAGAGCCGGCAGAGATGCTCGTAACCGGCGACGTCGAAAGCCTTGGTCTGCCGGTCGTAGAACTGCAGCAGGTTGGCCGAGGCCAGGTTGCAGGCGGTGTCGTCGAGGAACATGTACTCCGAGCACGGGTTCGAGGCGCGGATGCGTCCCGAGGCCGGGCTGGTGTGCCAGTCGTTCATCGTGGTGTTGAAGTGCAGGCCGGGATCGGCCGAGGCCCAGGCGGCGTAGCCGATCTTCTCCCAGAGGTCGCGCGCCTTCAGGGTCTTGGTGACCTTGCCGGTGGTGCGGCCGACGAGATTCCAGTCGCCATCATTCTCGACCGCGCGCAGGAAGTCGTCGGTCAGCGAGACCGAGTTGTTCGAGTTCTGGCCGGAGACGGTGAGATAGGCCTCCGAATCCCAGTCGGTGTCGTAGGTGTCGAACTGGATCTCGGTGTAGCCCTGCCTGGCGAACTGGATGACGCGCTTGATGTAGTTGTCAGGCACCATCGCCTTGCGGGCGAGCTTGATCTCGCGCTTCAGCGCCGGGTTCTTCTCGGGATCGAAACAGGCATCGTCGGCGGCCTCGCAGTTCACGCAGGCCTTCATCACCGCCTTCATCGCCTTCTGGACGATCTTGGAGCCGGCGACCAGCGCCGCGACCTTCTGCTCCTCCTTCACCTTCCAGTCGATATAGGTCTCGATATCGGGGTGATCGACGTCGACGACGACCATCTTGGCGGCGCGGCGGGTGGTGCCGCCCGACTTGATCGCGCCGGCTGCGCGGTCGCCGATCTTGAGGAAGGACATCAGGCCGGAGGAGCGGCCGCCGCCGGCAAGCTTCTCGCCCTCGCCGCGCAGCATCGAGAAGTTCGAGCCGGTGCCGGAGCCATACTTGAACAGGCGCGCCTCGCGCACCCAGAGGTCCATGATGCCGCCCTCGTTGACGAGGTCGTCCTGCACGCCCTGGATGAAGCAGGCATGCGGCTGCGGGTGTTCGTAGCTCGACTTCGACTTCACCAGCTTGCCGGTCTTGAAGTCGACGTAGAAATGGCCCTGGCTCGGCCCGTCGATGCCATAGGCCCAGTGCAGGCCGGTATTGAACCATTGCGGCGAGTTCGGCGCGACCATCTGCGAGGCCAGCATGAAGCGCAGCTCGTCATGGAAGGCGTGGGCATCCTCTTCCGAGGAGAAGTAGCCGCCCTTCCAGCCCCAATAGGTCCAGCAGCCGGCGAGCCGGTCGAAGACCTGCTTGGACGAGATCTCGGAGCCGAAGCGCTTGTCTTCCGGCAGCTTGGCGAGCGCGGCCTCATCGGGAACCGAACGCCAGAGGAAGGACGGGACGTCGTTCTCCTCGACCTTCTTGAATGCGGCCGGGACGCCGGCCTTGCGGAAATACTTCTGCGCGAGTACGTCGCTCGCGACCTGCGACCAGGCCTCCGGCACCTCGATGCCCTCGAGGCGGAAGACGATCGAACCATCGGGATTGCGGATCTCACTCACCGCCGAGCGAAACGGGATCGCCGAATAGGGCGACTGGCCAGCGGTGGTATGGCGGCGCTCGATGCGCATAAGCTTCGTCCCCAATGCTTGCCGCGGGCGTAGCAGACGCTCCGCGCGGCCGGTTGCTCACCGGCTCCTGATGTCAGTCCAACTCGATTTGATGCCCCTGGATCCCGCGGCGGTGTCACCCCACCATCGGTTTCCTGATGCGGCCAGCCGGAGCACGCACGTCGCCGTTCGCCGTCGCCATCTCTGGCGCGCCGCGGTGATCGCCTTGACCCGTCTGGGAACTCGTTTCGCGGGTCGAAAAAGGCGTCTCCGCCAACCGTCACGCGACCGTCAAAATTTAGTCCCGATTGGGTCGCGACGTCAAGGATTAGTGCGAGGCGATAGGTGTGGATACGACATCTTGTAGGAAGATGTGGATCATGGGGATAAGTTTCAAGGCACCTGCTAAGCCCAAGGAATCACATGTGGAATCGCGGCGCCGTTGCGAGCTTGCAACGATCCTTGCCGGTGTGAAACCACTAAAATCCGCCGGACCATGGTTAACGAAGCGTCAATCGGACCCGGCGAACCCTACTAGTGGAAGCGTTCTCTGCAGGAGCAGCCACAAGTGCTTGAATCCGCGCGATGCTTCGACGGCTGGGGCACCATCGAGGCTGCGCGGAGGCGCTCCGAATCATGACCGAATCGTGGCGATGACCGCAGCGACGCTGCTGACGGGATTGGGCGTGCCTGCCGCCTAGCTGCGAGGGCAGCTGGAGGGCTCCCATGACCGACACCGTTTTCGAACTGCGGCGCTACACCCTGAAGCCCGGTGCGCGCGACACCCTGATCGACGTCTTCGACAGCCATCTCGTCGAAACGCAGGAAGCGGTCGGGATGAGCGTCGTCTGCCAGTTCCGCGATCCCGCGGCGCCCTACCAGTTCGTCTGGTTCCGCGGCTTTCCCGATCAGGAGGCGCGGACCCGCGCCCTCCCCGCCTTCTATGGCGGCCCGGTCTGGGCGCAGCACGGCCCGGCCGCGAACGAGACCATGCTGGAATGGCACGACGTGCTGATGCTGAAGCCGGCAGCACCCGGCTCCGGCTTCGACACGCGCGGGCTCCGGCGGCTGCCGCCAGGCACCGTCGATATCGAGGATGGCCATCCTCATCTGGCGGCTGTTCATCATCTCGAGCCGGACGCTACCGACGATGCGGCCGCGCTTGTAGCGAAGGAGATCGCGGATGCGGTACGCGCCATCGGTGGTGAGGTCCTTGCCAGCCTGATCAGTGACCGCAGCGAGAACGGATTCGCACGCCTGCCGGTGCGCGAGAGCGAATGCGTCGCGGTCACGCTGATAAGGCCCGCGGTCCCCCAGGCGATACCGGCGCTCGAAGCTGCCCTGCGCGACACGGCGCCAGGTACCGGCCGTGCCCCCGATATCGCCCGCCTCTTTCCGACCGCGCGCTCGCTCCTGCGCTAGAGTTTGAGCCTCGCGCCGCAGAGTCGCCGGGATTGCCCGGCCTGATGCACCCTGCACACCGGAGGCCGGACCGATGAATCGCCTGCTCGCCATCATCGCGCTCTGCCTTTCGGTGTTGCCGGCCTGGGCAGAGCCCGGCCAGCACTGGCCCGCCATCGACTCGGCCGCTGCCGGCTGGTCCGCGACCGCACTGCAGCCGCTCCGTGACTATGCGGAGCTGCGCAAACCGACCGCCCTGATGCTGGTGCAGAACGGCGCCGTCCTCGCCTCCTTCGGCGATCCCGTGCGCAAGGTCGGCGTCGCCTCGGTGCGCAAGAGCCTGCTGAGCTCGCTCTATGGCAACGCCGTCGCCGATGGGCGGATCAGGCTCGACGCCACGCTCGCCGAGCTTGGCGTTGACGAGAAGGCGCCAGGGCTCACCGATCAGGAGAAAGGCGCCACCGTCCGCGACCTGCTGACCGCCCGCTCCGGCATTTACCTGCCGGCAGCGCACGAGACGCCCGATATCAAGGAGAAGCGGCCGGCCCGCGGCAGCCACCCGCCGGGCACGTTCTGGTTCTACAACAACTGGGATTTCAACGCCCTGAGTACGATCTACCGCCAGCGCACCGGCAAGGACATCTTCGAGAGCTTCGCCCGCCATATCGCTGCGCCGATCGGCATGGAGGATTTCTCCGCCAGGGATGGCCGCTATGCGCTGTCGCCGGTCTCGATCCATCCGGCCTATCCGTTCCGGCTGAGCGCGCGCGACCTCGCCCGTTTCGGCGTGCTCTTCGCCAATGGCGGCAGCTGGGAGGGGCGACAGCTCATACCCGCAGGCTGGGTCAGCGAATCGACCGCTCGCCAGTCGGCAAGCGACCGGCCCGGCCGCGGCTACGGCTATATGTGGTGGACCCTGCCGGAGGACGGCTTCGGCAAGGGCGCGGCGCTCGCCTCCCGCTATGACGGGCAGCAGGTCGCCGTCATCCCGAGCAAGCGCCTCGTCCTGGTCCAGACCGCCGAATCCGGGAGCGACGGGAAAGGTCAGCGCACCCGTGACTTCATCGCGATGCTGCGCAAGATCGTGGCCGCGGCGCCGTAACGATCGATGCCCGCAGCGCCCTGCCGCACTGGACATCACGGCCCTGCATCTTCATAAGTCGCGCGACGGCCCAAGGCCTGCGCGGACGCCAAGCGATGACCAAGACCCTGCTCCAGCTCTTCACTTGGTGGAATGGCCAGACCATTGGCACGAGGTTCCACACCTGGCGCTTCGGCGAGAAGGTCGGCGAGGACGAGTTTGGCAATGTCTACTACCGCACCAAGGGCGGCGTGAAGGACAAGGCGCTCGGCATCCAGCGCCGCTGGGTGGTCTATAACGGCCCGATCGAGGCTTCGACGATCCCGTCGGGCTGGAACGGCTGGCTGCACCACACCGTCGACGTCGCCCCGTCCGAGGAAAAGTATACCCCGCGCGAATGGCAGAAGCCGCACCAGCCGAACCATACCGGCACGGCCCTGGCCTACCGCCCGCCCGGCTCCACGCTGGGCGAGAACAAGACTCCGGCTGCGACCGGCGACTACCAGGCCTGGACCCCGGGCCGCTGAGACAAGGTTCAATGATGAAAATAGGCCAGCTCACGATCGAGCTGGCCTTTTTTGTTGAAGCCTTAGCTTTTTCTCAGCGCGCTGCAGGCAATCGCGCCATGAACGCGCGGATGCGTTCGGCGATCTCGCCGGCATGCGTCTCCAGCGCGAAATGGCCGGCGTCGAACAGATGCACCTCGGCGCCCGGCACCTGCTGCTTCAGATAGTCGACCCCCTTGAGCGTGAAGAATGGGTCGTTCTTCCCCCAGACGATCAGCATCGGCGGCTGGCGTTCGGCGAGGTAGCGCTGCCAGGCCGGATATGCCGCGAAATTGCTCTGATAATCGTGCAGCAACCTAAGCTGGATCTCGCGATTGCCCGGCCGATCCAGCCCGGCCTGATCCATCGTCCAGGCATCGGGCGAGAGCCGCTCGGCCCGCGTGGCGCCATGGACGTACTGGAAGCGCGTCGTCTCCGGCTTCAGCAGGTCAGCGAAGGGCTTCTCGGTCTCGGGATTGCGCTCGCGCCAGAACGACGCCATCGGCGCAGTCACATCCGCGCTCCAGCCCTCGGCATTGGCGACCGCGTTCTGCACGATCAGCCCGCGCACGCGCTCCGGGCGGCGCAGTGCCAGGCGGAACCCGACCGGGCCGCCATAGTCCTGCAGATAGAGCGCATAGCTCTTCAGCCCGAGCCGGTCGACCAGCGCTTCCATCACATCGGCGAGGCGGTCGAAACGATAATCAAACTCGGCCGGCGACGGCGCGCCGCTATGGCCGAAGCCGGGATAGTCCGGCGCGATCACCCGGTACTGCCCGGCCAGGCAGGGAATCAGGTCGCGAAACATGTGCGAGGAAGATGGGAAGCCGTGCAGCAGCAGGAGCGCCGGCGCATCCTGCGGCCCGGCCTCGCGATAGAAGATCTCGGTGCCGGCGATCGTGGCGGTGCGGAAATGGGTCGGAACGGGCTCGGCAGCTGTCACGGGCGTCATGGCGAGAACTCCAGCGGCAAGGGTGATGGCGGCAAGGCGGCAGAGGGAGCGGGTCATTGCGAGAGACGTAACCCCTATTTCTATATTTCAACGGTGTCACTTGATTTGACACCTGTCAATCGATAAATAACCGGTTACAGACCGACATGTCCCTCCGAGGTCCGAAATGGCGTCCGCGACAGAGGCTTCCAGCGAATTCCGCGACGGCTTTCCCTTCGTCGGCGGCGCGACCTGGCTGGATCTGCTCAACACCACGCCGGCCGGCGAAACCGGCCCCGAGGAGCTGATCGATGGCCCAGAGCGGGCATTGGCCTGGCTGAGAGCAGCCGGGCTCGGCGATGCGGCCGGAGATGCAGACGAGGCAATGGCCGATCTGCGCGCCCTGCGTGCGGAACTGCGGCCGGTCTTTGAGAGGCTCGAGGCAGGCCAGCCGCTGTCCGATGCCATTCTGACGTCAGTCAACCGCCGGCTGGCCGGTCTCAACGGCCACCATGTCCTGCAGCGTGGGGAACAGGGACCAACGCTCGGAATGGCGTTCGATCCCGCCGGGCCCGCCGCACTGATCGCACTCGATCTCGCGCGTTTCGTCTGCGAGGCCGAGCCGGCACGGCTGAAGCGCTGCGCCGCCGATCATTGCACGCTCGTCTTCTACGATCGCGGCCGCAACAACACCCGGCGCTGGTGCACGATGAGCCTCTGCGGCAACCGCGACAAGGTCGCCCGCTTCCGCGCCAGGCGCGCCATACGTTGAAGCTGGGTCCGATCGGGTTGAATCAACCTGATCGGATCCGGCTCTTACCTTGGGTCTGGAGGGGCGCAGCCGGAAAGGCCGCGCCGCCGTGCCTCAGCCTGCTACGCCGACGAAATCGACCAGCAGCTTGACGTTGAGCGCCGCAATCACCACCGCGATCAGATAGGCGAAGGCGACGAGCCAGCGCGGCGCGACGAGCTCGCCCATCTTGGCCTTGTCGGCGGTGAACATCACCAGCGGGAAGACGGCGAAGGAGAGCTGCAGGGAGAGCACGACCTGGGTCAGGATCAGGAGGCGCGCCGTGCCGGAATCGCCGTACCAGATCGTCACCGCCGCCGCCGGTATGATGGCGATGCCCCGCGTGATCAGCCGGCGCAGCCACGGTGCCAGCCTGATCTTCAGGAAGCCTTCCATCACGATCTGGCCGGCGAGCGTCGCCGTCACCGTCGAGTTGATGCCGCAGCAGAGCAGCGCGATGCCGAACAGGGTCGGCGCGATCGCCACGCCGAGCAGCGGGCCAAGCAGCTTGTGCGCATCGCCGAGCTCGGCGACCTCGGTCTGGCCGGTCTTGTAGAACGTCGCCGCCGCCAGGATCAGGATCGAGGCGTTGATCAGGAGCGCGAACATCAGCGCGACCGTCGAATCGATCGTCGCGAATTTCAGCGCCTGGCGCTTCTCCGGCAGGGTTTCGCCATAGGCGCGCGTCTGCACGATGCCCGAGTGCAGATAGAGGTTATGCGGCATCACCGTCGCGCCGAGGATGCCGAGCGCCAGATAGAGCATCTCCGGATTGGTGACGATCTCGGTGGTCGGCGCAAAGCCGCGGATCACCTGCCCCCAGTTCGGATCGGCGAGCGCGATCTGGATGGCAAAGCAGACCGCGATCACGCCGAGCAGCGTGATGATCAGCGCCTCGACCCAGCGGAAGCCGAGCCGCTGCAGATAGAGGATCAGGAAGACGTCGAGCGCCGTGATGATGACGCCGAGCTCGAGCGGGATGCCGAAGATCAGGTTGAGGCCGATCGCGGTGCCGATCACCTCGGCGATGTCGGTGGCGATGATCGCGGTCTCGGCGAGGAACCAGAGCAGATAGGCGACGGGCTTGGGGAAGGCGTCGCGGCAGGCCTGGGCGAGGTCGCGGCCGGAAGCGATGGCGAGCCGCGCGCAGAGCGACTGCAGCACGATCGCCATGATGTTGGAGACCAGCGCGACGACGAGCAGCGTGTAGCCGAACTTGGAGCCGCCGGCGATCGAGGTCGCCCAGTTGCCGGGATCCATATAGCCGACAGCAACGAGATAGCCCGGCCCGACGAAGGCAGCGGCACGGCGCCAGCCTGGTCCCGAGTTACGCACCGCGATCGAGCGATGGACATCGGCCAGCGAGGCCTCGCCCCGCTCGCTGCGCCAGCCTGCGGGCAACTTCTCGACCCGAGCGTCCATGCTTGATCCAAATCCTGCTCTTGCAATGCATTCGCAGGATAAAGAATTGCAAACGGTTCGCAAGAGCGAAAACCTTGCTCGACATGCGTCTCGATGCCGGCTCTGTCCAAGCAAACGCATGACCGGCGACGGAGCGTCGTCGCAGCTTTCGGTGCGAGCCTGGGCCTTGAGTGCCTTCCCGCCCTTTTTCCGCTGCGATTGCCGTGCTACTGCGCCCCATCGCGGCTCGGGCCCGCTTGAAGAGAATCGCATACCGGCATGCCTTCGCTCCGCAGGATCCTCGCCCTCGCCGCCGTCTCCGGCGCAGCGCTCGCACTGGCCGTCCCCGCCAAGGCCGACCGCATCCGCAATCCGACGGCGGTCTTCGCCGGACTCGACAAGATCACCGGCCGGATCATCTCCTTCGAGGTGGCGATCGACGAGACCGTGCAGTTCGGCGCGCTGCAGATCACGCCGCGCATCTGCTGGACCCGGCCGCCGACCGAGGCGCCGCAGACGACCTCCTTCACCGAGGTCGACGAGGTCACCTTCAACAACGAGTACCGGCGCATCTTCACCGGCTGGATGTATGCGTCCAGCCCCGGCCTGCATGGCGTCGAGCACGCGATCTACGACGTCTGGCTGACCGACTGCAAAGGCGGCACCGAGCTGGTGGTCGATCCGAAGGAGCCGGAGACCGCGCCCCCGCCTCTCACTCCCGAGCAGCGCCGCCCGGCCCGTCCGGCCCAGCAGACGCCGCCGCAGAACCAGCGCATCGATGTCGCCCCGCCGCAGGGCGTGCCGGTGCAGCCGCGCCAGACGCCGTCGCAGCGCTTCTTCCCGACCAATCCTGCGCCCGGGCGCGACCCGGCCGGCAACAACTGACCATGGCGCGGGTCACCGGCATTGGTGGCCTGTTCTTCCGCAGTCGCGACCCGCAGGCCCTGTCGGCCTGGTACGAGCTTCATCTCGGCATCGCGAACATGAGCAAGGCGGTCTGGCGTCAGGACGCCGGCCCGACCATCTTCGGCCCCTTCGCTGCAAAGACGGACTATTTCGGCAGGCCGGACCAGCAATGGATGGTCAATTTCCGCGTCGACGATCTTGATGCGATGATGGCTTCGCTCCGCGCCGCTGGCATTGCGGTCGAGACCCGCCCGGAATGGGATTCGGAAGTCGGCCGCTTCTGCCGCATCCACGATCCCGAGGGCAATCCGATCGAGCTCTGGGAGCCCTCGCCGATGGCAAGCGGCGGACAGGCGACCTGATCGGCTCTCAGCCGGAGAGTTCCGCGAGCGCCTCGCCCCCGGTGACCGCCTGCCCGGCGGGCCAGGCCCACCAGTCGCCATCGGCTGCGACCGCCGCGTCGAGCAGTTCGCGATAGGCCTCGCGCGGGACCTCGCGCGTGCCGAACTGGGAGAGATGCGCGGTCTGGAACTGGGTATCGAGCAATCGGTAGCCGCCGCGCCGGAGCCGGGCGATGAGATGCACCAGCGCCACCTTCGAGGCGTCGGTCTCGCGGTGGAACATGCTCTCGCCAAAGAAGGCGCCACCCAGCGACAGGCCATAGAGCCCCCCGGCCAGCCTGCCCTCGCGCCAGCACTCGACAGTGTGGACATAGCCGAGATGGAACAGCTCGCCATATAGCGCCCGGATACGGCCATTGATCCAGGTCTCGGCCCGGTCCGGCCGGCTTTCAGCGCAGGCCGCGATCACACGGGCGAAGTCGTGATCGATCCGGATCTCGAAACGATCGGAGCGGACAGTGCGCGCCAACCGGCCCGGCAGATGGAAGGCGTCGAGCGGGATGATGCCGCGGATTTCCGGCTCGACCCAGAACAGGCCGGGATCGTCGGCGCTCTCCGCCATCGGGAAGACGCCGGCCGCATAGGCGCGCAGCAGGATCTCCGGCGTGATCGCCGGCGCGCGCGCGGGTGTGGAACGGGCCTTCATGCGGCGATGGGAGCGCGGGTCGGCGGTTGAGTCAAACGTTGACCGTCATTCTCGGGCGAAGCGAAGCGCAGACCCGAGAATCTCAGGACGAGAAGGCGCCGATCAGCCCCCCTTCCGGCAAGAGATGCTCGGGTCAAGCCCGAGCATGACGGTGTGTGCCAGGCTCACGCCTCGCCCGGCTGATCCATGCCGCCATTGGCCAGGAATTTCTCCAGCCAGTGGATGTTGTAGTCGCCGTTCAGGATGTCCGGGTTGCGCACCAGCGTGCGGAACAGCGGCAGCGTGGTATCGACGCCGTCGACGACGAACTCGTCGAGCGAACGGCGCAGACGCATCAGGCATTCTGCCCGGTTGCGGCCATGCACGATCAGCTTGCCGACCAGCGAGTCGTAATGCGGCGGGATGACATAACCCTGATAGGCCGCCGAATCGACGCGCACGCCGAGCCCGCCTGGCGTGTGGAACGAGGCGATCTTGCCCGGCGAGGGCCGGAAGGTCGCGTGATGCTCGGCATTGACGCGGCATTCGATGGCATGGCCCTCGATGACGACGTCCTTCTGGCTGATCGAGAGCGGCGCACCCGCGGCGATCCGGATCTGCTCATTGACGAGGTCGATCCCGGTGATCATCTCGGTGACCGGATGCTCGACCTGGATGCGGGTGTTCATCTCGATGAAGTAGAATTCGCCGTCCTCGTAGAGGAACTCGATCGTGCCGGCGCCGAGATAGCCCATATCGGCCATCGCCTTGGCGCAGACATTGCCAATCTTGTCGCGTTCGCCGGCGTTGAGAGCCGGGGACGGCCCCTCCTCCCAGACCTTCTGGTGGCGGCGCTGCAGCGAGCAGTCACGCTCGCCGAGATGGATCGCCCGGCCCTTGCCGTCGCCGAGCACCTGGATTTCGATATGGCGCGGCTTTTCGAGGTATTTCTCGATGTAGACGGCATCATCGCCGAAATTGGCCTTGGCTTCGCTGCGGGCCGTGGCGAGCGCGACGGAGACCTCGTCCTCGCTGCGCACGACCTTCATGCCCTTGCCGCCGCCGCCGGATGCCGCCTTGATGATGACGGGCAGGCCGATCTCTCTGATGATGCGCAGCGCCTCCTCGTCATCGGCGACGCCGCCCTCGGAGCCCGGCACGCAGGGGATGCCGAGGCGCTTGGCGGTGCGCTTGGCCTCGATCTTGTCGCCCATGCTGCGGATATGCTCGGCCTTGGGGCCGATGAAGGCGATGTTGTGCCGCTCGAGGATCTCGGCGAAGCGGGCGTTCTCGGACAGGAAGCCGTAGCCGGGGTGGACCGCATCGGCGCCGGTGATCTCGCAGGCGGCGATCAGGGCCGGGATGTTGAGATAGCTCTCGCGCGCCGGCGGCGGGCCGATACAGACGCTCTCGTCGGCGAGGCGCACATGCATGGCGTTGGCGTCGGCGGTCGAGTGGACCGCCACCGTCGCGATGCCGAGTTCCTTGGCGGCCCGCAGCACCCGCAGCGCGATCTCGCCGCGATTGGCGATCAGGATCTTGTCGAACATCTTGAGCCCGCTCCCGCCCGGATGAATCCTCACTCGATCACCAGCAGGGGCTCGCCGTATTCGACCGGCTGGCCGTCCTCGACCAGGATGGCGACGACCTTGCCGGCGCGCGGGGCGACGATGTCGTTGAAGGTCTTCATGGCTTCGACGAGCAGCACGCGCTCCCCGGCCTTCACCTCCTGGCCGATCTCGATGAACGGCTTGGCCTCCGGCGAGGGCCGGCGATAGGCGGTGCCGACCATCGGCGAGTTGACCGTGCCGGGATGGGCAGCGGCTGCCTTGGCGTCGGCCGGAGCGGCAACGGCGGCCGCCACAGGCGCAGGGGCATAGGCCGGCGCAGCCGCGACCGGCGCCATCACCGTCGCCGTGATGGTACGGGCGACGCGGATGCGCAGGTCGCCCTTCTGCACCTCGATCTCGGTCAGATCGGTCTCGTTGATCAGTTGCGCCATCTCGCGCACGAGTTCGGGATCGATGGGGCTCTTGGTCGCCATGGCGGATTTCACCGTCTTCGTGAGCTCGATTGGGCGGGACGGCAGGTCCCGAAGAGGATGCGCATATGCGAATGAATGGCGCCGGATCAAGCCGGCAGCCTCGCGATGTCGCGCGTCTTTACCCGGAACCGAGCATCAGGAAAAGGGTGAAAGGTGCCCCGTCCAAGGCGAAACGGGGCTGGTCCCCTTTCTCAGGCGCCGGGCAGCGCCAGAATGGCGTCCGTATCAAGCACGTCGGCGAAGGTGTCGGCGAGCGCCACCAGCGACGATCGGTGCAATTCCGCATGCGGCACGGCCACCCCGTCCGGCCCGGTGATGTCGCGCGTGGCGCAGGCATCGGCCGCGACGATGACAGCGTAGCCGAGCGGGACTGCGTCGCGCGTCGCCCCTGCAACGCAGGCATGGGTCATCAAGCCGCTGACGATCAGGGTCTTCACGCCGCGGGCCTTGAGCCGGGCGTCGATATCGGTGGTCAGAAAGACGCTGACCGAGCTCTTCCGCACCGTCTCATGGTGCGGTGCCGGCGTGACCAGCGGATGAAAGGCGACCGTCTCGCCATCCTCGGCGAAGATCGGCGCACCGGCCGGAGTCACATGCTGGATGTGGTAGACTGGGATGCCGGAGCCGTCGGCCTTGTCGATCAGCCGCCTGGCATTGGCCAGGGCCTTGGCCCCGTCCGGGATCGGCATGGCACCGTCGAAATACTCCTTCTGGAAATCGATCACCAGCAAGGCGCTCGTTGCCGGGTCGAGGGAATCGGGGGCGCTCGCGCCGATCATCTGTCGAATGGTCTGGGTCATGGCTGGCTCCTTCGTCATGTCTCTTGGGCCGTGTCTGTTGCTGCCCAAGACTGACCGATTGCCGGCTGCGCGAAAGTGGCCCGAAAGACAATATGTGATAGGATCCGGCCAAACACTTTGACCATCGGCCTTGCCATGCACACCGTCGCCGTCCTCGCCTATGAGGGGGTCATCCCCTTCCATCTCTCGATTCCCTGCATCGTCTTCGGCGACGATCTGCTGAAGCTGGGAGCGCCGCGCTACCGCCTGCTGATCTGCGGCGAGAACACCGGGCTGATCCCGACGATCTCCGGCTTCCAGATCGGCGTGCAGCACGGGCTCGAAGCCCTTTCCGAGGCCGACACCGTGATCGTCCCGGCCTGGCGCGATCCGATCGACCCACCTTCCGACGCTCTGCTGGATGCCCTGCGAACCGCCCATGCGCGCGGCGCCCGGATCGTCGGACTATGCCTGGGAACCTTCGTCCTGGCGCGCGCGGGATTGCTGGAGGGCCGCACCGCGTCGACGCACTGGGCCTGGGCCGACGAATTCGAGCGGGCCTATCCGGACGTCGCGCTGGATCGGAACGCGCTCTATGTCGACGATGGCGATATCCTGACCTCGGCGGGAACGGCGGCGGCGATCGATTGCTGCCTGCACCTGATCCGTCGCGACCACGGCGCCGAGATCGCCAATCGCATCGCCCGGCGGCTGGTGGTCGCGCCACATCGCCATGGTGGACAGGCGCAGTATATCGAGAGCCCCCTGCCCGCCTTCGGCAATCGCGATCAGCTCTCGTCGACGCTGGAATGGGCGCTCGCGCATCTCAACCAGCCGCTCGGCCTGGAGCAGCTGGCGGCGCGCGCCGGGATGAGCCTGCGCAGCTTCACGCGCCGCTTCAAGCAGAAGACGGGCGTGACCGTCGTGCAATGGCTGCTGAACCACCGCCTCGCCGAGGCACAGCGGCGGCTCGAAACCGGCGATTGCTCGATCGAGCAGATCGCCGAGATGGCCGGCTTCGGCTCGGCCGTCTCGCTTCGGCAGCATTTCACCCGGGCTTTTTCGATCTCGCCGGCCAGCTATCGCCGGCAATTCAGGAAGAACGCGGCCTAGGTCCGCAACGCCTCCGATCTCGCCAAACAAAAAGGGCAACCCAGCGTGATCACCGGGTTGCCCTCGTTATGTCCGGCGATCGCTGTTCGCGGCCTCAGCCGCTGCAGGTCGCTTTGCCGCATTTGCGGACGGCTTCGATCTTCTGCTTCAGCGCCGCCTGGCCGACCGCGCCGAACACCACCTCGTCGCCGATGATGAAGGCCGGCGTGCCGGTGAGGCCGAGCCGATCGCCGAGCGCGACCGTCTGCTCGATCACGGCGCGCGTCGCCGGAGCATCGATCTCCTTCTTGACGCGCTCGATGTCGGCGCCGGCTTCCTTGGCGATCTCCAGCGCCTTGGCGCCGTTGATCCGGCCCTTGGTCGCCATCAGCTTGAGATGGAAGTCCCAGTACTTCTGGCCCTGGAGCTGGTTCTTCACGGCGATGGCGACGCGGCTGGCCTCGACCGAGTCAGGGCCGAGGATCGGGAAGTCCTTGATCACGACCTTGAGCTTGGGATCGTCCTTGGCGAGGACGCGGACGTCTTCCATCGCCCTTTTGCAGAAGCCGCAATTGTAATCCATGAACTCGACGAGAGTGACGTCACCCTGCGGGTTGCCGGCGATCACCGAGGTCGCGGGGTCGGTCAGGCTCGCCTTCTCGGCCGAGAGCGCATTGCGCTGCGCCTCGACCTGCGCGACCTGGTTGCGCTTCTCGAGCTCGACCAGCGCCTCCTGGATCAGCTCCGGATTCTTCAGCAGGGTCTCCTTGATCAGCTCGACCACGGCGCTGCGTTGCTCGGCCGAGAGCGACTGGGCCTGGGCCGGCGCGACGGCAACGCCAAGCGCACAGGCGGCGATGCCGGCGAGCGCCAGACGGCGCAGCGAAGAGAAGATCATGACGGCGGTCCTTTCCAGGGCGCGATTCGCGCGCACTATCATTGTTTGTCGGGAGGAACATACCCGATGACGGCGCCTGCGCGCAGTGCCGCAGGCGATCCCTGCGGCAATTTGGCCGGCGCCCGGCTCGCCTCCATGTGGGAGACGAAAGGCTGAAAAATCCCTCAATTCTTGTCCTCCGCAGGCGAGGCTGCGTCAATTCACAGCTTTGCCAGCGGGGCGATCACGCCCTCCTGCAACAAGATCGTGATCCTGCCATGGCAGCGAGCGAAAAGACTTGTCGCGTCCGCAAAGGGCGACAACATAACGTTCGCACCGCAAGAGGTCGTCATGTCGAAGCTGCCCATCCCCGTCCTCGCTCTCGGCATCGCCCTGCCGTTCTTCGCGACTGCGACTCCCGCGGCCGCCCAGAGCTGCGAGGACCTCTGGTACCAGCGCAACGAGATCTACAAGGCGCAGGGCTATTGCTTCCGCACCCAGCGCGGCATCAGCGCCTTCGGCAATGCCGGCTGCCAGTACGACAATGTCGAGGACGTGCCGCTCTCGGCGACACAGCGCCGCGTCGTCGCCGATATCCAGCGTGCCGAGCGCACGAGCCGCTGCCCGCGCTGAACGACGATTGTCATTCACCGTCATTCCGGCCGCAGCGCCGGAATGACGGACTATTTCAAGGCCGCTAGCTCGCGGCCTGGAAACGCACCTCGCCCTCGTTCAGGAAGCAGCTCTTGCTGAACAGCGACAGGTCGAGCGGGTTCGGCAGGCGGATATCGCTCAGGTCCGGGCAGGGTTTCAGCGCGGGATCGTAGGAACGATCGATCTGCGAGATGAAGGCCAGGATCACGCCCCTCGCCTCCGCAAAGGCCTTGAGCGCGCTGATCTGGACGCCCAACTCGGGATTGCCGCGCTTCTGGTCGAGCAGTTGCAGATAGTCGACGATCGCCAGCGTGCCGCGCGGCGCCTCTGCGAGAGCCCGCATGATGTGGTCGGCGCTGATCGCCTCCGAATCGTCGAAGGAGAACAGCGCCTCGAATTGGGCGGGATCGACACCAAGCGCCCGAAAGCGGCCAAGCACATCCCTGGCCGTATATTCCAGCGTGAAGAAGAGCGCGCGGCGGCCTGCCTTCATCGCCTCGACCGCGAGCTGGAGGCTGAGCAGCGTCTTGCCGTGCCCGGGCCGCGCGCCGATCAGCAACAGGTCTCCCGGCATCAGGCGGACCAGCAGCCCCTCGGCGGACAGGCTCTCGGCGGATTTGGACGCAAGCAGGCTCCAGGCGCCGAAACCTTCGCCGACGGCGACGCGGTCGAGCGCCAGATGGAGCGGGATGTCATCCTTGCGCGCCAATTCCTTGGCCTTGCGCTTCAGACGATAGACGGGTGCGGAAAGCTTCATCGATGGACCTCCTGATGCGAGCGAAGTCCGCAACCCCTCCTTATGCGCAGCGCTCGAACAGTCGGTTCGACGATTGGATAGGCCCTGCACGGCAGCGTGCTTCCCTGATGGAGGGTGGAGGCGCGGGCAGCGCCTAGAATCAGATCATAGCCGATCCCGTTCTGGTCGTCGCCTTGCGCCTGTCCCAATCGAAGCCGCGCAGATGGTCGACCAGGGCGCGCAGCTTCGGTGCCATGGCGCGGCGGCTGGGGTAGTAAAGATAAAAGCCCGCGAAATAGGGGCAGAACTCCTCCAGCAGCGGCACCAGCTCGCCACGCGCCATCGCCGGCCGGAAGCTCTCTTCCATGCCGAAGGTGATGCCGGCTCCCGCCACCGCGAGCTTGATCATCAGCGCCATGTCGCTCGCCGTGATCTCCGGCGCGACGGCGACGCTGAACTCCCTGTCATCCTCGGCGAACTCCCAGCGATAGGGCGGCAGCTTTGGGCCCGGTCGCCAGCCGATGCAGCGATGCGCCGCCAGTTGGCGCGGATGGGCCGGCACGCCGAAGCGCTCGCGATAGGCCGGCGCGCAGACGGCGAGCTGGCGCTCCTCGCCGCCGATCGAAATGGCGATCATATCCTGCTCGATGACCTCGCCGAGCCTGACACCGGCATCGTAGCCCGCGGCGACGATATCGAACTCCTCGTCGGTCACGGTGATGTCGAGCTCGACCTCGGGATGGCCCGCGACGAAGCTCGCCAGGAACGGCCCCGACAGAAAGCGCTCGGCGATCGACGAGACCGCCAGGCGCAGGCGTCCGCGCGGCCCAGCCCGCAAATCCCGTGTCGCCTCGACGGCAGCGCGCAGATCCGACAGGGCGGGATCGAGATCGGCGAGGAGACGCTCGCCCGCCTCGGTCAGACTGACGCTGCGTGTCGTACGCTGCACCAGGGCGATGCCCAGCCGCTCCTCGAGCTTCCTGATCGTCTGGCTGACCGCCGATCGCGTCACGCCGACACGGTCCGCCGCGCCACGAAAGCTCCTCTCCTCGGCGACGAGAACGAACACAGCGAGTGCGTTGAGATCCATCTCCATTGGTTAGAAAAACTCTCCAGTATGGAAATAAATGAGCGGCTTATCGCGACAATGACTTGCTCCTAGCTTTCAGGCAACCGCAACAGCGCGGTTCCACGGAACAACCAGACGGAGCAGACATGGCCATCGACAAGGTCGTCCTCATCACCGGCGCTTCCAGCGGTATCGGCGTCGGCATCGCTCGCGAGCTCGCGGCATCCGGGGCGAAGCTGATGCTCGGCGCGCGTCGCACGGAACGCCTCGACGCACTCGCCGACGAACTGACAGCAAAGGGCGGCGACGTCCGCACAAGCCGGCTCGACGTCACCGATCGCGCCGATGTCGCGGCCTTCGCCGATGCGGCACGCGAGGCCTTCGGCCGTGTCGACGTCATCGTCAACAATGCCGGCGTGATGCCGCTTTCGCTGATGGCCTCGCTCAAGGTCGACGAGTGGGATCGAATGATCGACGTCAACATCAAGGGCGTGCTCTACGGCATCGCCGCGGTGTTGCCGCAGATGCTGGCGCGCGGCTCGGGCCAGATCATCAATATCGCCTCGATCGGCGCTCTCGCGGTGTCACCGACGGCTGCCGTCTACTGCGCGACGAAATACGCGGTGCGCGCCATCTCCGACGGCTTGCGCCAGGAGCACTCCGACCTGCGCGTCACCTGCATCCATCCCGGCGTGGTCGAGAGCGAACTTGCGAGCACCATCACCGATCCGGCCGCGGCCGAGCTGATGAGGACGTACCGCGCCATCGCGCTCCAGCCCGATGCGATCGGCCGTGCCGTGCGCTTCGCCGTCGAGCAGCCTGATGATGTCGACGTCAACGAGATCGTCGTCCGCCCCACCGCCACCCACTGAGGAGGAAGCCATGACCCTGACCATGCCATCCCCGCTGCGCGCCGCCGCAGCCGCCTTCGCCATCGCGGCGATGCCCGCCCCCGCCATCGCCGAATCGAGTGAGGAGCGGCGCAAGCGCGGTGAGGCCGTCATCCGCAGCCTGAACAAGGGCGAGCCGCAGCAGGCGCTGGAACGCATGCGGCAGGAGTTTCCTTTCCTGGCCGAGGCGACCGAGGCCTATGCGCTCGGCGATGTCTGGTCGCGAACCGGCCTCGACAGCCGCACACGCCAGCTCGCAGCGGTCGCAGCCTTCGCCGCGACCGGCCAGACCGCCTTCATGAAAGTCCATGCCGGCTACGCGCTCAACATCGGCGTGTCCGAGGGAGAGCTGAAGGAGATCGTCTACCTGATCACCGTGCCGGCCGGGATCTCACGCGCGATCGCGGCATCGCAGGCTCTGTCGGAGCTCTTCGCCGAACGCCGCAGGCAGTGAGGGGAACGACCATGAACACCCTGCTCGCGAACGCGTCGCTGCTGCTGGCCGCCGGCATCGGCCTCGCCACGACCATCCAGAACGGACCGGAAGGATCCCCACGCATGCAGACCGCTCAGGCAGCCGCCACCGATAACCCGCAAAACCACCCTTATGTCGGCATGTGGGTCACCGCCGACAATCATGTCCGCCACGAATTGCTGCCGAATGGCCGCTATGACGAGGCGCGCGGCAATCGCGAGAGCGCCTATCGCGGCCGTTACAAGGTCACCGGCAGCTATATCGAGTACTGGGACGACACCGGCTTCACCGCCGACGGCACCTTCGTCGACGTGGACACACTGCACCATGGCGGCATGGTCCTGCGGCGGCGCTGACCGGAGCCCGCCCTGCGCCGCGCAAAGCTGTGGAATGCAGGCCGGGCCTTGCCTTACTTGCCGGCGAGCGTGCTAGAAGCGCCGCCTTACGTTTTCCGCCACGGCAAGGAGCGGCCTGGATTCCCGGCATGAAGACTGGCATCGACATGGGGTCGACGCGCGGCGGCGAGCCCGCTGAGCTTAACCTCGCCGAATTGCTGGCGACGCGCCTGCTGGTCCAGGGCAATTCCGGCTCGGGAAAGTCGCATCTGCTGCGCCGCCTGCTCGAGCAGAGCGCACCACTGGTGCAGCAGGCCATCGTCGATCCCGAAGGCGACTTCGTCTCGCTGGCCGACCAGTTCGGCCATGTCGTGGTCGACGGCACCGCGAGCCCGGTCGAATTGCAGAAGATCGCGCTGCGCGTGCGCCAGCATCGCGTCTCGGTGGTTCTCAACCTCGAGGAGCTCGACGCCGACGAGCAATTGCGCGCCACCGCCGCCTTCCTCGGCGGGCTCTTCGATATCGACCGCGCTCATTGGTACCCGATGCTGGTCGTGGTCGACGAAGCCCAGCTCTTCGCGCCGGTGATGGCGGGCGAGGCCTCGGACGAGGCGCGGCGCCTCTCGCTCGGCGCGATGACCAACCTGATGTGCCGTGGCCGCAAGCGCGGCCTTGCCGGCGTGATCGCGACGCAGCGCCTCGCCAAGCTCGCCAAGAACGTCGCGGCCGAGGCCTCCAACTTCCTGATGGGCCGCACCTTCCTCGACATCGACATGCAGCGCGCCGCCGACCTGCTCGGCATGGACCGGCGCCAGGCCGAGATGTTCCGTGATCTCGAACGCGGCCAGTTCGTCGCGCTCGGTCCCGCCCTGTCGAAGAAGCCGCTGCCGGTCCGGATCGGCCCGGTCGCCTCGGTCGATCGCGGTGGCGCGCCCGGCCTGCTGCCTTTGCCCGATCAGGCGCCGGAGGACGCCAGCAAGCTGATCTTCACCGCCGGGGAGGACGAGGTCGCGCCGGCGCCCTGGCCGAAGCAGCCGCGCCCACGACCGGCAGTGGCGCCCGAGATCATCCGCCGCATCGAGACGCACCAGCCGGTGCCGCCGCCCGAGCCCGAGATCGAGATGGATCCGGCCGAGCGCGCCGCGGCGCTGGTCGAGATCCTCAACGAACTGCTCGACGATCCCGAGGCGCGCGACCGGCCGGTCGCGGTGCTCTACCAGGACTTCACCGTGCGCTGCCGGATGCGCCGCGTCAGCGGGCCGGAGACCAGTCTGGATGCCTTCCGCAAGCGGCTTGCGGTCGCCCGCGCCGGAGCGAGCGAGGAGGTCCTGTCCTCCGATGCCTGGGAGAAGGCGCTGACCGCGGCAGAGACCCTGCCCGAGGACCTGCACGGGCTCTTCCTGTTCATCGCGCGCAGCGCGATCGAAGGGGCGCCCTGCCCCTCCGATGCCGAACTGGCAGAAGCTTATGGCAGCCACTCGCCGAGTCGGGCGCGCCGCCTGATCGGCTATATCGAGGAGCGCGGCCTCCTTGTCTGCCATGTCGATTTCCGTGGCCAGCGCACGCTGGCTTTGCCGGCGCTCGGCGTCGAGACCGCGCCGGGCCTCGCCTCGCCGTTGGTCAAGGGCCTGCCGCCGAGGCGGGCACGAGGCTAGATGTGATCCGCGCCGTCCTCCTCGATGTCGACGGCGTGCTGGTCACCGGTCGGCCGGCGGATGGGCTGCACTGGAGCCATGATCTCGAGCGCGATCTCGGCATTGCATCAGATCTGCTTCAGCGGCGATTCTTCGCCCACCACTGGACCGACGTCGTCACGGGCCGCGTGGGACTGCGCGAAACGCTTGCGCCGGTCCTGGCCGAGATCGCTCCTTCAGTAAGCAGCGAGGCTCTGCTGGAGTACTGGTTCGCGCACGACGCACGCCTGGAAGAGGCCCTGCTGCAGGATATCGCGTCGCTGCGCCGCGACGGCCTGACCGTCGCCTTGGCGAGCAATCAGGAGCATCTGCGCGCACACTATCTTTCGGAGCAACTGGGCCTCGCAGGCCATGTCGACCACTTCTACTATTCGGCAGCGATCGGCGCCCGAAAGCCGGATTCCGCCTTCTATCGCCACATCGAGCAAGCACTGGGCGAGCCGCCCGAAGCGCTGCTGCTGATCGACGATACCGTCGAGAATATCAGTGCTGCCCGGCAAGCCGGCTGGCGGGCCGTCCATTGGACGGCCCCTCGGCGCCTCGGCGACATTGTTGCCGAGGCTGGCGAATGATCCTCAATGGCCCTTGCCGGGCGCCAGCGTCATCCGGTCGACCCAAGCGATGCCCAGCGCCGAGAAGATGAAAATGGTGTGGATCAGCGTCTGCAGCAGCACGCCCGTGGTCGTGTAGTTCGTCGCCGTCGGGCCGCCGATATTGCCGGCCTCGATGAAGGTCCGCAGCAGGTGGATTGAGGAGATGCCGATGATCGCCATGGCGAGCTTGATCTTGAGGATCGAGGCGTTGACATGGCTCAGCCATTCCGGCTGGTCGGGGTGGTTGTGCAGCCGAAGGCGCGAAACGAAGGTCTCGTAACCGCCGACGATCACCATGATCAGCAGGTTGGAGATCATCACCACGTCGATCAGCCCCAGCACGACCAGCATGATCTGCTGCTCGCTGAAATCGAAGGCGTGGTTGACCAGATGCCAGAGCTCCTTGAGGAACAGGAAGACGTAGACGCACTGCGCCACGATCAACCCGAGATAAAGCGGCACCTGCAGCCAGCGCGAGGCGAAGATCACCATCGGCAATGGCTTCAGCGGCCCATTGGCGGGAAGGTCGGCGGGTTCGGCGGAGTGCGACATGGGTCTCCCGGATCAATTGTGCAAAGCGGAAACGCGAAATGGGGCCTGACGCGGCGACGCGCAAGCCGAAAAACGCCAAAAGCTGCCGGAAGTCGTTGAAATTTGGCCGCGTTTTGCGTCTAGTCCTAACGCTGAGGTGACAGTGTCCGGGCGATGCCGGTAGGTTCGCGCGGAAATCCTCCCATCCGGGGAGGGACAAGGAGTTCGAGATGATCAGGACGACGATGATCGCCGCCGCTCTCGCCGGCGGTTTTGCCCTGGCAACGCCGGCAGCCGCCGCCCCGCTCGCGCCGGCCCAGGCCAGCGTTGCCACCGCCGGCTCGACCAATCTCGTCGAGCAGGTGCAGTACCGTCGCTATTACGGCCCGCGCTACGGCTATCGCGGCGGCTATTATGGGCGGGGCTATCGTTATAATCGCGGCGCAGCCGTCGGCGCCGGTATTGCGGCAGGCGCGCTCGGCGCGCTAGCGGCAGGCGCCCTGCTCGCGCCCGGCCCGGTCTATGCCGAGCCTGTCCCGGTCTATCGTGGCCCGGTCTACGCCGCGCCGGATGGCGACGCGATCGCCTATTGCTCGCGCCGCTTCCGCACCTACGACCCCGAGACCGGCACCTATATCGGTAGCGGCGGCGTGGTTCGCGCCTGCCCGTAAGCCCTTATCGTGAGGCAAGCCGCGCGCCACCGGGCGCGCGGCTTGCCATCCCGACGGAGCCCGCGCTGTGAATGCGCCCCCGCCCTTGTGGCGCTCAATCTTGGCCCTGATCGTCGCGCCGGCAGTTCCGGCTGCGCTTTATGCGGGATGGGTCTGGTCCGGTTCACCGTCGCAAGCGAGTTATCTCTCGCACTTCCAGTTGATCGCGAGCTTTGGAGCCTATCCTGCCGCATTGCTACTGGGCTTGCCGACGCTGCTCTTGCTCCGCGGTGAAGTCACGCCGACGCTGCGTCGGATCATGATGATCGGCGGCATCATCGCCAGCGTTCCGTGGCTGCTACTGCTTCCTTTCGGCGCGACCCCAAACGCTGATCTCGGCGGGTATCTCGTCTTGGCGGTGCTACCAGCCTTCCTTCTCGGGCTTCTCGGTGGCGCTGTTTTCTATCTCGTCGCCTGCATGGACCCGGAAAGCTTGGTAAGGCCGTTTCGCCGCGGCTGCTGACTTGCATTGACGGCCCGGGCGGCTCTTAGTCTGCGCTCGTCTGAATCGGAGCCGGCCCGTGCGCATTGCCACCTGGAACGTCAATTCGATCCGCCAGCGGCTGACCCATGTCCTCGCCTTCCTGAAGGAAGCCGAGCCCGACGCGCTCTGCCTGCAGGAGCTGAAATGCGTCGATCCCGATTTCCCGCGCGCCGAGATCGAAGAGGCCGGCTGGCAGGTCACGACCCACGGCCAGAAGGGCTTCAACGGCGTCGCCATCATCTCGCGCAGCAAGCTCGAGGATGTCCGCCGCGGCCTGCCGGGCGACGAAAGCGATGAGCAGGCGCGCTATCTCGAAGGCGTGCTGCCGCTGGGCGACGGCGTGGTGCGCATCGCTTCGATCTACCTGCCGAACGGCAACCCGCCGAACACCGAGAAATACCCCTACAAGCTCGCCTGGATGGAGCGGCTGGCGGTCCATGCCAAGGGCCTGCTGGCGCATGAGGAGCCGCTGGTGCTGGCCGGCGACTACAACGTCATCCCCGAGCCGCGCGACGCCCGCGACCCCGCCGCCTGGACCGGTGACGCACTCTTCCTGCCGCCGACCCGCACCGCCTTCCGCAAGCTGCAGAGTCTCGGCTTCACCGAGGCGCTACGCGCCACCACCGACGCGGCCGGCCTCTACACCTTCTGGGACTATCAGGCCGGCGCCTGGCAGCGGAACAACGGCATCCGCATCGACCACCTCCTGCTCTCGCCGCAGGCGGCCGACAAGCTCGGCGCCGTCTCGATCGCCAAGCATGTGCGCGGCTGGGACAAGGCCTCGGACCATGTCCCGGTGCTGATCGAGCTGAGCTGAGCGTGCTAAAGGTCATCGCCCAGGACTTCATCAGGCTCGAAAGCGTCGAGCTGGTGAAGCCGCTCTACCGGGAGCTCGTCGAGAAAACGCAGGCCGAGCCGCTCTGCCTCGCCTACGATCTCTTCATCGACCAGAATGACCCCGGCCATTTCGTCTTCGTCGAGCAGTGGCCGGACCAGGCGGCGCTCGACGCGCATTGCCGGAGCGAGCATTTCACTCGGCTGGTGCCGCTGATCAACCAGCATCAGAGGCAGGACTGCATCGTCACGCTGATGGATGCGTTCAAGGGATAACCGTCCTCTCCCGCTATTGCGGCGAGCCGCGCCTGACACCGTCCTTGACGAACACCCGAAATGGCGTCGTGCCGCTGGCACTGCCATCGGCCGAGCGCCATTGGCCGTTGCTGCAGAGCACACCACCCTGCGTCTCAGTCGCCTCGAACTCGATCAGGTTGTGATAGGTTGTCCCGTTCGGCTCGACGGCGCGGAACTTCGTCGTGCATTTGCCGCCGGCGACGACCGGATCGTAGTCGTGGATCATGATGCCGCCGCCACCCGTGCTCGGGAACGGATTCGTCAACACGGGCCAGTCTTCGAAGCGCTCCTGCGCCCCCGCGCCATGAATGACAAGCGCCGCGAAGGCGGCGATGAAGCTGAGGCGTACAGCGTCGCGCATGGCAGAAGCTCCGAAGTTAGATACCTCGGCTACTTTGGCCTGCAGGCCTTGGATGCAGTCAGCGCCGCTCGGCGCGGATGTGCTGGCGTTCGACCAAGGCGAGCGCAGCCGTCCGGTCGCCCGCGCTCGCATTGGCGAAGGCGGCATCGTAGCGCTCGACGATCCAGCCTTCGCGGGCGATGTCGGCGCCCTCGCGGGCCAGCGCCAGCCACATCAGGCCCATGATCGGGTGGCGTGGCACGCCGTCACCGCCACGCAGCAGCATGTCGCCGAAAACGGCGCGCGCCGGGGCATGGCCCTTCTCGGCCGCGAGCTTCATCCAGCGCGCCGCCTGGCGCGGATCGCGCGCCACGCCGGTGCCGTTGAGATAGAGCCGGGCAAGATTGTACTGGCCGTCCGGGTCGCCGAAATAGGAGGCGGCGTAGTGGAACATGTCGAAGGCGCGATCGGGATTGGGCTTCACATAGGTGCCCTTGACCCCGTCGAGGAAATAGCCGCCAAGCGCGACGAAGGCGGCCGCGACGATGCGCCCATCCGAGGTGCCGGGAATCTCGTCGGCGTTCTCGTCCGCGATCTTCGAGAAATACTCGAACGCCTTGAGATCATTGGTCGGAACGCCATCGCCGCTGGCGTAGACCCGGCCGAGCTTGAACTGCGCGGCGAGATGGCCCTGGGCCGCGGCGTATTCGAGCGCCTTGACCGCGCCAGCCTGATCGCCGGCTGTGGAATCGCGCATCCAGGCCTTCAGCGCGTCGCGGGCGCTGCTGAACGGAGCGATCGGCAGGGCGGTGTGGGCGGCAGGCCCGCTCGGCGCCGGTGCGATCGCACCGCGGCCGGGAGCGAGCGGCACGGGCGCAACGCGGTTATCAAGCTCCGGCTCCGGCAGGGCGGCGCCTGGAATCGGGAGCGGTGGCAGCGGCATGCGCTCCACGGACGCATTTTGCGCCCAGGCTGCCGACTGGCAGCCCAGAGCAAGCAATGCTCCTGCAATGATGGCCTCAGATATCCGCATAGCACTGTATCTCGGCTGCGCCTCCCGGATGGGTGACGGCGCCGCCCTTGGCGGATCCGACCGTCTGCGCGTATTTCCAAAGCGCACCCGACCGATAATCCGTCTGGCGCGGCGTCCAGTCCTTACGACGCGCTTCAAGTTCGGCATCAGAAAGGCGGACTGCGAGCTTTCCTGTGATGGCGTCGAGCTCGATGATATCGCCGTCGCGGATCAGGCCGATCGGCCCGCCGACAGCGGCCTCTGGGCCGACATGGCCGACGCAGAAACCGCGGGTCGCACCCGAGAACCGCCCGTCTGTGATCAGCGCGACCTTGTCGCCCATGCCCTGGCCGTAGAGCGCTGCGGTGGTCGACAGCATCTCGCGCATGCCCGGGCCGCCCTTGGGCCCCTCATAGCGGATCACCAGCACGTCGCCGACCTTGTAGTCGCGGTTGGTGACGGCCTTGAAGGCGTCCTCCTCGCAGTCGAAGCAGCGCGCCGGGCCGGCGAAGACGAGGCTCTCGGTCGGCATGCCGGCGATCTTCACGATAGCGCCCTCGGGCGCGAGATTGCCCTTGAGGCCAACGACACCGCCGGTCTGCGTGATCGGCTTATTGGCTGGGTGGACGACGTCCTGCTTGTCGTTCCACTTCACCGAAGCGAGGTTCTCGGCGATGGTGCGGCCGGTCACGGTCATGCAATCGCCGTGCAGATAGCCGTTGTCGAGCAGCGTCTTCATCAGCAGCGGGATGCCGCCGACTTCGAACATGTCCTTGGCGACGTATTTGCCGCCCGGCTTCAGATCGGCGACATAGGGCGTCTTCTTGAAGATCTCGGCGACGGCGAACAGGTCGAAGTCGATGCCGCATTCATGCGCGATCGCCGGCAGGTGCAGCGCCGCATTGGTCGAGCCGCCCGAGGCCGCAACGACCATCGCCGCGTTCTCCAGCGCCTTGCGGGTGACGATGTCGCGCGGGCGGATGTTCCGGGCGATCAGGTCCATCACCATCTCGCCGGCGGTGTAGCAGAAGGTGTCGCGCACGTCGTAGGGAGCAGGCGCGCCGCAGCTATAGGGCAGCGCCAGGCCGATCGCCTCGGCGACGGTCGCCATGGTGTTGGCGGTGAACTGGGCGCCGCAGGAACCGGAGGACGGACAGGCGACCTCCTCGAGCTCCTTCAAATCCTCGTCCGACATCGCGCCGACCGAGTGCTTGCCGACCGCCTCGAACACGTCCTGGATGGTGACCGGCTGGCCCTTGAAATTGCCGGGCAGGATCGAGCCGCCATAGATGAAGATCGAGGGCACGTTGAGGCGCACCATCGCCATCATCATGCCGGGCAGCGACTTGTCGCAGCCGGCGAGGCCGACCAGCGCGTCATAGCAATGGCCGCGCATGGTGAGCTCGACCGAGTCGGCGATGACCTCGCGCGAGGCCAGCGACGACTTCATGCCCTGGTGGCCCATGGCAATGCCGTCGGTCACGGTGATCGTGCAGAACTCGCGCGGCGTGCCCTGGGCCGAGGCGACGCCCTTCTTCACGGCCTGGGCCTGGCGCATCAGGGCGATATTGCAGGGAGCAGCCTCGTTCCAGCAGGAGGCGACGCCGACGAAGGGCTGCGCGATCTGCTTCGCGGTCATCCCCATCGCGTAATAATAGGAGCGATGCGGAGCACGGGCCGGCCCGACACTGACGTGCCGGCTGGGCAGCTTCGACTTATCGAATACGCGCGCGTCCATTCAAACTCTGTCCCGCCACCCCACCTGGCGGGCGCCAGATGTGCCACGCCGCCGCCCGCTGGTGCAATCATCCGCCCCGAGCCGGCCGCGAAGCATTTTTCTGCTCCACATCCTGCTTGAAGGGGCTTAATTCTTCCGTATCTCAGATAGTTACTGAAGTTTGGAGCTGAGGCCGCTTTGTGGCGGCTTCACGGCAATCGTGGCAGCCCACCGCCGCAACGCTGCAATAGCTGCCGATGTTGTAGAAAAGTCACGGCATCACAGCTCGCGGCAGCATCAGCTGCGGCTCTGCCCACAATCCCAGCGTGCAGCTGGACATCGCCAGCGGCTCACGATCCCGGCATCGCGCCAGATGCCGCGAGGACGAAGCGAACAATGCCAGCCGGGCAGACTGCCAACCCGAACCGGTTTCGGGAGCAACGCCCCCTCGACCAAATCATTGAAGTCTTGCGACTTTTAAACCAGCCGGCCGACACCGACCGCGCCTCTGCCGAGCCTTCAGGCTCTTCAGATTAGAATTTATCTAATGAGAATCCAGTTTAGAACAGATATAACACCTTGAAATAAAAGGGATATTCCCTTGACCGCCTCGACTTGCCGGACTACCGCTCCCTCCCGAATGGCCGATTTTGATAGCCCCGCCCGAAGGAGCGAAACATGACCATCCGCACCGCGCTCGCCGCGACAGCCTTGGCGTCCTGCCTGCTGGCCGTCCCTGCCCTTGCGCAGAGCGTCAACCTCTACACGACGCGCGAGCCGGCTCTGCTCAACCCGGTGATCGAGGCCTTCACCAAGGACACCGGCATCAAGGTCAACGCGGTCTTCCTCAAGGACGGCCTGCAGCAGCGCATCCAGGCCGAGGGCGCCAACAGCCCGGCCGACGTGATGCTCGTCGTCGATGTCGGCGAGATCCAGGCGGCGGCCGACGCCGGCGTCACCCAGCCGGTCAAGTCGGCGCTGGTCGACAAGATCGTGCCGGCCCAGATGCGCGGCGCCGGCGACAACTGGATCACGCTGACCAAGCGCGCCCGCATCGTCATCGTCTCCAAGGATCGGGTCAAGCAGGACGCGATCACCTATGAGGACCTCGCCGATCCCAAGTGGAAGGGCAAGTTCTGCATCCGCTCGGGCCAGCACCCCTACAACACGGCGCTGTTCTCGGCTTATCTCAGCCATCACGGCGCGGATAAGACGGAAGCCTATCTCAAGGCGCTCAAGGCCAACACCGCCCGCAAGCCTGGCGGCGGCGACCGCGACGTCGCCCGTGACATCCTCTCGGGCCAGTGCGACATCGCCATCATCAACACCTACTATATCGGGCTGATGAGCAAGGCGACGAACGAGCAGAAGGGCTGGTACGAGGCGATCAAGCCGCTCAAGACCACCTTCGCCAATGGCGGCACCCATGTGAACGTCTCGGCCGCGGCGATCGCCAAGCACGCCCCGAACAAGGAGAACGCCGTCAAGCTGATCGAATACATGCTCGGCGAGAAGGCGCAGCACATCTATGCCGACGGCAATTTCGAGTTCCCGGTCAATGCCGACGTCAAGGAAGCCGAGGCCGTGAAGCTGCTCGGCGCCGTCACTCCGGACAAGCTGCCGCTCGCCGACATCGCCAAGAACCGCAAGGCCGCCTCCGAACTGGTCGACAAGGCCGGCTTCGACAATTGAGCCTGAGCGCATCCGCAACACATGCAGAACGGCCGCCAGCTCGCTGGCGGCCGTCGACGCGTCTGGTCTATCTGACGGCGGCGGCCGCCTGCCTGGTCGCGCTGCCCGTGCTGGCGCTCGCCTTCACCGCATTGTCGCGCGAGGCGCTGACGGTCTGGCCGCACCTGACTGCCAACGTCTTGCCGGTTGCGCTCTGGAACACTGCGCTGCTCCTCGCCGGCGTCGCCCTGTTCTGCGGGGCGGTCGGAACCGGCGCCGCCTGGCTGGTGACGCAATACGACTTCCCCGGCCGCCGCAGCCTGGAATGGCTGCTGGTCGTGCCGCTGGCGCTGCCGACCTACATCACGGCTTACGTCTACGTCGAAATCCTTGGCTTCCAGGGGCCGTTCCAGAGCGCGCTCCGGGCGCTGACCGGCTGGCGTTCGCTGCGCGACTACTGGTTCCCCGACCCGCGCAACCTGCCGGGCGCGGTCTTCATTCTCGGGATCGTGCTCTACCCTTATGTCTATCTCAGCGTGCGCGCGCTGTTCTCGATGCAGAGCGCTGCGCTGATCGAATCCGCCCGCACCCTCGGAACAAGGCGCTGGCCGCTGTTCTGGCGCATCGGCCTGCCGATGGCTCGTCCAGCCCTCGCCGCCGGCCTGACGCTCGCTCTGCTCGAGACGCTGAACGACATCGGCGCCAGCGAATACCTTGGCGTCCGCTCGCTGACGATCTCGGTCTACACCACCTGGATCAATCGCGGCTCGCTGGCCGGCGCCACCCAGATCGCCTGCGTCATGCTGCTCGTCGTGGTCGGTCTGATGGCCGTCGAGGCGCGCACGCGCGGAGCACGACGCTTCGCACTGCCAGTGAAGCGACCGCGGCCGGTCGGCCGCATCCGGCTCTCTGGCGCTCGCGGCTGGATGGCGTCGCTCGCCTGCTTCCTGCCGGCGCTGTTCGGGGCGGTGCTGCCACTCTATTACCTGCTCGGCGAGTTGTGGCGCCGCGACCTCGTCGCGCAGGCTGATCCGACGCTCTGGCGAGCGCTTGTCAACACCGTCGCGATCTCGGCGCTCGCCGCGGCGCTGATCGTCGCGATCGGCATCGGCATCGCCGCAGCGCTGCGGCTCGGGCGTGAGCGTGCCTTGCCGCTGCTCGCCCGTATCGCCTCGCTCGGCTATGCGCTGCCCGGCACGGTTCTGGCGCTCGGGCTGTTGGTGCCGCTCGCTGCCTTCGACAACCTCGTCGCCGATGCCAGCCGTGTGCTCTTCGGCGCGAGCCCGGGCCTGCTTCTGCTCGGATCGGGCGCTGCGTTGGTCATTGCCTATCTCGTGCGCTTCCTGACCATCGCCGTGAACGGGGTCGAGAGCGGCTATGCCCGCATCTCGCCGCGCATCGACGATGCCGCACGCTCGCTCGGCGCCGACAGGCACGAGCTCCTGCATCGGCTGCATTGGCCGCTGATGCGCCCGGCCATCGCCGCCGCCGCCCTGCTCGTCTTCGTCGACTGCATGAAGGAACTACCGGCGACGCTGCTGCTGCGCCCGCTCAACTTCGACACACTCGCCACGGTGGTCTACGGCCACGCCGCCCGCGGCGTCTTCGAGGACGGCGCGCTGGCGGCATTGCTGATCGTGGCGATCGGCATCTATCCGGCGCTGAGACTCGCCCGCGCCGGCGAACAACCGTCGGTTTCGCGCGAAAATTGAGATGTTTCCCCGGCTTTTCGACGTCCGGAGGGGTGGCGAACTCGACATTCCCGGGCCGGGGGACTAAACCCTTGCCGCGCGACGATATGCCGGCCGCCCGGTCGAATCGCTCGCGTTATCGGATTGCCTGACGACGGGGCCCCGCCGTCACGCAGATGAAGGCCATACACCAGGCCATGTCACGACGCGCACTCCTGATCGGCCTCGCCGCGGCCGCTGCGCTGCTGCTCACGCTCGGGCTGCGGTCGTGGAACCTTGCCTTGTCGCAGGTCGAACGCTCCGTCGTCGCCGGCATCGAGACCCGCACCGGCCTCAAGGTGACGGGGCTGCGCCGGGCCGAGATCGCGATCCTGCCCCTGCCCCGGATCAGCCTTTCCGATGTGACCTTTGCCGATCCGCAGGGCGTGCTCGCCGGCAAGGCGGCGCGCCTGCGCGCCCGCGCCCGCCTGCTCCCTTTGCTCACAGGCCAGCTCGACTTCGACCGCATCGACCTGGTCGCCCCCGAAATCGACATCACATCCGACGAATCCGGCAGCGGGTATGCCGGCTGGCTCGATCGCGTCCTCGGCTATCTCGCGCGGCTCGATGGCCAGACCAGGCTCATCGTGACCTCCGGCAGCGTGATGATGCGCGCCGACCGCACGGTCCTGACGACGCTGCGCGACGTCAACCTGGTGATCGAGGAACGGACGGCGCAGGCGCCGGTCGCGCTCGCCGGCTCCTTCACCTGGCGCGGCGAGGCCACCAAGGTCGACATCCTCTGGCCGGTAGCCGGCGAGCGGGCCCGCACCGCCTTTTCGCTCGGCTCGCGCCTGCTGAATCTGCGTCTCAACGGCACGCGCTCGGTCGCCCAGAACATGACCAGCGGCCAGATCGAGTTCAGCACGAAATCGCTGTCCGATGCCTTGGCCTGGATCGGCCCGCGCCCGCGTATCGCGTCGCTCGCCCGGCAGGTCGAGCTGACCGCGCAGGCCCAGATCAACCAGAGAAGCGTCGCGCTCGATTCGGTCGTCGCCATGGTCGACGGCAGCCAGCTCGAGGGGGCCCTCAAGCTCGACGGCGCCATGCCGAACTGGGCGCTCTCCGGCACGCTCGCCGGCGCCGAGTTCGATCTCGGGCGCCTGCTGCGCCAGGCCGAACCGCAGGCATCGACCGCCAACGGCGACAATGCCGGCACGCCGCTCGAGTTCGACGGCTGGACTGCCAATGATGTCGACCTGCGCCTGTCCCTCGACTCCGCCCGGATCGGAACGGCTCGGTTCGGCGATCTCGCAGCCCAGCTCCTGATCCGCAAGGGCCGCTTCGAGGCGTCGCTGCTGCGCGCCTCGGCCTATGGCGGCTCGGCCCGTGCCCGCATTCTCGCTACGCCGGTCGCCGCGGGGGCGGACGTCAAGCTGCAGCTCGGCCTCGAAAAGGTGAATCTCGCGTTGGCGGCAGACGACCTGCCGGAACTCGCCCGCCTCAGCGGCACCGCGACCGGGCAGCTCGCCTTCGATGGCATCGGAAGCAGCCTGGAACAGGTGGTGAGCTCCCTCACCGGCCGCGCCGGCCTGACGATCCGGCAAGGCGAGTTCCGCGGCATCGCCTTCCCCGATCTGCTGCGCAAGGCGGAGAAGCCGCCGACCTCCGCGCGCGACTGGCGCCAGGGCAAGAGCGCCTTCGAGACCCTGCAGCTCTCCGCGCTCGCCAATCTCGGCGTTCTCTACGTCACCGACACGCAGATTGCCGGCTCCGGCTACAATGTCGTCCTCAACGGCACGGCCGATCTCACCCGGCGCTGGCTCGACCTCAACGGCGCGCTGAATTCGACGACGACCTCGACGCGCGTGCCGTTCGAGTTGCGCGGCCCGTTCTTCGGCGCCGCCTTCACGCCCGAGATCGATGCGGCCTTGCGGCCGATCGGCCCGGCGATCCCGCTGCTGCGCTGACGCGCCTCCGCGTCATTCGCGGGAAAAGCGAAGCGCAGACTCGAGAACCTCAGGACGGCAGGCGAGCTCAGCCTCTCGCTCGGGCAAGTTTCAGAAGTTCGCTGGCAGATTCATCAGTTCACCCTGACAAAGTCGTCCCGGACAAGCCGCGGCAGCGGCGCCGATCCGGGATCCATGCCTGAGCCTTTCCGATTGAGGTTCAGGCATGGGTCCCGGGTCGAGCTGCGCTCGCCCGGGACGACTTGTTGTTTAGGTGAGCAACGGAGGGGCAGAAAGGCTCACGCCTCCCCGGCCGGTTCCTCACCCGCGCCATTCTCGGTCTCGGCGCTCTCGCCCTCTTCCTCGCTCTCCTCGCCGATGCGCTCGACCGAGACGACCTTCTCGCCGTCGCCGGTGTTGAACACGGTGACGCCCTGCGTCGAGCGCCCGGCGATGCGGATGCGGTTGTTCGGGCCGGCATCGACCGGCACGCGGATCACCTGCCCGCCATCGGTGACGAGTATGATCTGCTCCTTCTCCTCGGCCGGGAACGAGGCGACAAGCTTGCCGTTGCGGTCGTTGACGACCATGGCGACGATGCCCTTGCCGCCGCGCCCGGTCACCCGGTACTCGAAGGAGGACGAGCGCTTGCCGTAACCGTTCTCGGACACGGTCAGGATGAACTGCTCGGCAGCGCCCATCTCGGCGTATTTCTCCTGGCCGAGCTCGATGTCGCTACCGGCGTCTTCGGCATCGCCGCTCGCCACCGGCTCGGCCGTCTCCTCGCCCTCGCCGGTCAGCGCCCTGCGGGCGGCGGCGGCGCGCTTGAGATAGGCGGCGCGTTCGTCCGGCGTCGCGTCGAGATGGTGCAGGATCGCGAGCGAGATCACCTCGTCGCCATCGGCGAGGTTGATGCCGCGGACACCGGTCGAGTCGCGGCCCTTGAAGACGCGCACCTCGGGCACGGCGAAGCGGATGCACTGGCCACCGGCGGTGGTCAGCAGCACGTCGTCATGCTCGGAGCAGATCTGCACGTCGACGATGGAATCGCCCTCGTCGAGCTTCATCGCGATCTTGCCGTTGCGATTGACCTGGACGAAGTCGGAGAGCTTGTTGCGCCGGACATTGCCGCTCTTGGTGGCGAACATCACGTCGAGCCGGCCCCAGCTCTCCTCGTCCTCCGGCAGCGGCATGACGGTGGTGATGCGCTCGTCCTTGTCCAGCGGCAGCATGTTGTTGAGGAACTTGCCGCGCGCATTGGGCGCCGAGAGCGGCAGCCGCCAGACCTTCTCCTTGTAGGCCTGGCCCAGCGAGGAGAAGAAGATGATCGGCGTATGCGTGTCGGCGACGAAGAGGCGGGTGACGAAATCCTCCTCGCGAGTCGACATGCCGGAGCGGCCCTTGCCGCCGCGCTTCTGCGACCGATACGTCGAGAGCGGCACGCGCTTGATGTAGCCGGCATGCGAGACGGTGACGACCATGTCCTCGCGGGCGATCAGGTCCTCGTCGTCGAGATCCGAGCCCCAATCGTGGATCTCGGTGCGGCGCGGCGTCGCGAAGGCCGCCTTCACCTCGGCGAGCTCGGCCTTGATGATGTCCTGGATGCGGGCGCGCGAGCGCAGGATGTCGAGATAGTTGGCGATCTCCTTGGCGAGCTTCTCCAGCTCGTCGCCGATTTCGTCGCGACCGAGGGCCGTCAGGCGGGCAAGGCGCAGCTCGAGGATCGCCTTGGCCTGCGCGTCCGAGAGGCGGTAGGTGCCATCCGCATTCATCGGATGACGCGGATCGTCGACCAGAGCGATCAGCGGCGCGATGTCGTCGGCCGGCCAGTCGCGCGCCATCAAGGCCTCATGCGCGGCAGACGGCGTCGGCGCGGTACGGATCAGCCGGATGACCTCGTCGATATTGGCGACGGCGGTGGCAAGACCGCAGAGGACATGGGCGCGCTCGCGCGCCTTGTTGAGCAGATAGCGCGTGCGCCGCGAAACGACTTCTTCGCGGAACTCGACGAAGGCGGAGATGAAGTCCTTGAGGTTCAGGACCTCCGGCCGCCCACCGGTCAGCGCCACCATGTTGGCGCCGAAGGAGGTCTGCAGCGGCGTGAAGCGATAGAGCTGGTTCAGCACCACATCGGCGACGGCGTCGCGCTTGATCTCGATGACGACACGCACGCCCTCGCGGTTGGATTCGTCGCGCAGGTCGGAGATGCCCTCGATCCGCTTCTCGCGCACGAGATCGGCGATCTTCTCGACCATCGTCGCCTTGTTCACCTGATAGGGAACCTCGGTGACGATGATCGCCTCGCGCTCCTTGCGCAGCTCCTCGATATGGGTCTTCGAGCGCATCACGATCGAGCCGCGCCCGGTGTGATAGGCCGAATGGATGCCGCTGCGGCCCATGATCTGGGCGCCGGTCGGGAAGTCCGGGCCGGGCACGATCGCGATCAGGTCGTCGATCGAGAGCTCGGGATCGTCGATCAACGCGATGCAGGCATCGATGACCTCGCCGAGATTATGCGGCGGGATATTGGTCGCCATGCCGACGGCGATGCCGCCGGCGCCGTTGACCAGAAGGTTCGGATAGCGCGCCGGCAGGACGGTCGGCTCGTGTTCCTTACCGTCATAGTTCGGCTGGAAGTTGACCGTGTCGAGGTCGAGATCCTCGAGCAGCGGCATCGCCGCCTTGTCGAGACGCGCCTCGGTGTAGCGATCGGCCGCCGGGCTGTCGCCGTCCATCGAGCCGAAATTGCCCTGGCCGTCGATCAGCGGCAGGCGCAGCGAGAAGTCCTGCGCCATGCGCACCAGCGCGTCATAGACCGCGAGATTGCCGTGCGGATGGTACTTACCCATCGTATCGCCGACGATGCGGGCGCACTTGGTATAGGGCCGGTCGGGCAGGTTCTTGTTCTCGTGCATCGAGAACAAGATGCGCCGGTGCACGGGCTTGAGGCCATCGCGGACGTCCGGGAGAGCGCGGCTCACGATCACGCTCATGGCGTAGTCGAGATAGCTCTTCTTCATCTCGTCGGTGATCGCGATCGGCTTGATGTCGCCGCCGAACTGCGGGCCGTCGTCGCGCTTGTCGTCGTTGTCTTCGCTCAAGGGAAAAAGTCCCGTTTACCGCTGGTTTTTCAACGCTCTGGCTACCCGATTCCGGCGGGCGAAGCCAGCGAAACGCGAATCTATTCAGAGAAAATAAAACCGTTTCATTGCAGCAGGTTACGGAGCGTTTTTGATTCTCTTTCGCGCCCTATCCGCATTCTCGCCATGTTTGGCGCGAGGTTGCGTGCGGAAATTAGCAAAACCGTCGTCCGAAGCCTGCGGGCTAGACCTTCCGAACCTGCGGGGCGAACCGCCGAAAGGCTTCTTCAATCTCTTCGTAGCTGCAAGCCACCTCGTCGAGCGAGAGGCGAAAGCCATACCAAGTGACTGGCCATCCCGCTAAGGGATCGGTGACTTTGGGCTCAAAGCGCGAAGGCTCCGGCAGATGAACCAGGACCGCCTTGACATCGCAATTGGGATCGAAAGAATAACTCTGCACCGCGTCCCATGGCACCTTTCGTACAAATACATGGGGCGCCGTGATCCCTTCCGCATCGAATACTAGGTGGATCGAGCGATCGAGATCGCCGAAGGCTTTTCCAAAAGCGAAAAGCAGGAACAGAGCGCCGAAAAATGCTCCAACGATCGCTTCCAATCCGCCCATGGGTATGGAGTAGGCAAGTGCCCACCCACCCACGCCAAGATGGAAAAGCGCCTCCCAGCGGCTCTCATTGCCGCGAAACTCGATGCGGTTCGGCGCCTCACTCCCGGCCTGCACATCGACGGCGCTCATCTCGTCTGCCTCGCTTTCAAGCCCCATCCGCGTTCTCGCCATGTTTCGCTGGCGGTCGCATGCTGAAATTGACGAAACCGTTGTCCGAGGCCTGCGCGCTAGACCTCCGAACCTGCGGAGCGAAATGCCGAAAGGCGGCGTCGATCTCCTTTTCTCCGCCTGCAACCCCAGCCAGGGAAAGGCGAACCCCGGACCTCGGGAACGGCCAAGGCCTCCGGAACCGGGTGAAATCCAGTATATGCGGCCGATATAATTTGGGCTCGATCAGGCCGACGCTGAGAACCAATTCCTTGTTTCTGCCAGGGTCGAACGAGTAACTCTGCACAGCGGTCCAAGGCACCTTGCGTGTAAGGATGTCGGGAACCGTCAGCCCCTCCTCATCGAACGCCAAATGCACTGAGCGATCAAGATCGCGGGAGGCTCTTCCAAGGGCGAAAAGCACGAGCGGAGCGATGAGCAATCCCCCAACGATCGGTGCCGATCCGCCTGTGCGTATAAAATTTATGAAGGTGGTGACGATGGTCCCGGCAGCACAAAGATAGAAACCCATTTCCCAGCGGCGCTCATTGCCGCGAAATTCGATGCGGTCCGGCGCATTGGTTTCGGCCTGCACGTCATCGACGCTCATGTTGCCTGCCTCGCTTTCAAGCCCCCATCTGCAGCCCCGCCATGCTTGGCAGAGCACGGTAGCGCCGGGTTACTCGATGGTGATCTTGGCCTCGCGCGCAATCTTTCCGAATTTCTCGTACTCGGACGCCGTCAGCGCCGCGAGCTCGGCGGAGCTCGACGCCTTCGGGTTGAAACCGGCCTGCAGCAGCTTGTCCTTGACCTCCGGCGCGCCGAGCGCCTCGACGAAGGCTGTGTTGAGAGCCTCGGCGATCGCTGGCGGCAAGCCGCTCGGTCCGTAGACGCCGAACCAGGGCTCGACCGCATAGCCCGGCAAGCCCGCTTCCGCGATCGTTGGTACCTCCGGCAAGGCCGGCGAGCGCGCTGCGCTCGCCACCGCCAAGGCGGTGAGCTTGCCTCCCTGGATATGCGGCAGCGAGGCAGGAAGGTTGTCGAACATCGCGCCGAGATGGCCGCCAAGGAGATCGTTGATGCCGGGCGCGCTGCCGCGATAGGCGACATGGGTCAATTGCGTGCCGGTCATCTGCCCGAACAGCACCGCGGCGAGATGCATCGAGGTGCCGTTGCCGGCAGTGCCGTATTGCAGCCCCGGCTCGGCCTTCGCCCGGGCGATGAATTCGGCGACGGTCTTCACCGGCAGCTTCGGCCCGACCTCGAGCACGATCGTCGAGGTCCCGAGCAGGCTGATCGCGGTGAAATCCTTGCGCGGATCGAACGGGACGCTCTTGTAGATGTGCGGGTTGAGCGCATTGGTCGAGATCGCGCCGAAACCGATGGTGTAGCCGTCCGGTGCCGCCTTCGCGACCGCATCCATGCCGATATTGCCGCCGGCACCCGGCCGGCTCTCGATCACGACCGGCTGGCCGAGGCGCGCGCCGACCTTCTCGCCGACGAGGCGGGCGACGAGATCTGTGGTGCCGCCGGCGACATAGGGCACGATGAAGCGAATTGGCTTGGTGGGATAGGCCTGCGCCTGCGCCCGGCCGGCGATGGCGATCAGCGGGACCGTCGCAAGGGCGGCGGCCAGCTGGCGGCGGGACAAGGCATGGTCCATCTCGATGCTCCGGCTCGGCGGCCCGTGGCCGCGCAGGCTGGATGCTGGCGAATCCCGGCTCACAGTGCAACTGACGGTAGGGGCTGGACCTGGCCCGGGCTGCCTGATCGCGACCATCCACGCGATCGGACTGGACAGGCGGCGTCAGTGACGCAAACCCGGGTTTCCATCGCTATGCGTTGGGCACTACGATGGAGTTCGGCGACAGCCAAAACCGCGAGGGCGCGGCAAGAGCAGCGCAATAAGCTCGGGAGAAGACATGTTCGCCGAATATCTCTCCTCCGCCCTCGTCACCATGCTCGTCACGCTCGATCCGCCGGGGCTGGCGCCGATCTTCCTGTCGCTGACGCGCGGCATGTCGGCGAGCGAACGACGGCAGGTCGCGGTCCGCGCCTGCATCATCGCCTTCTGCATCATGGCCTTCTTCGGCCTGGCCGGCGATGTCGTGCTGAAGGCGCTCGGCGTCTCGCTGCCGGCCTTCCGCATCGCCGGCGGCCTGCTGCTGTTCTGGATCTCGTTCGAGATGGTGTTCGAGCGGCGCAACGAGCGCAAGCAGCAGACGGCCGACACCGCCATCACCCAGGACCATATCCGCAACGTCGCCGCCTTCCCGCTGGCGATCCCGCTGATGGCCGGCCCCGGCGCGCTGACCGCGATGATGCTGCTCGCCGGCCGCGCCAATGGCGACGTCGCGATGCTGGCCTCGCTCGCGGTGATCTGCGGGTTGGTCGTCTTGTCCTGCCTCGTCGTCTTCCTGATGGCGGTGCCGATCGCGCGCCTGCTCGGCGTCACCGGCAATGTCGTGCTAACCCGCCTGCTCGGCGTCATCCTGGCCGCACTGGCAGTGCAGTTCGTCATCGACGGCATACGCGCCGTGATCCGGAGCGGCTGAGCCGCCCCGGATCGAGCTTCGCTTCAGGCAGATCGCGCCAGCCGCCAGCGAACGAGGTCGACGAGCAGGAAGGCCGCGAGGCTGGCGCCGACCAGCGGCAGCGCCAAGCCCAATCCCACAGCGACGGCGACTGCCACCACCCTGCCCGGCCAGCCGAGCCGCAGCCAGGCCTGGACAACCGTGCGCGGCAGCGAGCCCGGCGCAGGCCGCTGCCGCCACCAGATCCGGTAACCGAGCAGCGTCGTCACGATCAGCGCGATGCCGAGCCCGGCCATCAAGAGCTGGTTCGGCCAGCCGAACAGGATGCCCATATGGGCGTCGATACCCCAGCGGATCAGCTTGGCGATCAGCGGGAAGGTCTCGAAATCGGCCCGGCTGACGACCGAGAGATCGCGTGGGTCGAGCGCAACCGTGTCGACCTGCGTCGGCCAGCTCCGGTCGTATTCCCTAACCAACCAGGCCTGCCCCTCAGCCCGAGGCGGCCGCATCTCGACATGCGGGGAATCAATTCCGGCCGCCTTGGCGGCGGAAAGGACCGCATCCAGCTGCTGGACGCTACCGGGAGCAACCGTCCCTACGGCCGGACCATGATCGCTGTGATGGGCATGCGCGTCGGCAGCGGGCGCCGCGCCGAGCTTCAGCGACACCGACGGCGTCACCCAGCCGAGATTGGCCCGCAGCGCATCGATCCGGTCGCCGGCATAGTTCGACCAGGTCAGGCCTGTGATCGACAGGAAGACGAGGCCGAGCGAAAGCGTCAGCCCGATCAGCCCGTGCCAGCGCCGGTCGCGCAGTGCCGGATTGGCGCGCGCCCGCTCGGCCGCCCTGGAATTGCGACGCCAGAACCACATCAGGACGCCGCCCAGAACCACCGCCCAGAGCCAGGACGCAGCCAGCTCGCTGTAATTGCGGCCGAACTCGCCGAGCAGCAGGTTGCGGTGGAGATAGTCGAGCTGCGTCCGGAACGGCAGGATGCCGCTCGTGCCGTAGACGATGAGGCCGCCCTTGATCGCCAGCGAGACCGGGTCGACGAAGATCGCCCGGCTTTCGGAGTCGCCGAGGCCGGGCTGCGCGAACATCACGCGCGTGGTCTGGCCAGCGGTTGGCGCGGGGCGGATGGCGAAGAAGCGGGGCCCCTCGCCGATATGCTTGCGCGCGGCCTCGGTCTGTGCGGCGAGCGTAGCCGGCTCGCCCGTCGTCGCCGCGGTCAGTTGCTCGCGATAGATGATACTCTCGATCTGCGGCGTCAGCACATAGAGCGTGCCGGTCAGCGCCGCGACCAGGATAAACGGGCCGACGAACAGCCCGGCATAGAAGTGTAGCCTCGCGATGAAGGCCTTGAATTCGGACGACAGGGCAAGGGCGCGGCCGGCATCGGCGCGCGTGCGGACATCCGCGTGAGCGGTCATGGCTGGATTTCCCGAGATGGACTTGCCGAAATGCCGCCGGCGCGCTGGCCTGGCGGAGCATTCGGTCATTGCGACGGAAAGCGGCCCGAAGGCCGCTGCGGCGTCAGGCCCGGACGGGCGGTCCTCTTGGACGGGCAGCGAGGCGCTCCTGTCCCGGCAGCGGCCGCCCGGTCAGATCATCGAAACCGACGATCGTGACGCCGGCCTCGACCTCCCCGAGGAGCGCGGGCCGGTCAGGCGGCGCATAAGCTGCACCTATCCAGGCACAGCCGAGCAGGCAGCAGGCCGGCAGATGCGGCGCGGGCTCCTCGCCCGGCAGCGGCACGCCCTCGCCACCCGGCGCGCACAGCGTCAGATGTGCGGCGCGGTCGAGCAGCGCCGGGGCGAGGCTCTGCCCCGAGAGGGCCGCGCCGAACAACCCCTGCAGCACGAGCGCATAGGCCGCGATGATCGCGACCCAGGATCTCGCTCTGATGGACTTGGCTGCGCTCAAGGACAGGCTCCCCGGCACCGTCGATAGCGACGTGCCGGCAAGCTGTCCATCAGCCGAACCGCCGCAGCAGCAGCTACGCCTTGACGTAGACGAACGCCTCCTTGCCGGAGGCCAGCCGGACGCTGATCCGCTTGTAGTCGGCGACCTCGTAGCGGTCGGCGGCCGCAAGTTCCTCGGCGGAGATGGCGAAGACCTTGCCGGGCACGCTGTCGGCCGGATCGTCGCTCGGCGTCACCACCGGATGGAAGCGCTTGCCGCTGGTGCGGATCACCTCGGGATCAGTGATCTCCAGCATGGTCTGGGCAAAGCCCGGCATGGCGTCGTCATGGCCGTCGAGCAGCCGCCCGAACGAGGATAGCTGCACGTTCTCCTGCTGCAGCGTGCCGTAGGAGAACAGAAGGATGCTGCGCTCGCTGGACATGCTCGCTCCGCTTCGACGGCGGCTAGAGTGCCGCCAGCAGCTTTTCGCGCGCCGCGCGCGAGCCGGCAAGGCGCTGCCTTGCCGCAGCCAGGATCGCCTCCGGCGCTTCCTGCGGCGTGCCGGCCTTAAAGGGCGGCTGCGGCGCATATTCCAGTGAAAGCTGGATCAGTTGTGCCTCCTCCTCGCCGAGCAGCTCGGCGATCACGGAGAGCCCGAAATCGATGCCGGAGGTGACGCCGCCCGCCGTGATCAGATTGCCGTCGCGCACGACTCGCCCCTCCGTCGGGATCGCGCCGAACCGCGCCAACAGGTCATGCGCGTTCCAGTGGCTGGTCGCGCGCTTGCCCTTCAGAAGGCCCGCCATCCCGAGCACCAGCGATCCCGTGCAGACCGAGGTGAGATAGCGCACCTGCCCGGCCCGCTCGCGCAGGAAGGCGAGGACAGTCTCGTCATTCAGCAGCGGATTGACCCCGCTGCCGCCCGGCACGCAGAGCACGTCGAGCGGCGGGCACTCGGCAAAGGTCGTGGTCGGCGTCAGCGTCAGCCCGGTCGCGGCCTTGAGCGGCGCAGTATCCTTCCAGATCAGATGGATCTGCGCACCCTTGGCCGAGGCGAAGACCTCATAGGGGCCGGTCAGATCGAGCTGCTGGACCTGCGGAAAGACGAGAATGCCGAAGCTGAGGGACATGGGCGGAACTCCTGATTGACTGACGCAGCCTAGCGCGCCAAGCTCTGGCCGAACTGCCAAGCATCCCTCGCTTCATGCCAAACATGCGCCGTATCGAGATCCTCACCTTTCCCGGCGGGCAATTGCTCGACGTCGCCGGTCCCTTGCAGGTCTTCGCCACCGCCAACGACCTCGCCCACCTCGCCGGCCGGCCCCTTCCCTACGAGACCGCGGTCGTCGCTGCCGAGGGCCGCGTCGTCACCAGCGCAAGACTCGAACTCGGCGCGGCCCCGCTTCCCGAGCCGGATACGCCACTGCATACGCTGGTCATCGCCGGCGGCTATGGTGTCAACGCCGCCTGCCGCGATGAAGCGCTGGTCGATTGGGTCCGGCAGCGCGCCGAGGCAGCGCAGCGTGTCGCCTCGGTTTGCAGCGGCGCTTTCCTGCTGGCGTCGGCGGGGCTGCTCGACGGCAAGCGCGCGGTGACGCATTGGGGCCGCTGCGCCGAATTCCGGGCGATGTTCCCAGCCGTGAAACTGGAACCCGACCCGATCTATGTCCGCGACGGCGACGTCTGGACCTCGGCCGGCGTCACCGCCGGGATCGACCTCGCGCTCGCTCTGGTCGAAGCCGATCTCGGCCGCGAGCCGGCGCTTGCCATCGCCCGCCAGCTCGTCGTCTTCCTCAAGCGCCCCGGCGGTCAGGCGCAGTTCAGTGCGGCGCTGACCTTGCAGGAGAAGGACGAGCGCTTCGACCGCCTGCATGGCTGGATCGTCGAGAACCTGCGCGGCGACCTCTCGCTGGAGCGGCTGGCGGGAGAGGCGAATATGAGCCTGCGCAGCTTCGCCCGGCATTACCGCCAGGCGACCGGCCGCACCCCGGCCCGCGCCGTCGAGGAGATCAGGATCGAGACGGCGCGCCGCCTGCTCGAACAAGGGCTCTCCGTCGCCCAGGCCGGCCGCCGCTGCGGCTTCGGTTCCGAGGAGACGCTGCGCCGCGCCTTTCTGCGCCGGCTCGGAGCCGGTCCTCAGGCCTATCGCGACAGGTTCGCGGGGTAGGCCAGCGACATCAGCCCGCCCCCGTGGCCTTGGCCTATGAGGCCTTGCCGGCGTCGAACAGATGCTGCCAGGCCTCGTAGAGGTCTTCGCCCTCGTCGCGGACGCGGACATGGGTCAGTTGCATCGCGCGCTGCTCGGCCGGCCGGCTCAATTCGACATAGCCGCGCTCGGCAGAGAGATCGTAAGGAGCCCCGTCCTCGTTGGAATAGGCGTAGTAGACGCGGGAAACGCCGGACAGATACATGGCCGAGCAGCACATCGAGCAGGGAGAGCCGCTGGCATAGACCACGGCGCCGCTCAGATCCGTCGTCCCGAGCGCCTTGGCGGCGGCCCGCACGGCCTGCATCTCGGCATGGGCGCTGGGGTCGCACAGGCTCTCGACCTGGTTGGCGGCGCGCGCGACGACCTTGCCGTCCTTGACCAGGACCGCGCCGAACGGCCAGGTCCGGCGCTCCCGGACATTCTCCATCCCGAGCCTGATGGAATCGACAAGGTGCATTTCGATTTCAGCGCTTGACATTTTCGTTCCCGTACATCTCATAGCATTGATTTAATTGAATAAATCACAGATTTTCTCTAGGGAACGAACAGGCTTGCGGTCAACGTGAGCGAAAGAAAAACTCCTTGTACCTATCGTGACGGCTTCAGCGCCCAGCTCCGGACCCGGGCTATGATCCACGGCCGCAGCCGTGAAGCGGACACCAACATGCTGGGCGCCGCGTCTCGTCGAGACGATCGCGGACGCGCCGGATCAGCCGCCCTCGAGCTGAACGTCTTTACAGCGCCAATTCCATCAACCGCTCGCCATTGGCACGGGTCTCACCCGTATCCTGAAACCCCCGCGCCAGATAGAAGCCGTGCGGCCCGCCATCGCCGGGCACATAGCTCAGCCGGGCGAGCTTGTATCCCTGCGCCGGAAGGCCCTCCAGCCAGAGCGCGATCGCTTCGTGCCCATAGCCTTTGCCCTGGTGACGCCCGTCGATCATGAAGCGCCAGAGAAAGCTGCTCGCGCCATCGTCCTCCGGCCGCCACATGATGAAGCCGACCGGCTCCTCACTGGCATAGATCGCCCGGAATACCGCGTCCGGATTGAAATGGGCCTGCGCGATCGAGACCGCATTGGGCGCGACGAAACCGCTTTGCGCCGCATGCAGCCCGAGATCGCAGATGGTTCGCACGGTTTCGGCCGTGATCTCCCGTAATGTGACGACAGGCGTAGTCAAGCGGTCAGCCTCACTTCTCCAGGAACGCCTTCACTGTCGCTTCCGCCTGCTTCATCGAGATCACGCCGTCGAGATGGCCACGCGTGCCCTGGATGGTCACATGGGTCACGTCACGCCCGGCCTTCTTCGCCTCGGCGACGGTGCGCTGGATCATCTCGTCGGGGAAGACCAGGTCCTTGGGCTGGTTGACGATCAGGAGCGGCGCCTTGATCCGGCTCATTGCATCCGCGAGCGACTTGCCGCCGGCGGCATAGAGCTGGTTGGCCTTGACCAGATAGAGGAAATGGTTGGCGTCCGAGACCTTGGCACGCGCCTCGCCGGCATTGTCCAAAATGCTCTGGACCTGGAACTTGTTGCCGAGCGCCTTGGCCGGATCCTCGCCCTCCTTGGCCGGACGACGGCCGAAGGTGCCGTTGGTCCAGTCGCCATGATTTGCCTGCAGCGTCACCACGGTCAGCGCCTTGGCGAGACCGGCATTGGGCGGCGTCTTGCCGTAGTAATCGCCCTTGTTCCAGTTCGGATCGACCAGGATCGGCGCCGCCCAGACGTCGAGCCAGGCAATGAGCTGGGCGTCAGCCTCGGCCGCGCCGATCACCGCCATCGCCTTGCCGACCAGGTCGGGATAGCTCGCTGCCCATTCATAGGTCTGCAGCGCGCCCATCGAGGGGCCGGCGACCATGACGAGCTTCTTGATTCCAAGACTCTCGACCAAGGCTTTCTGGACGTTGACGAAATCGCCGATGGTCACGACCGGGAAATCGAGCGCGTAGGGCTTGCTGGTATCCGGATCGATCGAGGCCGGGCCGGTGGTCGTAACCTTCGGGTCGCCGGTGTTGAGGTTCACCAGCGTGTCGGAGGACAGGACGAAATACTTGCTGGTGTCGATCGCCTTGCCCGGACCGATGATCGCGTCCCAGTAGCCGGGCGCCGCGTCGGCGGCAGCATATTTGCCGGCGGCGTGCGAATTGGCCGAGAAGAAATGGCAGATCAGGATCGCATTGGATTTGTCGGCGTTGAGCGTGCCGTAGCTCTCCCAGCCGACCTTGACGTTCTTCAGTGTACGCCCGCCTTGCGTGGTGTAGCTCGGCAGCTCGAAGACCTTCTTCTCGACGATCAGATCCTGCGCCTCAGCCATTCCCGTCACCATCACGCCAACGACACCAAGCACTCCTGCGATCCAAGCCTTCATGCCGCACTCCTCCGCTCCGGCCGTCGCACGGCCTTGAGACGGATCAGAGCGGATTTGTCCGGCTAACGGAAGAGGGCTTCTTCCTTCTCCCCTTCGGGGGAGAAGGTGGCAGCGCGCAGCGCTAACGGATGAGGGAAGGATGGCCTCAGCCTATCTCCCTCCCACCCAGTCGCACCGCCCTCATCCCCCTGCCGGGACCTTCTCCCCCGAGGGGAGAAGGAGGCGCACTCACAGCGTCTCCAGCAGGCCCTTGATCAGGGCCCGGCGCGGCGCGATCGAGGAGATCAGCGCGTATTCCTGCAAGGTGTGGGCGCCGTCGCCGTCGATGCCGAGGCCGTCCAGCGTCGGGATGCCGAGCGCCGCGGTGAAGTTGCCGTCCGAGCCGCCGCCGGTCATCGGGCAGTCCTGCAGCTCGAAGCCGATCTTGGCCGCCACCGCCCGCGCCTGCTCGTAGAGCGCCGCGACCTCTGCCGACTTCTCGTAAGGAGGCCGGTTCATGCCGCCGGTGATCGTCAGCTTCACATCCGGATCATGGGTTTTCAGCCCGAGGATGCGTTCTTCCATGGCGACGCCGTCGGCCACCGTGGTGACGCGGCAATCGACGCTGAACCATGCATGCTGGGGAATGACGTTTGCCGCGGTGCCGCCGCCGACCAGCGCCACCGTCGTGGTGATGCCGCGCGAATAATCGGTCATGCCCTCGATCGCGAGGATCTGGTGCGCCGCCTCGCGGATGGCGTTGCGGCCATCGGCATGGCGCGAGCCGGAATGCGCCGGTCGCCCTTCCAGCTTGACCTCGAAACGGCCGACGCCCTTGCGCGCCGTGACGATCTTGCCGCCCTCGCGCGCCGGCTCGGTCACCAGCACCGCCATCGCCTCGCGGCCGATATCCTCGATCAGGGTGCGCGAGGTCGGCGAGCCGATCTCCTCGTCGGGCGTGAACAGGAAAACCAGCGGCCGCTGCACCGCGCCGGACCTGGCCGCATCCTTGAAGGCCTGCAGGGCGAGCCAGGCACCGCCCTTCATGTCGTAGACGCCAGGGCCGTAGAGCCGGTCGCCCTCGACGCGGACGGCCAAGTCCTTGGCGCTGGTCCCGACCGGATGGACGGTGTCGAGATGCGACATCAAGGCGATCGCCTTCTCGCCGTTCCGGACACCGGCACGCAGGATCAGGTTGTCGCCGAGCCCGTCGCGGCCGGGAACGCGCTCGACGGCGATCGGCAGGCCTTCGACCTCCCTTGCGACAAGGTCCATCATGCCGTTGACGCCGGGCACGTGATGGGTGGGGCTCTCCAGCGCTACCCAGACGGTAAGCGCGGGGACGGCGGGATCGTGAATGGTCATGATGGGGAGGGTTTTCGCAGGAAAGCGTGGCGATAACGGGACATTGGCCGATTTGGAGTCTTTGTCCATGGTGAAACGCGCCTAGCAGCCCTGCGGGGGCGGCGTTTCAGAATTTTTTCGACGCGGTGTCGGCAGCGCCGATCCTCGTCCGTCCTCGACGCAGACCCGCCGAGGATCAGACGATGCGCCTGCCTGCCGCCCCTGCCACAGCCATACTGCCGGCCCTGCCCCGGTTGCGCGGCCTCGTGGCGGCGCTCGCCGGCTTCGCCGCGGTCCTCATGCTCGCGCTCCTTGCCGACCAGGCCCTGCGCGCGATCGGCCTGCCGCCGCCGGCAGCCCAGCTGATGCCGGAGCTCGGCCGCCAGGCGCTCGTCACCTGGCTCCGAGCAGGCTGCCTTCTGATTAGCGGCCTCCTCGCGCGAGCCGCGTTCGCTAGACGCGCTTGACGTTCCAGAAGGTCGGGAAGCTCGGCAGCACGCCTGTAAGCTTGCGATTGAAGGCCGTCGGCTGAAAATACTGGCCGAGCGGCGCATAGGGCACGTCCTCGAAGGCCTGCTTCTGCAGTTCAGCGGCAAGCTTCTGCTTGGTCGCCAGGTCGGAGGCATCCATCCAGGCCTCGCGCAACGCCTCGATCTTCGGCGCGATCGGCCAGCCCGGCCAGGCCGCCGCGCCATTTCCGCGCAGCGAGATGTGGCCGACCGGATCGAGGATGTCGATGCCGTTCCAGCCGGTGAAGAAGCAGTTCCAGCCGCCTTGTGCCGGGGGGTCCTTCTTGGCACGGCGCGTCACTACCGTCCCCCAGTCCATCACCTGATAGTCGACGTTCATGCCGATGCGTTTCAGCATCTCGCCCGCGACCTCGCACTCGGCCTTGAGGTTGGCGAGATCGGTGACGCCGAGCAGCACGACCTTCTCGCCGTTGTAGCCGGCAGCAGCCAGTGCCTGCTTGACCTTGGCGATGTCGCGCGGGCCATTCAGCACCTCCATACCGGCATCGTTGGCCATCGGCGTGCCGGGCGGAAAGACGCCAACACCAGTGCGCCACAGCGCCTTGTCCGGTCCGCCGACCGCCTCCATGAACTCAGCCTGGTCGATCGCCAGCAGCATTGCGCGGCGGATCGCCGGATTGTCGAAAGGCGGATGCAGGTGGTTCATCCGCATGATCGCGATGGCGCCGGTCGTCTCCTTGACCACGACCTCGAGCTTCGGATCCTTCGCCAGCAGCGGCAGGATGTCCGGCAGCGGCTGTTCGACCCAGTCGATCTCGCCGCTCTGCAAGGCAGCCGCCGCCGTCGCGGGGTCCGGCAAGGTATGCCATTCGACCCGCTCGACATGGGCGATCTTCGGCCCTGCCGTGCGCCCGGGGATGCCGTCGCTGCGTGGCACGTAACCCGCGAACTTCTCGTAGACCGCCCGGCTCCCGGACTGGCGTTCGCTGGCGATGAAGCGGAACGGGCCGCTGCCGATGACTTCGGTGACCTGGGTCGCCGCATCGGTCAGGGCCAGCCGCTCCGGCATGATCACCGGCACCGAGGCCGTCATCTTGGCGAGCGCGTCGGGTAGCAGCGGGAACGGCTTCTTCAGCCGGAAGCGCAAAGTCCTGTCGTCGACCGCGGCGAGTTCATCGGTCTGCGCCATCAGCGTCTGGCCGAAGGAGTCACGCTTGCCCCAGCGGTTCAGGCTGGCGACGCAATCCCTGGCCAGCACCGGCGTGCCGTCATGGAATGTCAGGCCGTCGCGCAGCTTGATCGTCCAGCTCTTGCCGTCAGTCTCGGCGAGCGCGCCTTCGGCCATTTGCGGCTGCGCCTTGTAGCTCTCGTCCTGCCCGAACAGCGTGTCATAGGCGAGGAAGGCGTGGTTGCGGGTGACGGTGGCCGTGGTCCAGATCGGATCGACGACGGCAAGATCGCCCTGCGGCACGAACTTGATGACGTTCTTGTCGGCCCCACGGCCGATATTGGGTTTGCTGACCGCGATTGCGGCAGCCGTGCCTGCGATGAATGCGCGACGTGTCGGCATTTCAAGCTCCCTGGAGCCCGTTCCGATCAGCTTGCACCGCGAGCCGATCGGCAAACGGTCTCCAAACTAAAAGGAAGAGACGGATTCACCGATCAGGTTGGAACAACCTGATCGGATCCGGCTCTGCAACAGGGCGTCGATCCGGGATGGTGAAGCCCTGGCGATACGGCGGGCTGCAGGCAACCAGCATGCCAGCGGCCGGTCAAGCCGGTGCCTGCTCACCCGGATCGTTCAGGCCGCGTCGCGCAGGTCGCCGAGATCGAGCTCGATCAGGAAATTCGGATCGGCTTCGACCAGCAATGCCAGGGCCGCATCGTCGGCGAGCGAATCCGCCAGCGCCCGTGCTTCGTCGCGGGCCGCCTCAGCATCGAGTCGGCGCAGGAGGGCCATCAGCGCATTGGCCCCGGGCCCTTCCAGGCCCTCACAGGCGATCAGCACCTCCGCCAGCAGGTCACGGTCAATACCGCCCCTGCCGTGCAAACCGGGCCCCGCTTGCTTCAACGCTTCCACGGCGGCGGCGAAGGCCGGCAACAGCGCCTCCGGCATCGCTGCCTTGCGATAGAGCGCCTTGAGGCCGGCCCCGCGCCGATCCCAGAGCAGCGCCCGCACCCGCTTCAGCGGCAAGTCGGACAGCGCCGCAAAAGCGGATTCGGCCAGAGCCGGCTCGCCGCTCAGCAGCGAACGCAGGATCACGCCCGGCGTCAGGCGGCCATTTTCACGCAGGCAGTCGACGATCGCCGGGGCATCGCTCGCCTCACCGCCGGCCGCGAGCGCGACCGCGACCCGCTCGGTCGATTCGCGGGCGAGCCGGGCACTACGCTCCTCGGTCAGCCAACCGCACCCTGAGACGAAGGCGGCGAGCGCATCGGAAACCTTGGCGGCGATCGCCTGGCGCAAGCCCGGCGGCAGATCGCCACGCGCCAGCATCGCCTCGCGCACCGCCCCTGCCTCGCCCTCGCGCTCGAAGATGCGCTCCAGCGAGAAATCGGGAATCTCGGCGGTCGGGTTGGCGAGCAGCGCAACCAGCGCCTCCTCGCAGCCGACCTCGGCCAAGGCAGCGCAGATGCCGGGCGACAGCCAGGACCGCTGCGCAATCGCGCGCTGTGCGAGGTCGTCGCCGATCGCGGCGGCATCGACGAGGTCGGCCTCGGTCAGCACCGGCGACTGCGCCAGCAGGAGGGCGGCGATGTCGCTCTGCTCGGCAATCAGCCCCAGCACCAGATTGCGCGGGGCCTGCGGTGCGGCAGCGAGTTCCTCGGCCAACGCACGGCGGACCAATGGCGAGGGGTCGTCGATCAGCGCGATCAGCGCCGTCTCGGCCTCGCGTCTGTCCTCGGGCGACATCGCCGAGCGCAGATAGGCGCCCGCCAGCGCGGCAGCGCCCTTCGCCCGCGCCTCGGCGGGGGCGGTGCGGGCCCAGAGCAGGAAGCGACGGACGATCATCCGCGCCTCCCATGGAGCATGAACTGGCTGAGATCGAGCGGCCCGCGCCGCGGCTTGCGGGGCGTGGCAACTTCGCTGGAGGCGGTCTGCGTATCCGCCACGGCGAGATCACGCGGCCGCGACGGCGGCAGCGGCGCGCTGATGCTGGTCGAAGCGGTCGTGCCGCTCGCGCTGTCTGTCTTGGCGGCCTTACCGGCGGATGAGGCTTCGCCTTCGCTCGCCGTGGCATTCACACGCGGGAAATAGCGGGTCGCCGGATCGTCGTCGGTCGTACGGGACGTGCCGTTGCTACGCGGCGTGGTCCAGAGATTGGCGACGGCCTTCGAGACCGGCGCACGCGATCCCTCGGTCGAGAACAGGCCGATCAGCCCCCTCGCCCGATCCGGCGCCAGCGCCGCGGCGATCGGCGCGACCGGCGGCTCGGCGGCATAGGCCGCGGCAGTCGTGGCCGCTCCAGTCGGCTTGGCCTGCGCCAGCATGGCGCCGGTCGTCGCTGCGACCTGGGTGTTGGCATGGCTGGCGGCGAGCAATCCGTAGACCTCCTGGGCGCTGCGAGCCCGACCGGCCTTGTCGTAGAAGATCGAGCGATTCGCCGCGGCCGCCTCCGGAAAATCGCGGGCGGCGGCACGCGTCGGGTCATTCCCGGCCGTGCGGATCAGGTCGGTCGCGCCACGCGCACCCAGCACATGCGCCATATAGAGTTCGCCGGCCTGCGGCTGGCGCCCGAGCGCCTGACCGAGCTGCTCGGCATTCTTCTGCGTCAGCGCGCCCGCCATCACGGTTGCGACCTGCGGATCGGTCCGCAACTGCAGGATTTTCTCGCGCAGCGCCGGGTCCGACACGGTCAGGCGGCCGCTGCCGTCCTCGCTGATCGCGCCGGCATAGTTGGCCATGCCCTGCTTCGGCCCTTCCTGGCGCATGATCGACAGCCAGGTCTGCTCGATGAACTGGAACAGGCCGGTCGCGCTCGAGGTGCGCGCTTTCGCATCCGGCTCCAGCGAGGATTCGCGTTGCGCGGTCTTCAGGAGATAGTCGAAGCCGACACCGGTCTTGTCCGCGCCCTGCTTGATCGCGCTGACGACAGGATTGGCGGACGTTGTCTCACGGGTGCTCGGCGTGCTGAAAAGGAACATTGGGTCACTCGGGCCGCTGCCGTTCCAGGCGGACCGGAGCACCCGCAGAGACTGGACCGATTATGGTAAGCGAACCGTTAAAACGGCCGTTTGCCGACCCCGGCCCGAAACCGAAAAAGAGCCACAGGAGCAAGACGATGGCGGAAGCGGCGCGGCATAAGCGGGGTGGGCTCTACTTCGAGGATTTCGAGATCGGCGTCTCGATCGAGCATCGGCTGACCCGCACGGTCACGCAGATGGACAACATGCTGTTCTCCAACATGACGCTGAATCCGCAGCCCCTGCACATCGACGCGCATTTCTGCGCGACCGAGACCGAATGGGGCAAGCCGCTGATGAACTCGCTGTTCACGCTCGGGCTGATGATCGGCATCTCCGTCAACGACACCACAGTCGGCACGACGATCGGCAATCTCGGCATGACCGACGTCACCTTCCCGGCCCCGCTTTTCGAGGGCGACACGGTGAACTGCGTCACCGAGATCGTCGCCAAGCGCGAATCGAAGTCGCGGCCGGACGCCGGCATCGTCGACTTCCATCACCGCGCCTACAAGCAGGACGGCACCTTGGTGGCGCAGTGCCGCCGCCAGGCCTTCATGAAGAAGCGCCCGGTCGGAGGGCAGGCCTGATGCGCTCGCTGCTTTTCGTTCCCGCCGACAATCAGAAGAAACTGCAGAAGGGCCTGGAGAGCGGCGCCGACGCGCTGATCCTCGACCTCGAGGATTCGGTCGCGCTCGACGCCAAGCCGGCGGCGCGCGACCTCGCCCGCGACTTCCTCAAGGAGGTGAATACCCGCGCCAAGCGCCCGCGCCTGATCGTGCGCGTCAACGCACTGACGACAGGCATGACCGAGGCCGATCTCGATGTCGTCATGCAGGGCAGTCCGGACGCGATCATGCTGCCAAAATCCGAAGGCGGCCCCGACCTCAGCCATCTCGCCGCCCATATCGCGGTCCGCGAGGCCGAATATGATCTGCCCGACGGCGGGACCAAGATCATCGCGATCGCCACCGAGACCGGCAAGGGCATCTTCGGCCTCGGCAGCTATGCCGGCGCCAGCCACCGGCTCTCCGGCCTGACCTGGGGGGCCGAGGATCTTTCGGCCGATCTCGGCGCCGAGACCAATCGGCTCGAGGACGGCAGCTATGCCGACCCGTACCGGATCGCACGCTCGCTCCTGCTCTTTGCGGCTTCTGCGGCGCAGGTCGACGCGATCGACACCGTCTTCACCGCCTTCCGCGACGAGGCGGCCTTGCGCGCCGAATGCATTGCCGCACGCCGCGACGGCTTCACCGGCAAGATGGCGATCCATCCGGCACAGGTGCCTGTCATCAACGAGGTCTTCTCGCCCTCGCCCGAAGCGGTCGCCCGGGCAGAGGCGATCATCAAGCTCTTCGACGAGAACCCCGGCCTCGGTGTGGTCGGGCTCGACGGCGAGATGCTCGACCGGCCGCACCTGCTGCGCGCCCGCCGCTTGAAGGCGCGCGCGCAGAAGTTGGGCTGAACAGCATCAGGCATCGGACTCGGCGCAGGCGACCGCTGCGCCGGCCTGCGCCGGGCGCTTGGCACCACCGAAGATCAGGACGCTGATCGCAGCCAGGACACCAGCGCCGATGCCGCCATAGAGCATCACCCAGCCAAAGCCCTGCACCAACGCCGCATGCGCTCCGGCACCGGACGGGTCGTGCAGCGCCAGCACCGGATAGACCTCGTGCAGCGAGCCGAGATTGCCGGCGGCGATCGACGAAGCCAGCGCCTGCAATTGCGAGCGATCGAAGGCGGTCGCAACGGCATCCGGCAAAGACCGCCTGATGCCTTCGACCAGGATCAGCCCCATCACCGCGATGTTGATCGCGAGCGCGATCAGCCGCGCGCTGATGTCGATGCCTGACGCCATGCCCGCGCGGTCGCTCGGAACCGAGCCCGTGGTCGTATTGGTCACGGCCGGATTGGTCAGGCCGAGACCGATTCCGGCCAGCAGGGCGCCAGGCAGCAGGGCCATCCAGCTCGCCTGGGCAAGGCCCCTGCCGAACCACATCGCGATGAAACCGGCGCCGATCGTGAGCATCCCCAGGGGAATGACGACCTGCGGGCCATGACGCCGCAACAAATGGTCGGACACGGGCGGCATCAGCATGAACGGCACGGTGTAGGCCAGCAGCAGGAGCCCGGCGGCCTCGCTCCCGAGGCCGAGCCCGCTCTGGAAGTAGATCGGCAGATAGATGATGAACGGCCAGTAGCTGAAATTCATGCCGATGCAGCCGATGATCGCGCCGCTGAAGCGGCGGATCCGGAATACGGAGAAGTCGAACATCGGCTGCGCGGCACGCCGCTCCACCACCAGGAAGGCGAGGAAGCTGGCAAGAGCCAGGCCGGCGAGGCCGAGCGCCGTAGCTGTCCCCAGTTCGGCGCCCTGCGTGATGACATAGGAGAAGCCGAAGACCGCCAGGGTCAGCGTGACGATGCCGGCGACGTCGAGCGTCTTCGCCTGCGGATCACGCGATTCGCGGATACCGATCGCAGCGGGCACCAGTGCCAGGACGGTCAGCGGGACATGGATCAGGAAGACCCACTGCCAGCCGGCCAGGCTCGCGATCACGCCGCCGATCACCGGGCCGAAGCCGAGCCCGACGCCGGTGACGACGCCCCAGATGGTGAAGGCCCTGCCCCGCTCGCGCCCGTCCGGAAACTGGTGCGAGATGATGGCGACGGCGCAGGTGAGCATGGCGCCGCCCGCCATGCCTTGCAGGAACCGGCCGGCGATCAGGATCGCGGCGCTCTGCGCCAGCCCGCAGATCAGCGACGTCACGCCGAAGGCCGCGGTCGTCGCGATGAAGACGCGCTTGCGGCCATAGCGGTCGGCGAGCGTGCCCGTCGCCATCAGCACCGCCGTGCAAGCGATCGTGTAAGCGTTCATGATCCATTGCAGCGCCTTGAAATCGGCCGACAGGACCGCTTCCAGCGTCGGCAGGATGACCGGCACGCTGGAGATCTCGAGGCCGAACATCAGCGTCGCGAGGCAGGCGCCGGCCAGGGCCAAGGCATTTCGTGAGGATGGAGATATCGCCATGACGAGACCTTTCGGGTTCGATCCACATCGCTCGGGACCGAGGAAGGCCCCTCGTCTAGGGGCAGCTTTGGCATGATAGAAATGATTTAATTTCTCAGGTTTCAGTATCTGTGATAATAAATCCCGGTCATGGATTTTGCTCCCGAACTGTTGCGCGCGCTCGTCGCCGTCGCCGAAGCCGGCGGGTTCACCCGCGCGGCAGAACGCCTGCACCTGACGCAATCGGCTGTCAGCCACCAGATCCGCAGGCTGGAGGAGCAGATCGGCGCGCCGCTCTTCATTCGGACCACCCGCAAGCTGGCGCTGACCGAGGATGGCGAAGAGTTCCTGCGCCATGCCAGGCAGATTTTGCAGGCGCACGCCGCCTTGAGCCAGCGCTTCCAGGCATCCACCCTCGCCGGCGCGATCCGGTTCGGCGTGCCGGAGAACTTCCTGGGCGATGAGCTGCCGCACTTGCTGAGCCGCTTCGCCCGCGCCTTCCCGGCCGTGCGCCTGGAAGCCTCGGTCAGCCTCTGCCAAGACTTCAGCGCCAGGATCGAGAGCGGCGAGCTCGACCTCGCGGTGGCGATGCGCCGAGCCGGCGAAACTGGCGGGACCGTGCTGCGACGGTCGCGCTATGTCTGGGCCGCGGCCGAGGATTTCACGGTTCCGCCCGGCTCGTCGCTGCCGCTGGCGCTGTCGAATCCGCCCTGTCTGTGCCGAACCGTCGCCATCGAGGCCCTGGCCGACTCCGGTGTCGAATGGCATATCGGCTTCACATCGGCCAATCTGCACGGGCTGCGGGCGGCGATGCTGGCTGGACTCGGCGCTTCGATCATCGCTCATGACGAGCTCGAGCCGGGCATGAAAGTTCTCGCGCCGAGCTACGGCCTGCCGCCGCTCCCCGATCTGGAATTCGCGCTGATCTGGTCCGCCAACGGCAAGATGCCTTGCTCCCGCGAACTCGGCCGGCTGATCGCCGACGCCGCAAGACGTCTCGGTGGCCCCGTGCTGAATCGACCAGCGCAGCGCAGGACACTCGCTGAGACGCAGGCTTAGCCGAAGGCACCAACCGATTCGACTGATTCGGGTTTTCCGGCTTCCCAGAAGAGCGACGCGGCTATTCGGACTGGCACGCGCTCACCTGATCTGCCGGCATTGATGCCGCGCCGCGCTCGCCAGGCACTCCTGCGCCTTCTTGGCGGCGTCGAGCTCGCGCAGCAGCCAGAACCCCGCCCCGACCATCACCAGCACGGCGATGATCGCAAGCAGGTTCACGGTCATGCGCCATTGCTCGTCCGGCTCCTCGTCCTGGCGCCGGACCATGGCGCTCAGCCCCCGGCCGGCCGGACGATCGAGAACAACTCGCTGACCTCGGCATAGTCGTTGTAGCCGCAGCGCGCGATCGGATTGGCCTTGGCCGTGTCGAAGCGGCCGTCATGGACGAAGGCCTCGCCGACATAGGCTGCGACGACCTGGCCGAGCACCATCCAGCGCGGCACGTCGTTGCCGTCGATATCCTTGAGCTGCTGGATCGAGAGCAGCTTGCATTCGAGCGCCGCGGGGCTGGCAGCGACCCGCGGTGGCTTGACGATGCGCGAGGGCGCCATCTCCAGCCCGGCATGGGCGTATTCGCTTGTCCCGCGTGGCAGCGGCGCTGAGGTCAGGTTCATCTGCTGGTCGAGCGCCTTGCTTACCAGGCTGCAGGTGAACTCGCCGGTCTCCTCGATGAAGGCGACTGCATCCTTCTTGTTCTCCGAGGAGAACATCACGATGTTCGGCCGCGACGAGATCGCATTGAAGAAGCTGTAGGGCGAGAGATTGACCTCGCCCTTGGCGTTCACCGCGCTGATCCAGCCGATCGGCCGTGGCGTCACGATCGCCTTGAACGGATCGTGCCTGAAGTCGAGATCGCGCCCCTCATCGGTGTAGTACATCGCGCTCACGCCTCGAACCGGCTGACGATGGCGGCAAGATCCGGCCGCTCGCGGTCGGCCGGGCGGCCATCCGCCTTGCCGAGATGGACAAAGCCGGCAATGCGCTCGTCCGGCTCGAGCCCGAAGGCATCGAGCACCTTGCGATCGAAGGCGAACCAGTTGGTCAGCCAGGAGCCGTTGAAGCCGAGTGCCTCGGCAGCGATCAGCATGTTCATGCAGACGGCGCCAGCCGAGAGCTCCTGCTCCCATTCCGGGATCTTCTCGTGCTTGCGGGCCCGCGAGACCACGGCGATCACCACTGGAGCGTGGAGCAGGCGCTTGCGCTCGAAGGCGACCTTGTCATCGTCCGCTTGCGGATTGCGCTCCCTGAAGACATCCGCGACGATCTCGGCTGCCTTGTCCTTGGCGGGCCCGGAGAAGACGATGAAGCGCCAGGGTGCGAGCTTGCCATGGTCCGGCACGCGCGCCGCGACGGTCAGGATCTCACGGAGCTGCGCATCGTCCGGCCCCGGAGCGGTGAGAAATTGCGGTGGCACCGAGCGACGGAGCTTGAGCAGGGAGAGCGTGTCGGTCATGAACGATCCGGAAGATGGCGCAGCGACGGGGATGATGGTTCCCAGTTAAGGTTTCGCCATGATGAGGACAAGCGAACCTGCTCCTTCCCCGGTGCAAGGATGATGACGGCGCAGCGCATGTTTCAACGCGACGAGTTCCAGACGGTGGCGGTTCCCATGAAGGCGGCGCGTACGGCCATCGCTGTGCTGATGGTGTCGGTGATCGCCGCTCTCCCCACCCTCGCCCAGACGCCAGGTGCGACGCCCTCGGCCACGACGCCCGGCTCGCCTCCGCCGGATATCGTCCCCGCCATCCGCCCCGGCCAGGCGATGCTCAGCCTCAGCGCCCAGTTCTCCGGTAACCGCAAGCCGGTCCGCTCCGGACTGGTCTGGCGCGTGTTGAGCGAATCCGCCGACGGCTCGCCGCCCAAGATCATCGCCCGCTCCAGCGCGGCCGAGCCCAGCTTCCCGCTCGATCCGGGCATCTATCTGCTTCACGCCGCCTATGGCTTCGCCAGCGCGACCAAGCGCGTCACGCTCGGCTCGCAGGGACTGACCGATCGGCTCAGCATCAGCGCGGGCGGGCTCTCGCTTGCCGGCTCGATCGGCGAGACGCCGATCGCGCCCAACCTGCTGAACTTCTCGGTGTTCGTGCCGCTGCAGGGCAATTCGGAAGGCCGGCTGGTGGCGTCGAACGTCAAGTCCGGCGAGCTGATCCGCCTGCCCGAGGGCACCTATCACATCGTCTCGACCTATGGCGATTCGAACGCGATCCAGCGCTCCGACGTCAGGGTCGAATCCGGCCAGGTTACCCAGGCGACCCTGCATCACCGCGCTGCGCAGGTGACCTTGAAGCTGGTCGCCGGTCCCGGCGGCGAGGCCTTCGCCGGCACCGCCTTCAGCGTGCTCACCCCGGGCGGCGACGTGATCCGCGAGGCGATCGGCGCCTTCCCGCAGGTGATCCTGTCCGAGGGCGACTATGTGCTGATCGCCCGGCAGGAGGGCCAGGTTTTCTCGCGCGATTTCAAGGTCGAGGCCGGACGCGACCGCGACATCGAGGTGATCGCGCGCTGAGGCGCGCTCAGGAGCTCAATTGGTGGGCTTGCCCGGCCCACCGCCCTCGCCAAGCTCGGCGACGATCCCGTCGGCGAGGCGGATGGCGAGGCAGCGATAGCCGGCCTCGACCACCTGCAGCCCGTCCATGCCGACGATCTCCTCCTCGCTGAACTGCTTCGAGCCCGACCAGTTCTTCATCATCGCGTAGCGCGGGAAGAGCGGCACGCCGCTCTCGCTCGCCGTCTTGGCCAGAACGGCGCGGTAATCGTCGTACTTGGGATAGCGGCCCTCGCGCGGCAGCCACGGCATGTCCATCAGCACGAGGTCGATCCCGGCCTCCTGCAGCTTGTGAGTGCCCTTGCGCAGGATCTTGGCGAGCTTCTCCTCGCCGATATCGCGGATGGCATCGTTCACCGCCGTCTGCCAGATCACCAGCGCCGGCTTCTCCGGGATGACCTCAGCCTCAAGCCGCAGATACATCTCATAAGCCGACTGGCCGCCGACGCCGAGATTGAGCACCTTGACCTCGCGCCCGGGCAGGCGCCGGCGCAACTCGGCTTCGAGCACCGCAGGATAGCTGCGATCGGCGTCGCTCGCCCCCGTGCCCGCCGTCGTCGACGAGCCCAGAGCGACGACGGTGAGCCGGTTGGTCTCGGCCAGACTACGCTTGGAGGCTACCAATGTCGGCTTGAACGGGTGCTGGGCCGCCCCGGCCCGGCAGCGCCCATCCACCATCTGAGCGAGCGGCTTGGGCCCGGCAGTGGCCGGCAAAGCCGACGCCAGGAGCAGAAGGACAGCGCTCAGGCCGTAGCGGCCTGCTCGCGCGGGGCGCTGGCGGCGCGTGCCGTAAGCGTCTTGTACCACGACAGAAACGTTCCTAGCCCGAGCAGGATGGTAATCCCGCCCAGCGTCACGAGCAACTGGACCCAAAGGGTGAAGGAGGTCTCCGCAAGGATGATCTGCCCGGCGATCGCCAGGACTATGCCGGCGCAGAACACTTCGAGCGAATGCCGCCCGAGCGCAGCCAGCCGCCGGCCGGCCAGTCCAGTCAGAATGCGCGCATCGGGCCGCAGGAAGCGCAGCACCAGCCAGGCCAGCGCCGCCAGATGCGCGACGCGCGGCCAGGCGAGGTTGGTCTTGTCGGTGCCGATCTGCAGGCTGTCGATCCAGTCGTTCATGAGCGCGATGCCGAACGGATTGCCCGAGGAGAGCTTCACCATCGCAGCGAACAGGACGACGACGATGGCCGCAGCGTCGACGAGGCGCAGCTTCGGCACGCCGGCGCCGACGAGTCCGAAGCGACCGATGACGACGCCGAGCGTGAACAGCATCTGCCAGGCGAAGGGATTGAAGAACCAGCCGCCTTCGCCCGGATGGTTCGGCAAATTGAATCCGGCATGGGTGGCGCCCTGCCAGATCGCGACGGAGACAGCGACCGCCGCCAGCGGGCTGGTTCGGGCGGTGACGTAGATCAGCGGGAAGGCCGCCAGCAGCACGATGTAGAGCGGCAGGATATCGAGATAATAGGGCTGGTAGACCAGCCCGAGCGCATTGACGATCGCCGCCGGCGTGTCGCTGAAGAAGGGCTGGATGTTGATCGCCTCGACGTAGAGCGCGTTCTGGGTGCGCACCACCGCCGTCGCGACGATGCCGCAGACCAGCACGAACAGCGCCAGATGGGCGATGTAGAGCGTCCAGATCCGCGCGCCGACCTTGAGCGAGCCGACGAGGAGCCCGCGCTGGTCGATCAGGCGGCCATAGGCGAAGGTGGCTGAAACGCCGGCCAGCAGCACGAAGATGTCGGCCGCATCCGAGAAGCCGTAATTATGCGGCATCCCGGCCGAGACGATGTTGCCCGGCATGTGATTGACGAAGATCACCAGCAGGATCAGGCCGCGGATCACGTCGATGCGCAGGTCGCGGCCGGGCGAGGCCGCATCGCGGGGCCCTTTTCCGAACAGCATCAGGCGCCAGAATCCGCTCACGTCACCACCGCATCCACCAGCACGGCCTGTGAGGCGGCCGCACATTCGTTCATCTGCTGTTCATCTTAACATTGTGTTGCGAGCATGGCTCCGCGGCCAGGGTTCACAACCCTGTGCATCAACGTGACGAGAAAGCTTTGGTTCGGCGGTGGCTGCGCATGCAGCAAAGCAATCCGCCAGCGGCCTCAACGGCCTGTGACGGATCGCATCACTATTGAACGAGTGATCACATGAGCTCAGTGGGTAGCCGAGCTGCGTCAGGCGTCTGCGTCCTCGGCCGCCTTCGCCGCATCGCGCTTCTTCTCGACCCGGCGCACCGAGAACACCGAAAGCTCGTAGAGCAGCAGCATCGGGATCGCGAGCATCAGCTGCGAGATCACGTCGGGCGGGGTCAGAACCGCCGCGATCACGAAGACGAAGACGATGGCGTAGCGGCGCTTGTCCTTCAGGAACTGCGCATCGATGATTCCCGCCTGGCCGAGCAGGGTCAGGATCACCGGCAGCTGGAAGGAAATGCCGAAGGCGAAGATCAGCGTCATGATCAGCGAGAGATATTCGCTGACCTTGGGCAGCAGCGCGATGCCGGCCTGTCCTTCGCTCGCCGCCTGCTGCATGCCGATCGAGAACTTCATCAGCACCGGCATGGCGAAGAAGAACACCAGCGCCGCGCCGAGCAGGAAGAAGATGGGTGTCGCCGCCAGATAGGGCGCGAAGGCCTGCCGCTCGTTCTTGTAGAGACCGGGCGCGACGAACTTGTAGATCTGCGTCGCGATCACCGGGAAGGCGAAGAAGCCGGCGCCGAACGCCGCGACCTTGATATGGGTGAAGAGCAGCTCGAGCGGGCCGGTATAGATCAGCTGCGCATTGGCGCTCGACCCCGCCGCCCAGACATAGGGCAGCACGAGGGTGTTGTAGATCTGCGTCGAGAAGGCGAAGCAGATGAAGAACATGATCAGGAAGGCGACCAGCGACTTGATCAGCCGCGAGCGCAATTCGATCAGGTGGTCGATCAGCGGGGCGCGCGACGCTTCGATCTCGTCCTCGCCCGCGCGCTTCGTCTCGGTATTGGTCTCGACGACGCTCATGCCGTCTCTCCGCCCTCGGCCTCGGCAGCCTTGGCTTTGCGCTTGCGGGCGGGTTTGGCAGGCAGCTCTTCAGCCGCGATCTCGGCCGGCACGGCCGGCTCTTCGGTCGCGACGGTCTTGCGGCGGCGCTTGGGCTTTTCTTCCGGCGCGGGCTCGGCGACGGTTGCGGGCTCGATGCTGACAGGCGCCGGCAACTCGGGAGCCGGCAACGCGGCGAGCGTCGCCTCGGCCTCCTGCATCGCCTTGTCGTCGGCAGCAGCCGGCTTCGAGGCGTCGGTGGCGCCGAAATCCTTCATCGGGTCGATCGGATCGAAATTGGTCGAGGCCTGAATCGAATTGCCGATGTCGTCGACCTGCTTCTTCAGGTCGGTCAGCTCGGCCTCGCGCATGGCGTCGTTGAACTGGCCCTGGAATTCGGCCGCCATCCGCCGAATCTTGCCGATCGCCTGCCCGGCCGTGCGCAACGCGCCGGGCAGTTCCTTGGGGCCGATCACGACGAGCGCGACGCCCCCGATCAGCAGCATTTCGCTCCAGGCGATGTCGAACATCGACGGCCGATCCTCTGGAAATCCTGTAGGGCGCCTCAGGAGGCGCCGGAATCGGAGCCGATCAGGGTTTCCCCGATCGGCAAGTCCGCTCCTACGAGATCAGGCCTTGGTCTCGGCCTTGGCCGGCTGCGGGCTTGCGGTCTGGGCCGTCTGGTCGATCACCTTGGGATCGGCCGGCTGCTGCGCCGCCGGCGGAGTCTCGTCCTCGGCCATGCCCTTCTTGAACGACTTGATGCCCTTGGCGACATCGCCCATCAGTTCGGACACCTTGCCGCGGCCGAACAGCAGCATGACGATGACGCCGACGACGATCCAGTGCCAGATGCTGACGCCACCCATGGCGGTACTCCTCCGAATTTGAACGCGCGGCCCCAGTTGTGCCGAGGGGCCAGATGCTTGTGCCGGAAACTAGGTGTCCCCTACAGGGAACACAAGGACTTCGTCCATCGCAATGTCGATGCCGACATCCTCGCCCTCGGCGACCGAACCGCGCAGCGGCAGCCGCGCCACCAGAGGCTTGTCGAGGCCATCGACCGCAAGCTCGACATGGTCGACCTCGCCGAGGAAGCGCCGCGTCATCACCCGCCCCTGCAGGCAGAAGCCCTTCGGCACCAGCCGGATCGCTTGCGGACGAACGCCGACGATGGCCTGCGTTCCATCTGCCAGACCGGGCGCCGGGAACCGTCCGAGCGGGGTATCCACTGCGCCGTCCCGCGCAGCGGCCTCGATTTCGGTAAGATCGCAGAAAAATCGGGCGGCAAAGAGGCTTGCCGGCCGGCGATAGAGTTCTTCGGCGGTGCCGCTCTGGACGACCCGCCCCTGCTGCATCAGCACGATCCGGTCGGCGACGCGCATCGCATCCTCGGGATCATGGGTGACGATGATCGAGGTCGCGCCGATCTCCTGCAGCAGCGCCATCGTCTCGTCGCGCACCACATCGCGCAGGCGCCGGTCGAGATTGGAGAAGGGCTCGTCCATCAGCAGCACGCCGGGGCGCGGGGCCACAGCCCGCGCCAGCGCCACGCGCTGCTGCTCGCCGCCCGAAAGCATGTGTGGATAGGCCTCGGCGAGATCGGCGAGGCCGACGCGGGCGATAGCGCGCAGCGCCGTCGCATCGGCTTCGGCATTGCCATAGCCGCGCAGGCCGAAGCGGACGTTCTCGCGCACCGAAAGATGCGGAAAGAGCGCGTAATCCTGGAAGACCAGGCCGACCCCCCTCGCCTCCGGCTCGACGAAATTGCCAGGCGAAGAAACATCACGGCCCTCGAGCAGGACCCGCCCCGAACTGGGCCGCTCGACTCCGGCGGCAAGGCGCAGCAGCGTCGTCTTGCCGCAGCCGGAATGGCCGAGCAGCGCGACGATCTCGCCGGGCGCGACGCTCAGCGAGACCTGGTCGAGCGCGGTCACCGCGCCGAATCGCTGGGTGACGCCATCGAAGCCGAGCGCCATCGGGATGGCGGCGCCGGCGGTGCCGCGCCGTCCCCACCCCAGCCAGCGCATCCTGCTTTCGGTTCGAGCCAAATCGTTCTCCTGCCAGCCCGCCGGGCTCGATCGCCTGCGCTGTGCTAGCTGGCGTCGCCGTCGTCAAGCGGTGTGAACAGGTCGCCGAGCGGATCCTCGTCATCGTGAAGGCCCGGATCGTCGTCGGGAACCGGCACGGTGAGATCCTTGGCGAGGCGCCCCTCGATGAAGCCGGCGCCCTTCAATTCCTCCAGCCCCGGCAGGTCGTCGATCCGGTCGAGCCCGAAATGGTCAAGGAAGGCGGGCGTCGTGCCGAAGGTCACCGGCCGCCCGGGCGAGCGCCGCCGGCCGCGCAGGCGCACCCAGCCCGCTTCGAGCAGGATATCGAGCGTGCCCTTGGCGGTGGCGACGCCGCGGATCTCCTCGATCTCGGCCCGCGTCACCGGCTGATGGTAGGCGATGATGGCGAGCGTCTCCAGCGCGGCGCGCGAGAGCTTGCGCGGCGCCTCGGCCTCGGGCGCCAGCAGATAGGCGAGATCGGGCGCGGTACGGAAGGCATAGCCGCCGGCAATGCGATGCAGCGTCACCCCGCGCAGCGCATAGGTCTGCTGCAGCTCGGCGATCACCCGCTCGATCGGCACATTGGCCGGCACCGATTTCGCGAGATCCTGCGCCGAGAGCGGCTGCACCGAGGCGAACAGCAAGGCCTCGACGATGCGGCAGGCGCGCGCCAGCGCCTCGTCGGCATCCCAGTCCTCCTCGTCCTCGCGTTCGGCTTCAGCCACGGCCATCAGCGCCTCACAGGCCGAGCGTCGGCGGCCGCGCCGAGCGGCGGCGGACATAGAGCGGCGAGAAGGCGCCGTCCTGGCGCAGGTCGAGCAGGCCCTCGCGCACCATCTCCAGCATGGCCGAGAGCGAGGAGGCCCGGACCGTCGCGGTCATCGTTTCGACAGGCAAGCCATGGCTGCTCATGTAGCGGGTGAGATAGCCGTCGATCGCGGTCCACTCGCCGGCCTCGCCGACCAGCCGCGCCAGCGCCTCGCGCGCCTCGACCAGCGACAGCACCTGGCGATGGCCGACGCTCATCGGCTGGCGGATGCGCTTCTGGCGCTGCTGCGCATAGGCTGCGAGCAGGTCGTAAAGTTCCGCCTCCCAAATGGGCCGCCCCTCGGCAGCGATTACCTCCGGCGCACCGCGGGCGAAGACGTCGCGGCCGAGCCGTTCGCGGGTGGCGAGCCGCTGCGCCGCCGCGCGGATCGTCTCCAGCCGCTTCAGGCGCAGCGCCAGCGCGGTCGCAAGATCGGCCGCACTCGGCTCCTCGCCTTTGGGCGGCTCCGGCAGCAGCATGCGGGATTTCAGATAGGCGAGCCACGCCGCCATCACGAGATAGTCGGCGGCGAGCTCGAGCCGCAGCGCCCGCGCCGACTCGATGAAGGAGAGGTACTGCTCGGCCAGCGCCAAGATCGAGATGCGGGCGAGATCGACCTTCTGGCGGCGGGCGAGATCGAGCAGCAGGTCGAGCGGCCCTTCATAGCCGTTGACGTCGATCACGAACGAGGGTTCGCCGGACGCGCGTTCCGGCGTGCCGTCCTCCTGGAATGGCAGCTCAGCGGCCATCGATGGCCAATTCCCCATGTCCTGCCACGCTCGTCGGGCGCGGCCTCAGCCCGGGGAGAGAATCGGCCTAACCGCCGCTCAAAGCAAGGGCGCTGGCAAGCTGGGCGCGGGTGCTGTCCACATCGAGCGGCTCGGGCTCGTGCCGAATGCGCGCCAGCGCCATCGCGGCGCGCCGGCCGCGCTGGCCGCTCATCTCCGGAACGGCGCCGACGACCGCGACCATCTCATCCATGATGCCATGGCAGTGCAGCACCACGTCGACCCCGGCCCGGATCGCCGCCTTCGCCTTGTCCTCGAACGAGCCCGACAGCGCCTTCATCGAGATGTCGTCGGTCATGATCAAACCGTCATAGCCGAGTTCACCGCGCATGATCTCTTGGACGATCTTGCGCGAGATCGTCGCCGGCCGGCGCTTGTCGAGCGCGGTGAAGACGACATGCGCCGTCATCGCCAGCGGCATGTCGGCGAGATGCCGGAACGGCCGGAAATCATGGGCGCGCAATTCGTCGAGGCTGGCCTCGACCACCGGCAGATCGTGATGGCTGTCGGCCTTGGCCCGGCCATGGCCGGGCATGTGCTTGATCACCGGCAGCACGCCGCCGGCCATGAGCCCCTCGGCGGCCGCGCGACCGAGCGTCGCCACCATGGCGGGATCGCGGGCATAGGCGCGGTTGCCGATCACGTCATGGCTGCCGGCGACGGGAACGTCGAGCACCGGCAGGCAGTCGACATCGATGCCGGCGCTTTTGAGGTCATGCGCCATCAGCCGCGCCGAAAGTCGGACGATTTCGCGCTGCTGCACGGGATCGTTGATGGCGAGGAAGGCCAGCGCCGGCGGATAGGGCGGCCAGTGCGGCGGCCCCATGCGCTGCACTCGCCCGCCCTCCTGGTCGATCAGGATCGGCGCCTGCCAGCCGACGCAATCGCGCATCTCAGCCGTCAACGCAGCCACTTGCGCCGGATCCTGCGTATTGCGCTTGAACAGGATGAAGCCCCAGGGCCGGGCGTCGCGGAAGAATGCCCGCTCGTCGGGGGTGAGGCTCGTGCCGAGGCAGCCGGCGATGAAGGCGCGCGAGGTCATGGCGCCGTTATCGCCGATTCGCTGGCGATGGGCATTGCTTACCCGTCATTGCGGGCGGCGCTCTCCCCGTCATGGTCGGGCTTGTCCCGACCATCCACGTCTTTTCGCTCCTGAAATGCGGTGTTCAAGACGTGGATGCTCGCCACAAGGGCGAGCATGACGAACTGGATTAGCGCCCGGCAGCGAACACCGGGCTACGCTGCAATCACCGCAGCGACTGCGACGCCTGCGCGTTGAACGCGTCGAACGGCAGTTCGGCGACGCGGAACCAGAGCTGCTCCTTCTTCCAGTACGGCAGGAAGGAATCCCACATCGTCTTGAAGTTCGGGTTCTTCGCCGCCTGGTCCGCATAGAGCGCGAAGGCTTCCTTGAAGGCAGCCTGCATCACGTCCTGCGGGAAGGGGCGCAGTTCGGCGCCGGCGGCGATCAGGCGCAGCAGCGCGTCCGGATTGCCGTGGTCGTATTTGGCCATGCAGAGCGCGTTCGCTTCGGCGCAGGCCGCCTCGACGATGGCGCGATAATGCGCCGGCAACCCGGCCCACTTCTCACTGTTGGCGATGAAGCTGACATTGGCGCAGCCTTCCCAGAACCCTGGGTAGTAATAGTACTTCGCCACCTTCACGAAGCCGAGCTTCTCGTCGTCATAGGGGCCGGAGAACTCGGCCGCGTCGATCGTGCCGCGCTCCAGCGCCGGATAGATGTCGCCGCCGCCGAGCGTCTGCGGGACAACGCCGAGCTTGGCCATGATCTGGCCGCCGAGACCGGCGATGCGGAACTTGAGGCCCTGGAGATCGGCGACGCTCTTGATCTCCTTGCGGAACCAGCCGCCCATCTGGGCGCCGGTGTTGCCCGAGGGGATGGTGTGCACGCCGAACTTCTTCATCAGCTCGCGGCAGAGCTCGATCCCGCCGCCGGCATAGAGCCAGGCGTTCTGCTGGCGCATATTGAGGCCGAAGGGCAGCGAGGTCTCGAAGGCGAAGGCGGTGTCCTTGCCGATATAGAAGCTCGCCAGCGTGTGGCTGCACTCGACAGTGCCGTTCTGGACGGCATCGAGCGCCTGCAGCGCTGGCACGATCTCGCCGGCGGCGAAGGTCTGGATCTGGAAATTGCCGTCGGTCGCCTCGGCGACGCGCTTGGCGACCTGGGTCGAGATGCCGAACAGCGTGTCGAGGCTCTTGGGATAGCTCGAGGTCAGGCGCCAATTGATCTTCGGATTGGTCTGCGCGATCGCCGGTGCGGCGATCGTCGCGGCGGCGGCCCCGGCGGCGGTCGTCTTGAGGAGCTTGCGGCGGTCCATGGTGGTTCCTCTCACTTGCAGGCCTTCCGCATTTTCAGACCGGATTAGGCCGCGGATTCGGGGCGAAGCTAGAGCACGCGCTGACCGTGCTCCAGCCACGGCGCCGCAACGCGCGCATGTCCGGATCGCGGGAGCAATCCGGGATTCCTGCACAGCGGCATGGGGATGTGGTTCAGCGCGCGGCGCTGCGGGCCAGCAGCCCGGCCCCGAGCATGGCCAGCCGGCAGACCGTGCGCGTGCCGAGGCCGTCGATATCGGCTTCCGGCACGAATTCGACGATGTTGAAGCCGATGATCGGCGCCCGCTCTGCCACGCCGTTCAGCAGCGTGACGACATCGCCGAAGGCAAGCCCGCCGGGCGTGCGGCCGAGAACGCCCGGCACGACGGCGGGGTCGAAGCCGTCGACGTCGAAGCAGACCACCACCGGCCGTCCCGGCGGAACGGCCTCGATCGCCGGTGCCATCCCCTTCGCCCGCAGGATGCTCATATCGATCAATTGCGCTCCGGCCGCCCTTGCCTCCGCCACATCCGAGGGCCGGGCGCTGCCGGTGCCGCGGGCGCCGACCTGCACGATCGTCTTGACGCCGTCGAACTCCGAGGCGCGCCGCATCGTGCTCGACAGGCCGAAGCGCTCGCCCTCGACCTCCTCGCGCCAGTCGATATGGGCATCGACCTGCAGGATCGTGATCTCGCCGCGTGCCGCGAAGGCGCCGAGCGCCGGGATCTGGACACTGTCGTCGCCGCCGAGCAGGAGCGGCGCCGCACCGCGCGCCAGCAGCGTCGCATAGGTCTCCGCGATTCGCGCACGGTTCCCGGGCAGGTCGGCCGGATCGAAGCCGAGATCGCCGCAATCGGCCAGCCGCCCTCCCGCCGGCAGCAGTGCCCCGCCAAGATCGAAATCGTAATGCGTGAGCTTGGCGACCTGGGCCGCACTGGCGCGGCGGATGGCGGCCGGCGCCGATTCGCTATGGGCACGGCCGGAGCGATAGGGCGTCGCGGCCGGAATGCCGATGACCGCGACGGCGCCATGCGGCACGGCTTCAGGCACCGAACTCTCGCAATCGAGGAAGCGTGGGTCGGCGGCGCGGCCGGGAATTGGATGGGGGGACATCTGGAAGCCTGCATCGCTGGAGATCCCGACCAGCCTGCCCCGCCGTCGAAGCCCCACGCAAGCAAAAGCCGGCCGCGACGATAGCGGCCGGCTTTGGTTCTATCGGCGGCGGAACCCTCGGCTCCGCCCGCGCCTGCTCAGTTCTTGGCGATGAAGCACTGCCCGCCGGCAGCCTGCAACGCCGAGCACATCGAGCTCGCATCCTCGCGGGAGTACGGGCCGACGCGCAAGCGGTAGACCGTCTTGCCACCGGCGAGCTCGGTCTTGCGCACGATCGGGCTCTGGCCGTTGAGCTGGCCGGGATATTTGCGCTGTAGCGCCGCGAAGGTGGCGCGCGCCTCGGCCTCGCTGCCCGGCGCGCCGAGCTGCACGGCGAAGCCGCCATTCGGGTCGGCCCGCGGCGCGGTAGCAGCTGGCTCGGCCTGCTGCGGTGCGAGTGCGGCGGTGCGGGTGTTGGCCAGGGGCGTCTGGGCAGCCGGCGGAGCCGCCGGAGCGGCGGCGCGCTCCTGCGTCTTCGGCGCCGTGGCCGGCGTCGCGCTCGGCTGCTGCGGACGCGGGGCGGCCTGGGCGGTCTGGGCCGGGGTCGCCGAGGCCGGACGATTCGACGGAGCCGAGCCGGTCACGATGCCCTGTCCCGGGGCGCTCGACGCAGTGGCATTGGCCGGCGCCGGCGTGCCGTCGGGGCGGATCGCGACGGTGCGGACCTTGCGCGGCTCGCCAAGCCCCGGCACGGCCGGGATCGGCACCAGGCCGGGCTCGGCGGAAGCAAGGCCAGCGCCGGCGGTGTCGGTCGGCGTGATCGCGCCGTTCGAGGCCTGCGTCGGGCGCGGCGCCATGGAGCGCGCCGCCTGCTGCACGTCGACGGGCTGTTCCTCGCGGCTGACCACCTTGGTCTTGTCGGCGCTGGCGTCGCCGCTGCGCTCATAGATCTGCTTGTTCTGGTTCGGGATCTCGGCGCCGCCCGGATTGACGGGGGCGACCTTGGACGGGCCGGTATCGGCCGCGATCACCGGCGGCTGGCCGTTGACGCCAGCCGGCTTGCCATTGCGGAAGACCATGGCGGCACCGACGCCGCCAACCGCGACGATGACCAGCGCCGCCGCCGTCAGCATGCCCTTGCGCGACCGCGAGCGCCGGAAGTCGCGATGCTCGTCCTCGGCATCCTGATGCTGCGCGTCATAGTCCGGCGCAGCCTGATGATAGTCGGGTGCAGGCTGGGGAGCATAGGCCTGCGCCTGCACATGGCTGTGCCCGGCAGCCTCGTCGAGATCGCGCGGCTGCTCGGGAACATAGGCGTGTGGCCCGTCCTGCATCGCATAGGGTTGCGCGCGCACCGGGAGCGGCTCCGGCTCGTCATAATCATGCGCCGGCGCGGCGGGTGCCTGCGCAACAGGCTGCGGCGTGGTCCGCACCGGCTCGGTCCGGCGCAGCAGCGCTTCGAACTCGTCGAGCGCACCGCGCACATCGGCCGGCGGCGAGATCGGCTGCACCGGCGGCGTCGCGACCAGCGTCGGCTGGAAACTGGGCTCGGTCCGATTGCCGGACCAGGAGGCGGGCTGCGGCGCAGCCGGGGCCGCGGGACGCGCCTGCTCGGCGGGGCGGCCGGCGAAGAGCTCCTTCAACGGATCGTCCTGGCCGACGAGACGGGTCAGCTCCATCAGCGGATCGGAGGCAGCGCCCGCCTTCTGCGGCTGGGCCGCTCCACGCAGCTGGCGCTCGAGGTCGTCGAGATCGAGGGCGAAACGGTTTCTAGCTGGCTCGCTCATGACATGATCCATTCCAGCGCATGCCGCCATCCATCAAAGGATGCCGCCACAGCGCGGTCAATCTGACGAAAGCCCAGCCGACCCGCCTTTCGGCATATCGGCCAACACCGCCTTCGTATCGGACCCGGCGGGCGCTGGCCGGATCATCCTGATCCGCAAAGCACCCGATGCGCCGGGATGGACCCCGTCAGCGCATCTCCTCCGGCGCCGTCACCCCAACGACCGCCAGACCGGAAGCAAGGACGCTGCGTACCGCATGCACGAACGCCAATCTTGCCGATGTCGACTTTCGATCAGTTTGATTAACGAACCGTAATTGCGGCGAGTCTTTGCCCTTGTTCCACAGCGAGTGGAAGGCGCTGGCCAGGTCGTGCACGAAAAAGGCGACACGATGGGGCTCGTGTGACGAAGCCGCGGCTTCGATCATCCTCGGATACGCCGCGATCATCTTGACGATACCGATCTCCGACTCGTCGGTCAGCAAACCGAGATCCGACTGCGCCAGCGCCTGCGGCGTAAGGTCGAGGTCCGGGAAAGCCTCGGCCGCCTGGCGGAAGATCGAGGCGCAGCGCGCATGCGCGTACTGGACGTAGAAGACCGGATTGTCCTTCGACTGCTCGACCACCTTGGCGAGGTCGAAGTCGAGCGTCGCATCGTTCTTGCGGAAGATCATCATGAAGCGCACCGCGTCGCGGCCGACCTCGTCGATGACCTCGCGCAGCGTGACGAAGTCGCCGGAGCGCTTCGACATCCGGACCTGCTCGCCATTGCGCAGCAGGCGGACCAGTTGGCAGAGCTTGACGTCGAGCGCGCCCTCCCCGTTCGTCACCGCCTTCACCGCCGCCTGCATGCGCTTGACGTAGCCGCCATGATCGGCGCCCCAGACGTCGATCATCTCGGCGAAGCCGCGGGTGAACTTGGAGCGGTGATAGGCGATGTCGTTGGCGAAATAGGTGTAGCTGCCATCCGATTTCAGCAGCGGCCGGTCGACGTCGTCGCCGAACTTGGTGGCACGGAACAGGGTCTGCTCGCGATCCTCCCAGTCCTCATCCTTCTGGCCCTTGGGCGGCGGCAGCCGGCCCTCATAGACCAGGTCACGGGAGCGCAGATCCTCGATCGTCTGGTGCACGGCGTTGGAATTGCCGTCGCGGCCCTGCAGCGAGCGCTCCGAGAAAAAGAGGCTATGGACGACACCGAGCGCGGCGAGATCGTCGCGGATCATCGCCATCATCCCATCGATCGCCGCCTGGCGCACCAGCGGCAGCCAGTCCCATTCGGGCTTGTCGCGCAGCGACGGGCCATGTTGCTCGGCGAGCGCTTGTCCGACGGAGACCAGATAGTCGCCGGGATAGAGCCCTTCCGGGATCGCGCCGATATCCTCGCCCAGCGCCTCGCGGTAGCGCAGGAAGGCGGAGCGGGCGAGCACATCGACCTGCGCACCGGCATCGTTGATGTAGTATTCGCGGGTGACGTCGTGCCCGGCGAAGGCGAGCAGGCTCGCCAGCGCATCACCGAACACCGCGCCGCGGCCATGGCCGACATGCATCGGCCCGGTCGGATTGGCCGAGACGTACTCGACATTGATCCTGGGCTCGCCCTTGGCGGCACCACGGCCATGCTCGGTGCCGGCCAACACAGCAGCCTTGAGAACCTTTGTGAAAACAGCAGGTTGCAGCGTCAGGTTGATGAATCCAGGTCCGGCGATCTCGGCCTTGAGTACGTCGCCATCCTTGGCGAGCTCGGCGACGATCAGCTCGGCCAGAGCGCGCGGCGCCATGCCGGCCTCCTTGGCCAGCACCATGGCGGCGTTGATCGCGAGATCGCCATGAGCCGGATCCTTGGTCGGCTCGACCACGACGCGCGCCAGCGACAGCCCGGCCGGGAGGCGGCCGGTTTCAGCCAGTCCGGCAAGGACGGTGGCGAGGCGTGCGGAGAAAGTCTCGAAAATGTTCATGGCGACCAAGAATGCGTAAGGAAGCGCCCGGCCCTATCGCAGCGACGGGGTGGCGTCAAACAGGCGCCGGTGCTCGTCGAGCGCGTAGGAATCGGTCATGCCGGCGATGTAGTCGGAAACCCGGCGTGCCAGCCGCGCCTCGTCGAGCTCGTCACATCCGGCCGCCCATTCGGCCGGCATGGCCTGCGGCTGCGCCTGGAAGCGCACAAACAGGTCGCGGACGATGTCGGCCGCCTCCGTGCGGATCACACCGATGCGCGGATGGCGATACATGTTGGGATAGAGGAAGCCCTTGATCGCCTTGTCGGCCGCAACCATCGCCGACGAGAAGGCCACGACCTGCGCGCCGGCCCGCCTGATCGCGTCGGCATCCACCGGCGCCAGCGCCGCGATGCGCGCCTCGGATTCGCGGATCACATCCTCGACGAAGCGCGTGATCACCCGGCGCACCATTTCGTTGATCGCGCGCGGGCGCTCCAGCCCGGGATGCAAGGCGTCGATCTCGTCGAGAAGTCCGGCGAGGAACGGCACCGCGCGCAATTCGGAGAGATCGAACAGCCCGGCCCGCAGGCCGTCATCGATGTCGTGCGCGTTATAGGCGATGTCGTCGGCGAGCGCCGCGACCTGCGCCTCGGCCGAGGCATGACTACCCAGCCAGAGATCCTGCTTCTCCTGGTATTCGAGAATCGCGACCGGAATGCCGGTCTTGGCATAGCGCTCGGTCGGCTTGCCGTCGGGATCGAGCAGCGGGCCGTTGTGCTTGACCAGCCCCTCCAGCGTCTCCCACGTCAGGTTGAGCCCGTCGAAGCCGGCATAGCGCCGCTCCAGCCGGGTGACGATCCGCAGTGTCTGGGCGTTGTGGTCGAAGCCGCCGAAACCGGCCATGCATTCGTCGAGCGCGTCCTCGCCGGTATGGCCGAAGGGCGTGTGACCGAGATCGTGGGCCAGCGCCAGCGCCTCGGCCAAGTCCTCGTCGAGCCCGAGCGCGCGGGCCAGAGCGCGGGCGATCTGCGCCACCTCGATCGTGTGGGTCAGGCGCGTGCGGAAATGGTCGCCCTCATGCGAGACGAAGACCTGGGTCTTGTGCTTCAGCCGGCGGAAGGCGGTCGAGTGGATGATCCGGTCGCGGTCGCGCTGGAACGGATTGCGCGTCGCCGAGCCGGGTTCCTCGACCAGCCGGCCGCGACTCGTCGCGGTCCGGCAGGCGTAGACCGCGCGCCAGCGATCGCCGGGCTCGCGCGTCTGGGCTATGGTGTTCTCGTGTGCTTGCGGCATAGCAGCCCCTGGGGCAGGCGCGGCTTGAAGCGATGCGCCTGCGCCATTACCTTTGCAATCGAGGCAGGAGCAAGGATGTTCTGCGCATGACCATGGCGATCGAAGCCAAGCCGCACGCGATCTCGCTGACCGACAAGGCTGCGAGCCGTATCCTCGCGGTGATGGCGAGCGAGGCACCGGGCTCGATGCTGCGCGTCAGCGTCGCCGGCGGCGGCTGCTCGGGATTCCAGTATGTCTTCGATATCGACCGTGAGAAGGCCGACGGAGATCTCGTGCTGGAGCGCGACGGCGCTACCGTGCTGATCGACGAAACCTCGCTTGAGCTGCTCGACGGCTCGACCATCGATTTCGTCGACGATCTCGTCGGTCAATCCTTCAGGATCATCAACCCGAACGCGACCAGCTCCTGCGGCTGCGGCACGTCCTTCGCGCTCTGAATCTCAGCCCGGCAGCACCATGGCCCGGAATGCCCGCAGCAGGTCGCCATCGAGCTTGGCGCCCATCCCGGCCAGCATGGCATAGGCTTCCTGCGGCGCCATCGGCGCCTTGTAGGGGCGTCGTTCGATCAGCGCGGCATAGATGTCGCAGATCGTGACCATCCGGACGACGTCCGAGATCTCGTGCGCCTTCAGCCCCTGCGGATAGCCGGTGCCGTCGAGATATTCATGATGGCTGCGCGCGGCCTCGACGACCTCGCGGGCGAAGGCTCCCTGCCGCAACAGCATCTCATAGCCGATCTGCGGGTGCTCACGCATGATCGCGAGCTCCTCCGTCGTCAGCTTGCCGGCCTTGTGCAGGATCGCGAGCGGAACGCGTGCCTTGCCGATGTCGTGCAAGACGGCGGCGCTGGTGACCTGCTTGCGCGCCTCTTCGGGAAAACCGAGTTCCCGCGCGAAAGCCGCGACAAGACCTGCCACCAGCAGACAGTGCTGATAGGTTGCATCGTCATGGTTCCAGACCATCTCGAGCCAGGCGCCGAGATCGCGATCGTCGGCAGCGCGGTTGATCGCCTCGACGCTGCCCTCGATGGCTGCCACCGGCAAGGCCCGACCTTCGGCGGCAGCCGAAAGCATGTCGGCCATGCCGGCGGATGCCGCAATGAAGTTCTGCTGGATCGCGCCGTATCCTCCAGGATTGAGAATGCGGCCGATCTCGTCGAGCAGAGTCTTTGCCGGAAGGCCTGCCGGCAGGATGGCGCTCGCGCCGATCGCATTGGCCTGGATCGTCAGGCGCGGAGATTGGTCCCGCAGCAGGCAGAGAAAGGGCATTCCCTTGCGCCGGTGTGCCGCGACCCGATCACGGACGGCCTCGACCGCGACGCGGTTCGACAGATCGACATCGCTGACGAGCAGTCGCGCCGGCATCGGCCCGCCTTTCGCCGGACGATGCAGGTCGACGACACCGCAAGGCCCCCAAAGCGACAGCAGTCGCTCGAGCTTCTGGCTCTCTTCCGGACGGTCGGTGATCAGCAGCACGGCAATCGGCATGTCCTCATAACGAGGTCACCCTAGCCGCGGGTCCCTTCAGGTCGGGTGAAATCGATTCGCTCAAATTCGCCGTTTCCGTTCAGAAACGGCTGAGATCACGAACTCCGAGCCTGCCGCCGCATCGCGCTCGCCTCGGCATACTGCAGCAATCGGTCGAGATCCTCGCGCGCGATGTCGAAGGATTCGCCCATCTGCACCAGCGCCTCGTCGATATCTGGCGCGCTGAACATCGCCGGTGCCGCGGCCTGCGAGACGACAGTCCCGGCTGCCTGCGACCGATGCGGGTAGCTGCGCCAGGTCAGGCTATGGAAGGCGACGCCGAGTGCGACCAGGGACAGCGAGCACAGCCCGATCGGCACGAAGGGAAACAACAGCCCCCATTTCATCACGGCGGGACCGCCAAGCACGGCCGTCAGCGCGACCGCCCCGCCCGGCGGGTGCAGAGAGCGCGTCAGCGACATGGTCGCGATGGCGAGGGCCACGGCAAGCGCCGCCGCAATGGTCAGGTCCGGCACGGCCCAGCCGACCGCGAGCCCGACCAGCGCCGAGATCACATTGCCGCCGACCACCGGCCAGGGCTGCGCCAGCGGGCTCGCCGGCACGACGAAGACCAGCACGGCCGACGCGCCGATCGGCGCCACCACCAGCGGCGAGTTGGTCGGGAAGACATATCCAGCCGCCGCCGTGAGCGCGATCGCGGCGAAGACGCCGGCACAGGCGACGGCGCGCTCGGCCAGCGTCGCGCCCGCGAGGATCGGATGGAACAGCTTCACGGCAGGCTCTCCGGAGCTCGTCCCGCCCGCCATCAGCCAAGCGGAGCGTGCTCCAAAATCAATCACGAGCTGCCTCTATCATGCGCATTACGCACAATTCAACGGCAAAATACCATATTCACAACAGATGACGTGAATTACCTAAGTCAGTCTCCGCAGCCACCTGCAACACAACAAAAAAGGCGCCCGAAGGCGCCCTTTCGGAGAGAGTTTTTCTCAGTGCGAACTGGGCGGCCCGCCCTGCTCGAACCGGATCTCTGCCGCCATCAGCCCCTTCGGTCCAGGCCCATAGCGCACCAGCACGGTCTGCCCCGGAATCAGCTCGACGATGCCGTAGCGGCGCAGCGTCTCCATATGGACGAAGATGTCGGGCGCGCCCTCGCCGGCCGAGACGAAACCGAAGCCGCGCAGGCGGTTGAACCACTTCACCACCATGCGCTCCAGCCCGCTCGTCGGCGTCACCGTCGCATTGGTGCGCGGCATCGGCATCTCGGCCGGATGGCGCGCCGCGGAGGTGTCGATCGAAAGCACCCGCGTGGCCTGGCGACCACGCGCCTTGGCAACCGCCTCGAGCACGATGCGCGCGCCCTCGGCGATGGCATGGAAGCCGTCGCGTTTCAGGGTGGTGACATGGACCAGGACATCGCTGCCGCCATCCTGTGGCACCACGAAGCCGTAGCCTTTGCTCACATCGAACCATTTGACGTGGCCGATGATCTCGACCACCTGCTCGGCAATCGTCTCAGGCCCGTCCAGTCGCACGATCCGGTTGAGCGATTGCAGCGGGCCGACCGGTGGCCTGCCTCCGTCGCCGTATTCGTCGGACATGTTCCGCTCATCTCCGCCGCGAACGTGATTCGTGACGTGACGATAGCACCCCGACGAAGCCGGGAAACAGCCGCTTCCCGCTCATCCACATCATCAGCATGCGCAAAGCGCGTGTAAGGCCGCCGAAAGCTGCGCCTTGTCGCTTCCGTGCATCAGGTCGATGATCGGTCCAAGAGTCGCAGGCAAGAGCCGGAGCACCGTCATGCGCATCGCCCGTATCGAGCCCTTCATCCTCCATATCCCGGTCACCGGCGGCTCGATCGCCGACTCGACCCATCGGATCAGCCATTGGGGCGTGGTCGGCACGAAGATCGTCAGCGAGGACGGGCTCACCGGCTACGGCTTCACCGGCACCCATGCCGATCTCGCCTCCGACCGGCTGATCACATCGTGCATCCGCGATTGCTACGCGCCGCTGCTTATGGGCGAGGATGCATCGGAGCATTCGCGGCTCTGGCTGAAGCTCGCCCGCCACCCGGCGCTGCAATGGGTCGGCCGCGCCGGCATCACCCAGCTCGCTCTGGCCGCCGTCGATGTCGCGCTCTGGGATCTCAAGGCGAAAAAGGCGGGCCTGCCGCTCTGGCATCTGCTCGGCGGCGCCAGCAAGACCAAGCTCGAAGCCTACAATACCGACATCGGCTGGCTCTCGATCCCCAAGGACGAGCTGGTCGAGGGCGCACGCATGGCAGTCGAGCGCGACGGCTTCCACCGCATCAAGATCAAGGTCGGCCATGCCGATCCGATGACCGATATCGGCCGGCTCGAAGCGGTCCGCCGCGCTGTCGGCGACCATGTCACCATCGCGGTCGACGGCAACGGCAAATGGGACCTGCCGACCTGCAAGCGCTTCTGCGCCCGCGCCGAGGCACTCGACCTGTTCTGGTTCGAGGAGCCGCTCTGGTACGACGATATCGGTTCGCATGCCGAGCTCGCCCGCTCGACCTCCATTCCCGTCGCGCTCGGCGAGCAGCTCTATACGCTCGACGCCTTCCGCGCCTTCGTGCAGGCCGGCGCGATCCACTATGTCCAGCCCGACGTCACCCGCCTCGGCGGCATCACCGAATACATCCAGGTTGCCGAGCTGGCCCTGGCCCATCGCCTGCCGGTCGCGCCTCATGCCGGCGAGATGAGTCAGGTTCATGTCCATCTCGCCTACTGGCATCCGGCGACGCCGGTGCTCGAATACATCCCCTGGATCAAGGACGCCTTCGTCGAGCCCGCCAATGTCGCCGACGGCTGCTTCCTGCGCCCGCAGCAGCCCGGGGCCGGCACCACGCCGACGAAGGACGCCTTCGCCCGCTTTTCCAAGCCTCTGGCCTGAAGGGCACCGCCATGCTTGATCTCACCACGCTCGCTCTGTTCACCGCCGCCTGCGCCGTGCTGACGGCGACGCCAGGCCCCGACATGCTGCTGATCGCCTCGCGCAGCATGAGCCAGGGCCGCGCCGCCGGCTTCATGACCTATGCCGGCATCGCCACCGGCAGCTATCTCCAGGCGCTCGCCGCCGCCTACGGCCTGTCGCAGCTCTTCCTGCTCGTGCCGGCCGCCTATGACGCGCTGCGCTGGGCCGGTGCCGCCTATCTGGCTTATCTCGCCTGGAAGACCCTCCGCTCGCCCGCGACATTGTTCGCGCCGACGGCGGATGCCGCGCGCTTCCCGCTGCGCCAGATCTTCCTGCAAGGGCTGCTGACCAATCTGCTCAATCCGAAGATGGCCCTGTTCATGCTGGCGCTGCTCCCGCAGTTCCTGAAGCCGGAGGCCGGCTCGCTCCTGCTCCAGGTCGTGGTGCTGGCGACGATCCTCAACGTCATGGGATTGATCGCGAACGGGATCGTCATCCTGACGGCGAGCCGGCTCGGCCGCGCCATCGCCAGCCGTCCCCATCTGGCGCTGTGGCCGCAGCGCATCCTCGGCGTGGTCTTCGGCGGGCTGGCTGTGCGACTCGCCTTCGCCTCGCGTGACTGAACAGCAGGCGCACGACAGCAAGTCGTCATTGCGAGCGCAGCGAAGCAATCCAGGGGGACGTAGAGCACTTCCGCCCCTGGATTGCTTCGTCGCTAACGCTCCTCGCAATGACGGGAAGCCTCAATGCCCGTCCTCAGTTCGCCAGTCGCGCCAGCACTGGGCCGATCTCGCTGCGCACGACGAGATCGGCGATCGGGTCGAGATCGGTCGGTTCCCGGTTGAGGATGACGAGCTTGGCGCCATTACGCTTGGCGATCACCGGGAAGGTCGCGGCCGGGAAGACGACGAGCGAGGAGCCGGCGACGAGATAGAGGTCGGCAGACATCGTCAGCTCATGCGCCCGCAGCATCGGCTGCTGCGGCATCTGCTGGCCGAAGGAGATCGTCGCCGTCTTTACGATGCCTGCACACATCATGCAGGCGGCCGGCTCGCCGCTCGCCTCGAACGCAGCCCGGATCGTAGCGAGCTCGTGGCGCCAGCCGCAGGTCAGGCAGGTGGCGTAGGTGCCGTTGCCGTGCAGCTCGATCACGCCATCCTCGGCGATGCCCGAGGCCTGGTGCAGCCCGTCGATGTTCTGGGTGATCACGCCGGGGGAGCGCCCTTCCGCCACCAGAGTCGCCAGCGCCCGGTGGCCGCGATTGGGCCTCGCATCGCGATAATGGTCGTCCATCGCGAATTTGCGCCGCCAGGCCTCGATCCGCGCCTCGCGGCTGGCGAGGAAAGCCTCGAACGGGATCGGCTTGTTGCGCATCCAGGGCGAGCCCGGCGAACGGAAATCCGGCACGCCCGATTCGGTCGAGATCCCCGCCCCGGTGAACGGCACGATCACTCGGGCGCGGTCGAGCATGGCGTGCAGTTCCTCGATCGCGTCCTGAGTCTCGTCGTCCATGCCGCCAGCCTCGTCCTGTTGCAGTTCGAATATGGGGCTTGGGCGTGCCGCGCTCCAGCCCCGTCGGCGAAGCCGTTGACGCCGAAAGAAACGCGCCGCAAAGCTCAGCTATGTCCGCGTCCTCTCCCGCCCCGCTCAATCCCGACCTCATCGATACCGCGACCCCGCCGATCCCCGAGGCGAAGGCCTGGGCTCGCGGCTATGCCGGCGGCAATGGCCCACTGATCGACCTGTCGCAGGCCGTGCCGGGCTCGCCACCGCCCGCCGCCCTGCTCGAACGCCTCGCCGAGGCGGCAGCCACGCCCGAAAGCACGCGCTATGGGCCGATCGCCGGTGACGAGATCCTGCGCGAGACCTATGCGGCCGAGAGCAGCGCCTTCTATGGCGGAGCGATCCGGCCGCAGGAGATCGCGATCACTGCCGGCTGCAATCAGGCCTATGTCACCGTGATGATGGCGCTCGCCCGCGCCGGCGACAATGTGCTGCTGCCGACGCCGTGGTATTTCAACCACGAGATGACGCTGAACATGCTCGGCGTCGAGCCGCGCCCGCTGCCCTGCGATCCGCAGCGCGGCTTCGTGCCGGATGCCGAGGTGGCGGAGGCTCTGATCGACGAGCGCACCCGCGCCATCGTGCTGGTGACGCCGAACAACCCGACCGGCGCCGTCTACCCGCCCGCGACCATCGCCGCCTTCGCCGCGCTCTGCCGCAAGCGAAAGATCTGGCTGGTCCTCGACGAGACCTATCGCGACTTCCTGCCCGAGGGCGCCGACGGCCCGCATGAGCTCTTCGCCGCAAGCGGCTGGCAGGATTCGCTGATCGGCCTCTACAGCTTCTCCAAGGCTTATGCCGTGCCGGGCTGGCGGCTGGGCGCGATCACCGCCGGCGAAGCGGCGCTCGCCCAGATCGGCAAGGTGCTCGACTGCGTCCAGATCAGCCCGGTCCGTGCCGGCCAGAGCGCCGTCGCCTGGGGCATCGACGGCATCAGGTCCTGGCGGCAGGCCAACCGCGCCGAGATGAACTCCCGCGCCGCGCTCTTCCACCAGGCGATCGCGCCGCTGAACGGCTGGAACGTCCTCGCGGCGGGCGCCTATTTCGCCTATGTCGCCCATCCGTTCGAGGGCGTGCCGGCGGCAGAGGTCGCCCGCCGGCTGGTGCAGGAGCGCGGCGTGCTGGCCCTCCCAGGCCCCTATTTCGGCCCCGGCCAGGAGCAGCACTTGCGCATCGCGATCGCCAATGTCGCAGCCGAGCGCATCGCCGCGCTCGGCGAGCGGCTGAAGGGTTTTGCGCTCTAAGCACGGAAGCTAAGCCTCGACATACACCACGCTGTCATCCCGGACGCAGCGAAGCGGAGATCCGGGATCCATTCCTGAGCCTCACCGATCAAGGCTCCGGCATGGGTCCCGGGTCTCCCTCCGGTCGCCCGGGACGACCCGCGCGTATTGTATCAAGGGAAACTCACCCCTTCGCCGCCGGACATTTGCTCTCACTCAGCGGCCAGACCGTCTCCTCGGGCGCGATCTTGCGCACGATCTCGAAATAGTCCCACGGCCCCTTCGAATCCGCGGGCTTCTTGACCCGGGCGAGATACATCTCGCGCAGCACCCGGCCATCGGCGCGGATCTTGGCGTCCTTTGTGAACGCGTCGTTGATCGGCATGGCGCTCATCGCGGCGGCGACCTTGTCGGGATCGTCGGTGCCGGCCTGCTTGATCGCCTTGAGATAGTGCAGCACCGAGCCATAGACGCCGGCATGCAGCATGGATGGCATCATCCCGGCCCTTTCCAGAAATTGCTTCGACCAGGCGCGCGAGGGCTCGTCGAGGTCCCAATAGGAGGCGGTGGTGAGGTAGGTGCCCTGCGTCGCCTTGAGGCCGAGGCTGTGCACGTCCTGCAGGAAGAAGATCAGCGCCGCCAAGTTCTGCCCCTGCTCGGCCAGCCCGAACTCGCCGGCTTGCTTGATCGCATTGACCGTGTCGTTGCCGGCATTGGCGATGCCGATCACCTTGGCGCCGGAGGATTGCGCCCGCAGCAGGAAGGAGGAGAAATCGGCATTGTTCAGGGGGTGGCGCACCGCGCCGACGACCTTGCCGCCATTGGCCTCGACCACATCGGTCGCGTCCTTCTGCAGCTGGTGGCCGAAGGCGTAGTCGGAGGCCAGCATGAACCAGGAGGTGCCACCGGCCTTGACCACGGCCGAAGCGGTGCCACGGGCGACGCCATAGGTGTCGTAGGTCCAGTGGAAGCCGTAGGGCGAGCACTGTTCATTGGTCAGCGCCGTGGTGCCGGCGCCGGAATACATCACGATGCGCTTCTTCTCGCGGGCGAGCGACTGCAGTGCCAGCGCCACGGCGGAATTGGGCACGTCGACGACGGCGTCGACCTTGTCGATGTCGAACCATTGCCGGGCGATCGAAGTGCCGAGATCGGCCTTGTGCTGATGGTCGGCGGCGACGATCTGGATCGGCTTGCCGAGCACGCTCGCACCGAACTCCTTCACCGCCAGTTCGGCCGCGATAACCGAGCCCTTGCCGCCGATATCGGCGGTGACGCCGGCCATATCGGTGAGCACGCCGATCTTGACGACGTCGTCGCTGACCTGGGCCAGCGCCGGCAGAGCGGCGAGCGCCATCAGGGCGCCGCCTGCGAGAAGCGACCGCATGAACATTCCTCCCGAGCTATCGTCCGGCAGTACCGCCGGTTCGAGCTTCAAAGACCCTTTGCCTCCAGCCAGGCGACGATCAGGGCCGCGATCTCGTCGCTGTTGTCCTCGCACATCGGCATATGGCCGTTGCCGGCGATGCCGCGTTCCGGCAGCCAGGCGAACTCGGCACCGAGGTATTGCGCCGTCGCCTCGTCGACCGCGCGCAGATGACGCGGATCGCTGTCGCCGGTGACGATCAGGATCGGCAATTTGGCCAGATTGGCCGGGTCGGCGATGCGCAGACCCTTGCCGCCGATGTTGAAGCGTTCGTTCATCAGGCGGGCGCTCTCGGGCACGATCGAGCGCCGATAGGCCTCGAAGGCCTGCTGCGGAAAGCGCTCGGAATTGGCCCAATAGGCCCGCATGAACTCGGGCGGGATGAAGAGCGGCTTGTCTTCCTCGACCCGGACGGGGCAGCCCAGGCTCTCATCTTCCTTGAGCTTGGCCACCGCTTCGGCGTCGTCGGGCAGCACCGGCAGGAGATTGGCCGGCCCGCCGGGTGCGACGCCGACGATCGCCGCGACCGCCTTCGGGCTCTGCTCGGCGATCCACCAGGCCATCGGTCCGCTCGCTGAATGTACCAGCAGCACTGCCGGGCCGATCTCCTCCAGCAGGCGCTGCAGGCTGGTCGCGATCTCGACGCTCGACAGAGTGGCAAAGTCCGGCCGCATCGGCGAGCGGCCATGGCCCGGCCAGTCCGGCACGAAGACCTCGCGGCCAGCGGCGAAGACAGGCGCCCAGCCGGGCCGGCCATCGGGAGTCGCCAGATAGCAGGCGCCGGTATGGCCGCCGCCATGGACGAGGACGATCGGCAACCGCCCGGGCTGAGGCGCCCCAAGTCGGTCGACATAGATCGGATGGGCATCCGTGCCCGAATAGAAGCATTGCCGCTGCGGCGCGCTCGGAAGCGCCTGCCGCCTTGTGGCACCAGCCTGGTCCATCGCCTCCTCCCGGCACGGCAAAACCGTGCCATTCCTTAGCGAGGATGCTAGGACCGGCTCATGGCGCGCGCAACAAAAAAGTCTAATGTGAGACTAATCCCACAGGACGATGCTGGCGAGCTCGACGCCGGGCAGCGGCGCGCCATCCTCGACGGCACCGCGATCCCGACCGCCTACAAGATCGGCTACATCCTGAACTTCTATCGCGAGCCCTCCTTCCGGGCGATCGAGATGGAGTTCGGGCTGACCCGGCCGGAGATCGTCATCCTGATCTTCCTGACCGTGCGCGACGGCGCCAGCGCCAGCGAGTTCTGCGAGTTTTCCGGCCATCTCAAGGCAAGCGTCAGCCGCGCCGTGATCCTGCTCGAGAAGAAGGCGCTGATCCGCCGCGAGCCCGACAAGGCCGACAGCCGCCGCCAGCTCCTCTTCCTGACGCCGGAAGGCCGCGCCCTCTACAAGCGTTACATCCCGACCCTCAAGGCCAGGGAGCAGGCGATGCTCGATTGCCTGTCGGGCGACGAGCGGACCCAGCTCGGGCGGCTGCTCGACAAGCTCGCCGCCCATGTCCCGCAATGGGGCTTCGCCTCGGATCTCTGAGGCCCGGATGCCTCAGCGCAGCAACGCCGCGTAACGCTCGCGATAGGCATAGACCAGGAGCCCGCCCGTCACGATCAGGATGATCGCGACCGGAATGCCGGCCGGGTTGATGGCGAAGTGGAACAGCACGATCACCGCCATCACCGGCGCGATCAAGGCGAGCCCGAGCGCCGGCACGACGTTGAGCAGCAGGCTCAGGCCCCCGGCGAGGTTCACCGCCTTGAGGAAGGGCCAGAAGAAGCCGGAGTTCTGCAGTGCAGCCTCGAAGACGAGTCCGCGTTCGGAAGTCGGCGGGTGGATCAGGTGAGTGCCGGTGGCGAGCCACCAGAAGCCGTCGACCGCGCTGACGAGGAAGAGCAGGCCGAGGGCGACACGGGGCAAGGTGACCATCAGAAAGTTGCGCATAATCCGTTTTCTTATCGGTGGAAGCACCGGACGAAAGCCGGCGCGGCTGCATTGCGACCGCCTGAGCGGGTTTTGCCCCTCGCGCGCTTGTGACATGCATGCCGCCGCGAAGAATGCTCTGCACGGCCGCAGCGGCAATGCGCCGCGACCGGAACTGGTGACGATGACGATCGCATTGACGAGGCGGACCCTGCTTCAGCTCGCCGGCGCCACCTCGCTCGCCATGGCCGCCGCCGCGGCTGCGCAGGCGGAGGGGCCGGCGCCAGCCGGGGCAGGCTCGGCAACGGGCCTTGCCGGCAGCGCACCGATCCGCTGCGGCGCGATCGGCCTGCGCGTCCGCGATCTCGACCGGATGAGCCGCTACTACCAGTCCGTGCTCGGCCTCGGCGTGATCTCGGCCAGTGCCGATGGCGTCGTGCTCGGCACCGGCAACGTGCCGCTGGTCTGGATGGAGCCGCGACCGCAGGCGCAGTACGAGCCGCGCCATGCCGCCGGCCTGTTCCACACCGCTTTCCTGATGCCGTCCCGGCATGATCTCGCCCGCTGGCTCGTCCATGTCGCGCACAACCAGACGCCGCTCACCGGCTTCGCCGACCACAGCGTCAGCGAAGCGGTCTATCTCGACGATCCCGAAGGCAACGGCATCGAGGTCTACGCCGACCGCGACCCGCACCTCTGGCGCTGGGAGGGCGAGCGCGTCGTGATGGGCACGCACCGGCTCGACGTCGACGGAATCCTTGGTCTCACCGACACCAGCCGCAGCGACTACCGCGACGCCCCCGCCGGGCTGCGCATCGGCCACATGCATCTGCGTGTCGGCGACATCGCTCAGTCGGAGGCCTTTTATCGCGACGCGATCGGCCTCGATTCGACCTCGCGCCGCGACACGGCGAGCTTCCTCTCATCCGGGCGCTATCACCACCATGTCGCGCTCAACACCTGGAACAGCGCCGGCGCCGGGTCGCGCGACCGGGCCCAGACCGGCCTCGACTGGTTCTCGCTGGAAGTCGCCGATCCCGCTCTGCTGGCGACGCAGCGCGAGCGGATGGCCAAGGCGGGTTACGCGCCGACGACTGTGGCACGCGGTTTCGAGAGCACCGACCCGTGGGGGACGCGGCTCAGGCTGGTGGGCGTAGCCTGAACCGTCTTGCTCGCCCTTGTGGCGAGCATCCACGTCTTGAACACCACACTCGACTAGCGAAGACGTGGATGGTCGGGACCAGCCCGACCATGACGAAGAAGGTATCCGTTGCGCCCGAAGGCGCTTCTCACATCGTCGCGCCGATCTGCCAGGGCACGAACTCGGCATCGCCATAGCCCATCTCTTCGGACTTCGACTTCTCGCCCGAGGCGATCTTCAGCAGGTAATCGAAGATCTCCTTGCCCTTCTCCTCCAGCGTCACGCCGTCGAGGACATCGCCGCAATTGAGGTCCATGTCGTCGGTCTGCTTCAGATACATCGGCGTGTTGGTTGCGAGCTTGACCGAGGGCGTCGGCTTGCAGCCATAGGCCGAGCCGCGGCCGGTGGTGAAGGCGAGGATGTTGGCGCCGCCGGCGACCTGCCCCGTCGCCGAAACAGGATCGTAGCCGGGCGTGTCCATGTAGACGAAGCCCTTGCTCCGCACCGGCTCGGCATAGTGGTAGACCGCGGCCAGCGTCTTGGTGCCGCCCTTGGCGGCGGCGCCGAGCGACTTTTCCAGGATAGTGGTCAAACCACCCGCCTTGTTGCCCGGCGAGGGGTTGTTGTTCATGCTCATCCGGGCGCGCTCGGTGTAGTCCTCCCACCACTTGATGATGCCGACGAGCTTCTCGCCGACCTCGCGGGTGGCGGCGCGGCGGGTGAGCAGGTGCTCGGCACCGTAGATTTCCGGCGTCTCGGAGAGAATCGCGGTACCGCCATGCTCGACCAGGAGGTCGACCGCCTTGCCGAGCGCCGGATTGGCGGTGATGCCGGAATAGCCGTCCGAGCCGCCGCACTGCAAAGCGAGCATCAGTTCGGACGCCGGCACGGTCTCGCGCTTGGCCTGGTTGGCGATCGGCAGCATCACCTTCAGCGCCTCGATCCCGGCCGCGACGGCCTTCCGGGTCCCGCCGGTTTCCTGGATGGTCAGCGTCCGGAAGACGTCGCTCTCCTCGACGCCATAGGCTTCCTTCATCCGCTTGATCTGGAAGCCCTCGCAGCCGAGGCCGACGACCAGCACCGCCGCCATGTTCGGGTTGCAGGCATAGCCCCAGGTGGTGCGCTTCAGCACCTCGAAGCTCTCGCCATTGTAGTCGATGCCGCAGCCGGTACCGTGCGTCAGCGCGATGACGCCGTCGACATTGGGATAATCGGCGAGGATGCCCGAGCGCTTGACCTCCTCGGCCATGAAGCGCGCGGCCGAGGCCGAGCAGTTCACCGAGGTCAGGATGCCGACATAGTTGCGCGTGCCGGCATTGCCGGCCTTGCGGCGAAAGCCCTCGAAGGTCGCCCGCTGCTCGACCGGCAGCACAAACTCCGTCTTCGCCTCGGCGGCATAGGCATAGTCGCGCTCGAAGGCGTGGAAGCCGGTATTGTGCTCATGCACCCATTCGCCGGGCGGGATGTCGAGCGTGGCGAAGCCGATGATCTGCCCGAACTTGCGGATCGGCTCGTCCTTGGCGATCCGGGTCAGCGCGATCTTGTGGCCGCGCGGGATACGCTTCAGCGCGGTGACCCCGGCTGCGCTGACACCGATATCGATCGGATCGACGGCGACCGCGACGTTGTCGGCGGCATTGAGCTTCAGCGTGCGCGGCGGAACGGCTTTGTCGAGCATGATGATACCTTGGGATCGGCGGCTCCCCCGCCTCCCCTAAGCAATGCTCTGATTGCGGCCTTTTTTCAATCGGTTGAAACTAGGAGCTGAGTTGCGGCCCGCGCCGGGCAGGCAAGTGCCGCTAGCGCTCGACCGAAACGTCCAGCCGCATCGCCGGATGGATGCCGCAATAGAGCTCGTAGCGCCCCGGCCGCGCGAAGGGCAGCGTCACAGACTGGCCCGGCTCCTGCGCGCCGGAATTGAATTTCTGCGGCCCGGTGTCGAGGCGGACATTATGGGTGCGGACATCGTCGTTGACGATCGTCAGGCTCTGCCCGGCATGCACGCGAACGGCCGAGGGCTGGAACAGCTTGTCCTTCTGCGAGATCACCGTGCCTTCGCGCGCGGCCGGCGGAGCGGCAGGTCCCGCCGCGACCAAGGGCGCCGGCACCGGCGGGTTCTCGCTCGATAAGGTCGCGAGAAAGGCGAGCAGCGCTGTCCGCTCCGGCTCCGTCAGTGTCACCCGCTTGAGGTCGGGCGACAGGCTCGGGCGCTGGATGACGCCATGGTCGTAGTGGTCGAGCACCGCGTCTAGCGTCGCCAGCGAGCCGTCATGCATATAGGGCGCGGTCCAGGCGAGCTCCCGTAGCGACGGTGTCTGGAAGGCATGGTCAGCCGCCGGAAGGCCGATGAGCTTGCCGCGGCCCAGGTCATTGCCGGGGAGGCCGATATCGTGGAAGGCCCGGTCGGTGAAGGCCCAGCCGGAATGGCAGTTGCTGCAGCCGGCCTTGCCGTTGAAGAGCGCGAAACCGGCCTTCTCCTCGGCAGTCAGCGCCGCCTCATTGCCCTCCGCCCAGGCATCGAAGCGCGTCTTCGGCGAGACCAGGCTGCGGACATGGGTCGCGAGCGCGGCGGCAATCTGGTCCGGGCCGACCTGTGGATGCTCGGGAAACGCCTCGGCGAAGGCCTTGCGATAGGAGCGGTCACGCCCGAGCTTGCCGGCGAGGCGGGGCAGGCTCTCGCCCATTTCGAGCGGGTCTTCGATCGGCCCGCGCACCTGCTCTTCGAGCGTGCGCGCCCGTCCATCCCAGAAAAAGGCGGCACCCCAGGCGAGGTTCCACAGATGCGGCGTGTGCCGGACGAGCGGCTTCTTCGCGACGCCGCGGCCGATCTGCACGCCATCCGTGAAACCAAGGGCCGGATCATGGCAGCTCGTGCAGGCGACCGTGCCATTCACCGACAGGGCGGGATCGGCGAAAAGCCGTTTGCCGAGCGCGAGCTTGGCCGGCGTCGGCGGATTGGCCTCGGGAAACGGCACGCCATCCGGGCGACGATAGAGCGCCTTCAAGGCTGCTAGGGCCGCCTCGCCTGCCCCCGGCGCCTGTTCCTGCGCCTGCGAGCCACCGGTCAGCGCGAGCGCCGCCGCCAGCATGCCGGCGAGGAACGCCTTGGGCAGCGACGGCGACCGCTTCGTATCGATCGGGGTGACGATGGCCAAGGCTTTTCGCCTCAGCGCAGGAAGTTCCCGGCCTGCAGCTCGACGCGGGCAATGTCGGAGAGAACGTCACTGGCGTCCTTGACCGGCTTCTTCGGCGCCACGGCAGCCGGCCAGGCCTTCTTGAGATTCGCGAGCGCGCCGCGGATTTCCTTGAGCGCCTCGGCATCCTTGGCCTGGAGATCACCTGCGACCGCCTCGACCATCGCCTCGGCCTGCCAGACGAAGCCGCGCGAGTCCTGGTACTCCACCGCCTTGGCGATACGGCCCTTCTCGATCGCATTGCCATATTCGTCGGCCGCGACCTTCAGCGTCTCCAGCGCGGTCTCGACCGAGAAGCGCGCCCAGTTCTGCTCCGCTGCCCGCAGGCCGACATCGGCCTCGGCGAGCCGCTCCTGCACCTGCTTGAGCGCGCCGTCATAGGCCTCCTTCTTCTTGGCCTTGACCGTCTGCGCCAGCGCCTTCAGCGCCGCCTCGAAGGAACGAACCTTGTAGGTGGCAAGATCGCCCTTGATGCCGCCATAAATCTCTTCGGCAGGATGCAGGAAATGCGGCAGCGCCTCGCCGAATCGGCCCTGGCGCACCAACTCGTCGCCGACCAGCAGATGGCCGCGGATCAGGGCAATGGAGCGTGCGAATTTCAGGTTCGGGGCGAGCGCATCGGCCTTGCCACCTTCACCACCCTCTCCGCCTTCGCCACCCTGCCCCTTGGCAGGCGTCGCCGGCGCGCCATGGCTGCCGGCCGCATGCTGCGCCAGCTGGATACCGTCGCCTTGACGCAAGCCGGGAGCCGCCGCGACCTGGCCCAGATCGGCGCCCGCCAGGCCTGTGCCAGCGGCGATCACGGTGCCGAGGCCGAGCCAGAGTTTGCTGGTGGTCTTCATCGCGGCCTCCTGTCATCGGGCCGGCACAACTTGGCCCGCAAAATCGTCGCAGCGGCATGAGCCCGAATTCCCGGGCAGTCAAGGAAAGAGGTCAGATCGAAAGCTTGATTATAGTTGTTCTAAAGAGACTTAAGCCGAACTCTGAAGGTGCTCGCGATGGACAGCGCCTGTACCGCCACCGCATGATGAGCGAGCTCTTGTGAAGGTCCCGTCATGATCCTGCCGATCGGCAATGTCCTCACCCCTGCCGAAGTCGACGAGGCCCGCGCCGAGCTCGCCGCGATCCGCTTCGAGGATGGAAGCGGCACCGCCGGCTGGAACGCGAAGCTGGTCAAGAACAACCGCCAGGCGGTGCTGGGCGCACGCAGCGAGGCGCTCAGGCAGAAGCTCGCCGAGCGCATCCTCGCCAATGAGGTCTTCGCCGCCGCCGTGCGGCCGAAGGCGCTGACGCCTTTGCTGTTCAGCCGCTACGAGCCCGGCCACGCCTATGGCAGCCATGTCGACGATGCGCTGATGGGCGGCCTACGCACCGATATCTCCTTCACCCTCTTCCTCGCCGCGCCCGAGAGCTATGAGGGCGGCGAACTGGTGATCGAAGGAACCTCCGGCGACGAGCGGATCAAGCTGCCGGCCGGCTCGCTGATCGCCTACCCCTCGACGAGCCTCCACCATGTCGCGCCGGTGACGGCGGGCGAGCGCCTCGCCGCAGTCGGCTGGGCTCGCAGCTTCATCCGCGATGGCGGCCAGCGCGAGATTCTGTTCGACCTCGACCGCACCCGGCGGGCCCTGTTCACGCGCGAAGGCAAGACCGCCGAGTTCGACCTCTTGTCAAAATCGCTCGCCAACCTGATCCGGATGTGGGCGGAAGACTGAGGCATCAGCGCCCAGGTCACCTCCTCCCGCGTTCGTTCGAACGCCATAGAACGAACTGCACGCAATGCGCGCTTGCAGCGAGTGCTCGACGGGCGCAGGCTGCCGATCGGACGGGATATGCCCGTCTCATGTGAGCGGAGAGACATCCGTGCACACCGCCGATCGCTCGCAGGCGCCACTGATGCCGCTGGTCCTGGCATATCTTCGGCACAGGATGGGGCTCCTCATGGCCTCGCTCAGGCCGCGCCACCGCGCCCGGGACATCGCGGCGCTGACCTCGCGGGACAGCGCGCCGCCGGGCGGCTAGCCCAGCCGCAGCTCCCGCACCACCTGCTCGACGATCGCCTCCCTGCTCGCCTCGACCTGGACGACGAGCGGCTTCTCGTCGGCGCCCGGCTCCTCCAGAGTCGCGAACTGGCTGTCGAGCAGGGCCGGCGGCATGAAATGGTGCTGGCGGGCGGCCATGCGCTGGCCGATCAGTTCGCGCGAGCCCTTGAGATAGACCAGCGTCACGTCCGGCCGATGTCCCACGATCACATCGCGATAGGCCTTCTTCAGCGCCGAGCAGGTGACGATGCCGTTGCCGCCGCTGGTGCGCAGATCGTCGATCCAGGCCGCGATCGCTGCCAGCCAAGGCTTGCGGTCCTCGTCGGTCAGCGGAATGCTGGCCGACATCTTCGCGACATTCTCCGGCGGATGGAATGAGTCGGCATCGCGGAACGGCCAGCCGAGCCGCTCGGCCAGCCGCTCGCCGAGCGAGGTCTTGCCCGAGCTCGCCACACCCATCACGACGATCACCGCCGATTTCCCGGCGCCATTGGCAGAGGTCATGCTCGCTCAGCCCTGCTTCTTCGGCTCGACATGGCCGCCGAAGCCGGCACGCATGGCGGAGAGGATCTTCTCGGCGAAGGTATGGTCCTTGCGCGAGCGGAAGCGGGTGTAGAGCGAGGAGGTCAGCACTTCGGCCGGCGTCGCGGTCTCGATCGCCGCCTGCACCGTCCAGCGCCCCTCGCCCGAATCCGAGACATGGCCGGAATAGGCGCCGAGTTCCTCGTCGGCCGCGAGTGCCTCGGCGGTCAGGTCGAGCAGCCAGGAGGTCACGACCGAGCCGCGCCGCCAGACCTCGGCGATCTCCGCGACGTCGAAGTCGAAGCCGTATTCTTCCGGCAAGCCGTCCTTGGCCGAGGCGTTGCGCAGGAGGTCGAAGCCCTCGGCGAAGGCCTGCATCATCCCGTACTCGATGCCGTTATGGATCATCTTGACGAAATGGCCGGCACCCGCCGGGCCGCAATGCAGATAGCCCTGCTCGGCCGTCGGATTGCGCCCCTCGCGATGCCTGGTCGGCTCGATCCCGCCCTTGCCCGGCGCGAGCGCCTGGAAGATCGGCTCCAGCCGGTCGAAGGTCGCCTTGTCGCCGCCGATCATCAGGCAATAGCCGCGATCGAGCCCGTGCACGCCGCCGGACGTGCCGATGTCGAGATAGTGCAGGCCCTTGGCTTCGAGCTCGCGCCCGCGCCGGACATCGTCCTTCCAGAAGGCGTTGCCGCCATCGATCAGCGTGTCGCCGGGGCTCATCATCGCCGCGAGGTCAGCGAGCGTCGTCTCGGTGATCTCGCCGGCCGGCAGCATGATCCAGATCGCGCGCGGCGCCTGAAGCTTCGCCACCATCTCCTTGAGATCGCCGACATTGACGGCGCCGTCCTTCGCCAGCGCCTCGCCCGGCTTCGGATCGCGGTCATAGACCACGCATTGGTGCCCTGCGCGGTGCAGCCGCCGGACGATATTGGCTCCCATGCGGCCGAGGCCGACCACTCCAAGCTGCATAGCGAACGCTCCTGCTGCCGGCAGAGAGCCGGCTTTAGCGATGCTAAATGCCCCGATGGCAGCCGGCCGGCAAGCGTTGGCCGACCGGCACGCTAGCTGCATCGTGTTGTCCGGGCGCTCTGGCGGTCGAGCGAAAGCTTGCCTAAACCGCCCCGACGCCTTCTGTTTTGAAGGCACGGATATCCACAGCGAAGGCAGGCAAAGGGAGCGTTATGGCGGCGGAGGGTTTCTCTCAGGATCTGGTTCAGGCCGTCGGGCTTCTGGGCGCCGGCGTCATCGCGGTGCCGATCTTCCGGAAGCTCAAGCTCGGCTCTGTGCTCGGCTATTTCGCCGGTGGCCTCGTCATCGGCCCCTCCGGCATCGGCCTGTTCTCCAATCCCGAAAGCGTGCTCCACGTCGCCGAGTTCGGGGTCGTCATGTTCCTGTTCATCATCGGGCTGGAGATGCAGCCCTCGCGACTCTGGAACCTGCGCGGCGAGATCTTCGGCCTCGGCGTCGCCCAGGTCGGGCTCTGCGGCGCGCTGCTGACCGGGGTCGGCGTTCTCGCCGGCCTTCCGCCCGCAGCCGCCTTCATCGCCGGCATGGGCTTCGTTTTGTCCTCCACCGCGGTCGTGATGCAGATGCTGAACGAACGCGGCGAAGCCTCGACGCCGCAGGGCCAGCAGGCGGTCTCGATCCTCTTGCTCGAGGATCTCGCCATCGTCCCCTTGCTCGCCGTCGTCGCCGTTCTGGCCCCGTCCAAGGCGGCGGACAGCGGCGGGATCATGCCGCTGCTGATCGGCGCGGGCTCGCTCGTCGGCCTCGTCGTCGCCGGTAAATGGCTGCTCAACCCGATGTTCCGGTTGCTTGCCAACGCGCAGGCCCGCGAGGTGATGACCGGCGCGGCGCTGCTGGTCGTGCTCGGTTCGGCGCTGGCGATGCAGCTCGGTGGCCTGTCGATGGCGATGGGGGCCTTCCTCGCCGGCGTGCTCTTGTCGGAATCGACCTTCCGCCATCAGCTCGAAGCCGATATCGAGCCCTTCCGCGGCCTTCTCCTCGGCATGTTCTTCCTCGCCGTCGGCATGTCGCTCGACCTCAAGCTGATCGGCCAGGAATGGCGGGCAGTCGCGCTCGGCGTCGCCGCCTTCATGCTGGTCAAGGCGGCCGGCATCTTCATCGTCGCCAAGCTGTTTCGCACCCGCACGCGCAATGCGATCACCCGCGTCGCGCTGTTCTCGCAGGGCGGCGAGTTCGCCTTCGTGCTCTACAGCGCCGCCGCGGCCGCCGGCATTTTCGACGCGCGCATCAATGCCATCGCCAGCGCGATCGTGATCCTGTCGATGGCGCTGACGCCACTGGTCGTGCTCGCCATCGACCGCTTCATGCCGCCTGAGCAGGAATCGCTGGACGGCGTCGAACATGCCGAGGGCCTGAAGGGCCGCATCCTCGTCGTCGGCTTCGGCCGCTTCGGCCAGGTCGCGAGCCAGGCTTTGCTCGCCCGTGGCTGCAGCATCTCGCTGATCGAGACCGATGTGGAGATGATCCAGGCCGCCGCCACCTTCGGCTTCAAGGTCTATTACGGCGACGGCACCCGGGCCGACATCCTGCACGCCTCGGGCGCCCATCAGGCCGAGGCGATCCTGGTCTGCGTCGAGAAGCGCGAGACGGCCAATGCGATCGTGCGCGTCGCGCAGGCCGAATTCCCGCATGCCAAATTGTTCGTGCGCGCCTTCGACCGCGGCCATTCGATGGACCTGATCCGCGCCGGCGTCGACTACCAGATCCGTGAGACCTTCGAATCCGCCATGGTCTTCGGCGGCGAGGTCTTGCGCGCACTTGGCGTGCCGGAGGAGGAAGCTGCCGAGATCGTCGAGGATGTCCGCCGTCGCGATGCCGAGCGCCTCGATCTCCAAGTCGCGAGCGACATCCATGCCGGCCAGGACCTGGTCCATGGCAACCAGCCGACCCCGGCCCCGCTGACCAAGCCGAAGGCCACAGGTACAGTCATGGGCGACCTGCCAGACGCAGCCGGCGCCAGACCGTAAGGCCCGGCGCCGACCTCTGTCAGGGAAACATCAGCGGCAGCGGCTCGGCCTGCCAGGTGGGCTCAACCGCGAGCAGCCTGACATCGGCCGAAGCAAGCCCATCGCCAACGGCCTCGGCAGCGAAGCGCTCGGCGCTGGCCGGATCTGGAAAGCCGACCGCGATGACGACATTGCCCGGCTCCACCCGGTCGCGGGCGACGAAGCTCAGCTTCGCCCGCCCGTTCAGCCCGAGCCGGCCGACCCGCGCGAGCAGGGCCTCGCGCAGATCCTCGCGCCCCGCCGCGATCTCACAGAGGACGAGCGCCTCCATGGCGCTCAACCATTGCGGAAGGTGTAGCTATAGCCGTTGATCGCGGGCACGCCGCCGAGATGGGCATAGAGCACCTTCGAGCCGGCCGGGAAGAAGCCCTTCTTCACCAGGTCGATCATGCCCTGCATCGATTTCCCCTCATAGACGGGGTCGGTCATCATCCCTTCGAGCCGGGCCGACAGGCGGATCGCCTCGATCGTCTCCTTCGAGGGCACGCCATAGACCGGATAGGCGTAGTCTTCGTTGAGGACGATATCGTCCGCAGTGATCTGTTTGCCGCCGACCAGCTCGGAGGTCTTCTGGGCAATGTCGAGCACCTGCGCCCTGGTCTGCGCCGGCGTGAACGAGGCGTCGATGCCGATGACCTTGCGCTGGCGGCCGTCCTTGGCGAAGCCGACGACCATGCCGGCATGGGTCGAGCCGGTGACGGTGCAGACGACGATGTAATCGAACTTGAAGCCGAGCTCTTCCTCCTGCGCCCTCACCTCCTCGGCGAAACCGACATAGCCGAGCCCGCCGAACTTGTGCACGGAGGCGCCGGCCGGGATCGCATAGGGCTTGCCGCCCTTGGCCTTCACATCCGCCAGAGCCTTTTCCCAGCTCGCGCGGATGCCGATGTCGAAGCCCTCGTCGACCAGCTCGACATGGGCGCCCATCACCCGTGACAGCAGGATGTTGCCGACGCGGTCATAGACGGCGTCCTCATGCGGCACCCAGCTCTCCTGCACGAGGCGGCACTTCATGCCGATCTTGGCGGCGGTCGCCGCGACCATGCGGGTGTGGTTCGACTGGACTCCGCCGATCGAGACCAGTGTGTCGGCGCCGGACGCGATCGCATCCGGGATGATGTATTCGAGCTTGCGCAGCTTGTTGCCGCCGAAGGCGAGGCCGGAGTTGCAGTCCTCGCGCTTGGCATAGAGCGCGACGCCACCGCCGAGATGGGCGGACAAGCGCGAGAGCTTCTCGATCGGCGACGGCCCGAAGGTCAGCGGGTAGCGTTCGAACTTGGCGAGCATGGCGGGTTTCCCTTCTGAAATGGCCCGCAAACGCTAGCAAAACGCCCCTGAAAGGTGCTCCCGAACTTGGCTTCAGATTTTCTCTCTGCTTTCGCCAAAACTACAATCTGCTAGCTTCTAACGACATCATTGGTAGATAAAACGGAAGAATCATTCATGGAGGCAGAACTCGACCGGACCGACCTCAGAATCCTGCGTTTGCTGCAGGCCGATGGGCGCATGGGCAATGCCGAGATCGCCAAACGGGTGAACACCAGCGCCGCCACCTGCCATCGCCGCATCCAGCGCCTGTTCGCGGAAGGCTACGTCACCGGCGTGCGGGCGCAAATCGATCCGCACAAGGTCGAGAAGGGCACGCTCGCCATCGTCGGCGTGGTGCTCGACCGCTCGACGCCGGAAAGCTTCGGCCTGTTCGAAGAGGCGGTGAAGCAGCTCCCCGTCGTACTCGACTGCCACATCGTCGCCGGCGATTTCGACTATTTCCTCAAGATCCGCGTGCGCGATCTCGCCGACTTCAACAAGCTCCACGCCAAGACGCTGCTGGCGCTGCCCGGCGTGCGCCAGACCCGCACCTTCTTCGTGATGAAGGAGGTCATCGACAACGCGCCGCTGGAGTTTTGAGACGGCGCACCCTCAAAAAAAAGTTTCGCCGACCGCATTGACTTAGAGTGCACTCGAACTCGTAGCTTCCCGGGCGTCGTGATGAGAAGGCGGCCATGAAGATCGGTGAACTCGCCCGGCGATCGGGACTATCGGCCCATACGATCCGCTATTACGAGCGGATCGGGCTGCTGCCCTATGCCGACAGGGACCGGTCACGCCAGCGCGACTACGACGCCTCGATCCTGACCTGGATCGACTTCCTCGGCCGGCTCAAGACCACCGGCATGCCGATCCGCGAGATGCTGCGTTATGCGGCGTTGCGCGAAACGGGGGCCGGTACGGAAGCCGATCGTCGTAGTTTGCTGGAACGGCACCGCGAGCAGGTTCGCGTTCGCGTCGCCGAACTCGAAGCCTGCCTTCTCGTCCTCGACACCAAGATCGCCGGCTATGCCGACATCGAGAAGAGGATCGAAGACCATGACGCACATCAACGCACACGCCGACACCAGCCGGCTGGAGCGCGGCCGGCGGGCTCTCGCTGAGATCGACGGCGAAGCCGGCCACAGGGTGATCGCGGCGCTCGCCGACATCGCCCCCGATTTCGCAAACTACGTATTCGAGTTCTCGTTCGGAGACATCTATTCGCGGCCGGGGCTCGACCTGCGCTCCCGCGAGATCGCGACGATCGCGGCGCTGACCGCGATGGGCAACGCCCAGCCGCAGCTCAAGGTGCATATCGAGGCCGGGCTGAACGTCGGCTTGTCGCGCCAGGAGATCACCGAGGTCATGATCCAGATGGCGGTCTATGCCGGCTTCCCGGCAGCGCTGAACGGGCTGTTCGCGGCGAAGGAGGTCTTCGCGGCGCGTGACCTCGCTGCTTGAGCCGAGGCTGCATCGGACCCGCTGACTCCGAGTCAGCGGGTCAGACCTCCGTCATGCTCGCCCTTGTCATGCTCGCCCTTGTGGCGAGCATCCACGTCTTGAACACAGCGCTGCGCGAAGAAAGACATGGATGGTCGGGACAAGCCTGACCATGACGGAAGGCGATTCCGCTCCAGCGCCTTGGCCGCTAGACCTGAATCAATCTCTGAACCTGCGCCCCATCGAGCTCCGCCATCGGCCCGGCCAGCACCACCTCGCCGCGGTCCATCACGAACATCGTGTCGGCGAGGTCGCGGGCGAAGTCGAAATACTGTTCGACCAGCACGATCGCCATGTCGCCGCGCTGGCGCAGATAGTCGATGGCGCGGCCGATATCCTTGATGATCGAGGGCTGGATGCCCTCGGTCGGCTCGTCGAGAACCAGCAATTTGGGTCGGGTGACCAGCGCTCGCGCGATGGCGAGTTGCTGTTGCTGACCGCCCGAGAGGTCTCCACCGCGCCGGCCCAGCATGGACTTCAGCACAGGGAATAGGTTGAAGAGCTCGTCCTGGATGTAGCGCTCCTTGCGCGGCAAGGGCGCGAAGCCGGTCTCCAGGTTCTCCTTGACGCTGAGCAGCGGGAAGACCTCGCGGCCCTGCGGCACGAAGCCGATGCCGGCGCGTGCCCGGTCCTCGGTGCGCAAGGTAGAGATGTCCTCACCGCCGAAACTGATCCTGCCGCCGCTGATCGGCTGCTGGCCGACGATGGCGCGCATCAGCGAGGTCTTGCCGACGCCGTTGCGGCCCATGACGCAGGTGACCTTGCCGATCTCGGCGGTTACCGAGACGCGTCGCAAGGCCTGGGCGGCACCGTAATGGAGGTCGATGGCTTCGACGTTCAGCATGAGCAGTTGTCCCGCCGCATGATCTGATCGGAGAACCGGTTTTCACGTGTCCAGATCATGCTAGCGCCCCAGATAGACTTCGACCACGCGCTCATTGGCACTAACCTGATCGAGGGGGCCCTCAGCCAGCACCGAGCCCTCGTGGAGTACCGTCACCTTCACGCCGAGCTCGCGGATGAAGCCCATGTCGTGCTCGACAACGATCACAGAGTGATCCCGGGCGATTTCCTTGAGCAGCACTGCCGTCTGCGCCGTCTCGCCATCGGTCATGCCGGCCGCCGGCTCGTCGACAAGGAGGAGCTTGGGATCCTGCGCCAGCAGCATGCCGATCTCGAGCCACTGCTTCTGCCCGTGCGAGAGCGAGCCGGCGAGCCGCTCGCGCTTGTCGGCGAGCTTGATGATGCCGAGGATGTCGTCGATCCGCTTCTGCTGGGGCTCTTCCGTCTGCCAGAACAGCGTCTTCAGCACTGTGCGCTTCGATTTCAGCGCCAGCAGGATGTTGTCCTCGATCGTGTGGAAGTCGAACACCGTCGGCTTCTGGAACTTGCGGCCGATGCCGAGATTGGCGATCGCGGCCTCGTCGAGCCGGGTCAGATCGACCGAGCCGCCGAACATCACGGTGCCCTCGTCCGGCCGGGTCTTGCCGGTGATGATGTCCATCATCGTCGTCTTGCCGGCGCCGTTCGGGCCGATGATGGCGCGCATCTCACCAGGCTCGATCGTGAGCGACAGACCACGGATCGCCTTGAAGCCGTCAAAGGAGACGCTGACGCCGTCGAGATAAAGCAAGGAAGAGGTCAGCGCGCCGGGTGCGGGAGCGTTCATATCAGTTACTCCGCCGGCGCCGGTTCGGCTGCTGGCACGGGCTCGCGCCGTTTGCGGCTCTCCCACCAGCCCTGCGCGGTGCCGAGAATGCCCTTCGGCATGAACAGCGTGACGAAGACGAAGAGCGCGCCCAGCGCGAACAGCCAGTACGGCGCCATGAAGCCGGAGGTGAACATCGTCTTGGCCCAGTTGACGACGACGGCCCCGAGCGCCGCGCCGACCAGCGAGCCGCGCCCGCCGACCGCGACCCAGATCACGGTCTCGATCGAATTGGCCGGGGCGAATTCGCTGGGATTGATGATACCGACCTGCGGCACGTAGAGCGCGCCGGCGATACCGGCCATGCAGGCCGAAACCGTGAAGACGAAGAGCTTGAAGCGGTCGACCCGGTAGCCAAGGAAGCGCGTGCGCGATTCCGCATCGCGGATCGCGATCACCACCTTGCCGAGCTTGGAGGTGACGATGCCCCGCGCGATCAGGAAGCCGGCGGCCAGCATCGTGCAGGTCATGGCGAACAGCGCCGCGCGCGTCCCTTGCGCCTGCACGTTGAAGCCGAGAATGTCCTTGAAATCGGTCAGGCCGTTATTGCCGCCGAAACCCATGTCATTGCGGAAGAAGGCGAGCAGCAGCGCATAGGTCAGCGCCTGCGTGATGATCGAGAGATAGACGCCGGTGACGCGGCTGCGGAAGGCGAACCAGCCGAAGACGAAGGCAAGCAGGCCGGGGACCAGCAGCACCATCAGCATCGCGAAGGGGAAGGAGGAGAAGCCGTACCAGTACCAGGGCAATTCCCCCCAGTTCAGGAAGACCATGAAATCGGGCAGGACCGGATTGCCGTAGACGCCGCGCGAACCGATCTGGCGCATCAAGTACATACCCATCGCATAGCCGCCGAGCGCGAAGAAGGCGCCGTGGCCGAGCGAGAGGATGCCGCAATAGCCCCAGACCAGGTCGAGCGAGATCGCCAGCAGCGCGTAGCAGAGATATTTGCCCCAGAGCGACATGGTCGCGGTCGAGACATGGAAGGGCGAGCCGGCCGGCATCAGCAGGTTCGCCAGCGGCACCAGCAAGCCGATCGCGGCGATGAGGGCGAGGAAGACGAGGCCGCGCCTGTCCATGTTCGAGAGGAGGAAGCGGGTGATCATGCTTCCACCGCCCTGCCCTTCAGCGCGAACAGGCCGCGCGGGCGTTTCTGGATGAACAGGATGATGAAAACGAGCAGCGCGATCTTGCCGAGCACGGCGCCCGCATAGGGTTCGAGTAGCTTGTTGGCGACGCCGAGGCTCATCGCGCTGATCAGCGTGCCCCAGAGATTGCCGACGCCGCCGAAGACCACGACCATGAAGCTGTCGATGATATAGCTCTGGCCGAGATTGGGGCTGACATTGTCGATCTGCGAGAGCGCGACGCCTGCAAGGCCCGCGACGCCTGAGCCGAGGCCGAAGGTCAGCGCATCGATCCGGCCGGTGCGGATGCCCATCGCCGAAGCCATGCGCCGGTTCTGGGTGACAGCCCGCATCTGCAGGCCCATCGGCGTCAGCTTCAGGATCGCCAACAGTGCCGCAAAGACGAGAGCGGCGAAGACGATGATCCAGAGCCGGTTCCAGGTGATAGCGAGACCACCGAGCTCGAAGGCGCCGGACATGAAGGCTGGCGCGCCGACCTCGCGATTGGTCGGGCCGAAGGCGGTGCGCACCGCCTGCTGCAGGATCAGGCTGATGCCCCAGGTCGCCAGCAGCGTCTCCAGCGGCCGGCCATAGAGGAAGCGGATGACGCCGCGCTCGATCGCGATGCCGACCGCGCCGGCGACGATGAAGGCGGCCGGGATCGCGATCGCCAGCGACCAGTCGAACAGCCCCGGAAAGCGCGACCGGATCACCTCCTGCACGATGAAGGTGGTGTAGGCGCCGAGCATGACCATTTCGCCATGGGCCATGTTGATTACGCCCATCACGCCGAAGGTGATGGCAAGGCCGATGGCGGCGAGCAGCAGCACCGAGCCGAGCGAGAGCCCGTACCAGAGGTTCTGCCCGGCCCGCCACAGGGCGAGCTTGCCCTCGATGTCGGAGATGGCGCGCGCCTGCGCGTCCTTGAGGCCGGGCGTGGCGTCGCCCGGCAGGGCCCGCAGGGTCGCCAGCGCATCCTGGTCACCGCGCTCGCGCAGCACATCGACGGCGGCGATGCGGTCGAAGGGCGGAGCATCGGTCTTCACGATCAGGATCGCAGCCTGCGCCTCGCGCAGCGCCCGGCGCGCCCGGTCATTGCTTTCCTTGGCGATGGCGGCTTCGAGGGCGGGGAGCACCGATACGTCGCGGGCCCGGAACACCGCCTCGGCCGCAGCGACGCGCCTGGCCGGATCGGGATTGATCAGCCCGAGCCCGCCGAGCGCGCCCTGGATCACCCGCCGCACATTGTTGTTGAGCCTGACCGCCTTGACACCGGCCGGCTCGGCAGCGAGCGCCTGTCCCGTCTTCGCGTCAAGGAAGCCGCCCTCCTTCGTCTTCACCGCCACCGCGCCGCCGCCGGCCAGAAGCCGGCCATCGGCCAGCGCCTCGATGATCACGGCCGCGTTCGGATGCGCGCTCTGGACGAGGATGTCGATGGCGCGCGCCGTGTCCGAGAAGCTGTCGGCGTTGAGGCGGGTGAAGGCATCGTCGCCGCTCTGTGCGAGCGCGATGGCCGGCGCAAAGGCAAGCGTCATCGCGAGCGCAAGCATGCGCAGGAGGCTGGGAAGGATCCGCATGTCTCGCTTCGATTGGCTGGTCGGCTGTACGCATGCCGCCGGCCGATCCGGCGGCATGCTCAGGCGATTTCGAAGGGCGGCCGGGCTTTCCGACCGTGCCGCCCTTCCCCCTCTTAACTCAGGCGCCGCCGCCGCATTTGCCGGTCTTGACGTTGAAGTTGCCGCACTTCTTCTCGACCCAGTCGCCGACCAGGTCCTTGGAGCCATCGAGCTCCTTCGACCAGGCATCGCCGGCGACGAGACCGGTCTTCGACACGACGTCGAACTGGCCGTCGGCCTTGATCTCGCCGATCAGCACCGGCTTGGTGATGTGGTGGTTCGGCAGCATCTTCGAGACACCGCCGGTCAGGTTCGGCGCCTCGACGCCGGGCAGCGCGTCGATGACCTTGTCGGGATCGAAGCTCTTGGCCTTCTCGACAGCCTTCACCCACATGGCGAAGCCGATGACATGGGCTTCCATCGGATCGTTGGTGACGGCCTTGTCGTTCTTCTTGTAGGCCTTCCACTGCTTGATGAAGGCTTCGTTCTCCGGCGTCTTGACCGACTGGAAGTAGTTCCAGGCGGCGAGGTGGCCGAGCAGCGGCTTGGTGTCGATGCCGGCGAGCTCTTCTTCACCGACCGAGAAGGCCACGACCGGAATGTCGGTCGCCTTGATGCCCTGGTTGCCGAGCTCCTTGTAGAAGGGAACGTTGGCGTCGCCGTTGATGGTCGAGACCACGGCGGTCTTCTTGCCGGCCGTGCCGAACTTCTTGATGTCGGAGACGATGGTCTGCCAATCGGAATGGCCGAACGGCGTGTAGTTGATCAGGATGTCCTCCTTCTTCACGCCCTTGGCGAGAAGATAGGCCTCCAGGATCTTGTTGGTGGTGCGCGGATAGACGTAGTCGGTGCCGGCCAGAACCCAGCGCTCGACCTTCTCCTCCTTGGCGAGATAATCGACGGCCGGAATCGCCTGCTGGTTCGGCGCTGCGCCGGTATAGAAGACGTTGCGCTCGCTTTCCTCGCCCTCGTACTGGACGGGGTAGAACAGGATCGAGTTCAGCTCCTTGAACACCGGGAGCACCGACTTACGCGAGACCGAGGTCCAGCAGCCGAACACGGCCGCGACCTTGTCCTTGACGATCAGCTCGCGCGCCTTCTCGGCGAAGAGCGGCCAGTTCGAGGCCGGGTCGACCACCACCGCCTCGAGCTTCTTGCCGAGCACGCCGCCCTTCTTGTTCTGCTCCTCGATGAGCATGAGCATGACGTCCTTCAGCGTCGTCTCCGAGATCGCCATCGTGCCGGAGAGCGAGTGCAGGATGCCGACCTTGATGGTCTCTTGCGCCGCCGCCGGCAGCAGCGAGGAGAGAACCGTGGCGCCTGCGAAGGCGGCGCCGATGACCGTGCGACGAGTGAGTTTCACTGCGATGTCCCCTGAGGTCCCTGTTGACCACGCCCTTGCCGGGCGCCAGCTGCCGTTCCGGCTGGCAGGGAAGTTCGCAAGCGGCATGCCAACCCGGTTCAAGGGCATATCGACACCGCAACAAGGCGTGTTCACGGCAGCTTTTGGAGCGATTTCCTGCCAGCGAGACGCCCCTCCACGCAAACATCATGTGCGGCGGCGGCAGATGACTATTCAGCGGGCAAGTTGGTCGCTCAGAAAATAGGCAACATTGCCACACTCTCGTCCAATGCCTGTTTTCACTGCAGTTATGTGACCTGTGATCCGCCGAATCTTTGCCATTTACGCCGGCGACGGAATCACCCTAGCCTCCTCTTGTCGGTAACAACTGAAAGGAGGTGATCCAGTGTCTCATTGTCATCAACCGCTGTCGCGGGGGGCGCATGGCCTGGACTCGTCCCATGAGGGGTTCGGTTGCGCGTGAGTTTCCGTGACGCTTAGCCCTGTTACCGGGGCTGCGGTTCGGCAATGGAAGGGCTGCCCGCAAGGGCAGCCCTTCTCCGTTTCGGATGGCAGTTCTGCACAGGCCGTTCTGGCGCCCTTGGCCACGGCATGGCAGAAACCCTTCATGTCTTTTGCGCCCAGCAGCCGTTGACGAGGCCCGAGCCTTTGTCCCGTCCCGACGCCGACCTCTCCCGCGACGCTGTCCTCGCCTTCATCGAGGAAGAGCGCGCCGCCGGCCGCGAGCCCGGCCGGCGCGACATCGCCAAGGCCTTCCAGCTCGATGGCGGCGGCAAGATCTGGCTGAAGCGCCTGCTGCGCGAGCTCGAGCTGGAGGAGAATGGCGGCTCCGGCCCGGTCAAGCCGCATGCCGCCCTGCCCGCCGTCCTGCTTTGCGAGATCAAGACGCGCGACCGCGAGGGCGACCTGATCGCCGCCCCGCTCGAATGGAACGAGGCCGACCAGGGCGAGGCGCCGAAGATCCTGCTCGAACGCCAGCGCGAATTCCGCCGCCAGCCGAAGACCCCGGCTGCGGCCGCCCCCGGCGTCGGCGACCATGTCCTGCTCAAGCTGACGAAGCTGCGCGGCGTCGAGGGCTATCAATGGTCCGGCCGCACCCTCAAGGTGATGGGCAAGGCCAAGGCGCAGGTGCTCGGCATCTTCCGCGCCCTCCCCGACGGCTCCGGCCGGCTCGTGCCCGTCGACAAGAAGGCGCAGGGGCGCGAGGCGCTGATTCCGAAGGGGCAGACCGGCAACGCGGAGGATGGCGACCTCGTCTCGGTCTCTCTTGCCCGCGAAAGCCGGTTCGGCCCGCCGCAGGCCAGGGTGCGCGAGCGCCTCGGCTCACTGAAATCGGAGCGCGCGGTCTCGCTGATCGCGATCCACGCCCATGGCATCCCGAACGAATTCCAGCCGGCGACGATCGCGGAATCGGAAGCGGCAAAACCCGCCACGCTCGCCGGCCGCGAGGATTGGCGCGCTTTACCGCTGATCACCATCGATCCGGCCGACGCCAAGGATCATGACGACGCGGTCCATGCCGCGCCGGACGATGATCCGGACAACCCCGGCGGCCACATCGTCACCGTCGCAATCGCCGACGTCGCCTCCTATGTACGCCCCGGCTCGGCGCTCGATCGCGAGGCGCTGGAGCGCGGCAACTCGGTCTATTTCCCCGACCGCGTCGTGCCGATGCTGCCGGAGCGCATCTCGAACGATCTCTGCTCGCTGCGCGGTGGCGAGGACCGCCCTGCCCTTGCCGTTCGCCTGATCCTCAAGGCCGACGGTTCCAAGAAGAGCCACAGCTTCCACCGCATCATGATGCGCTCGGCGGCGAAGCTCTCCTACCAGCAGGCCCAGGCCGCGATCGACGGCAAGCCGGACGACGTCGCCGCCCCGATCCGCGACAGCATCCTGATGCCGCTCTGGGCGGCCTATGGCTCGGCCGCCCGCGCCCGCGACGCCCGCCAGCCGCTCGATCTCGATCTGCCCGAGCGCAAGCTCGTCCTCGATGCCAATGGCAAGGTCACCCGCGTGATCGTGCCCGAGCGGCTCGCCGCGCACCGGCTGATCGAGGAGTTCATGATCCTCGCCAACGTCGCCGCCGCCGAGACGCTGGAGAAGGCGAAGAGCCCGCTCATCTACCGCTGCCATGACGAGCCCTCGCTCGAGAAGATGCGGGCGCTCGGCGAGGTCCTGGCCTCGATCGGCATCAAACTTCCCAAGGACGCGGCGCTGCGGCCGGTGCTGTTCAACCGCATCCTCGCCATGATCAGGGGCTCGGAGAACGAGCTCCTGATGAACGAGGTCGTGCTGCGCACCCAGGCGCAGGCCGAATATGTCGCCGAGAATTACGGGCATTTCGGCCTGAACCTGCGCCGCTACGCCCATTTCACCTCGCCGATCCGCCGCTATGCCGACCTGATCGTGCACCGTGCTCTAGTCACGGCGCTGAAGCTCGGCGATGACGGCCTGCCGAAATCGACCTCGCTCGCCGAATTGCGCGAGGTCGCGACCCGGATCTCGGCGGCGGAGCGGCGCGCCATGGCGGCCGAGCGCGAGACCACCGACCGGCTGATCGCGCATTTCCTCGCCGACCAGATCGGTTCGAGCTTCGACGGGCGCATTGCCGGCCTCAACCGCGCCGGCCTCTTCGTCAAGCTCGACGGCACCGGCGCCGATGGCTTCATCCCGGCCTCGACACTGGGCGCCGACTATTATCGCCATGACGAGCGCGCCCACGCACTGGTCGGCGATCGCACCGGCGAAAGCTGGCGCCTGGGCGACCGTGTCCATGTCAAACTGGTCGAAGCGGCGCCGGTCGCAGGAGCACTTCGCTTCGAGTTGCTCACAGAGGGCAGGCCCGCGACATCCGACCGCTCTGGCAAAAGGTCACGGCCTGCTTTACCTATGGGGCGAAAGCAGGGCCGCCCCCCGCCCAAACGATCGGGCCGCAAGCGCTGACGCCCCGCATTAACGAAGACATCCCATGTCCATACATTGTCACCAACCCAAGCCGGTCCAGGCTCGCGACTGGCGTCAGGCTATGCGTCGCGGCCTCTTCGGTCGCTGCCCGCATTGCGGCGAAGGCAGGCTGTTTCGCGCCTTCCTGAAGCCGGTCGATTCCTGCGAGGCCTGCGGCGAGACCCTGCACCATCAGCGTGCCGACGATCTGCCGCCCTATATCGTCATCACCATCGTCGGCCATGTCATCGTCGGCGGCATCCTGCTGGCTGAGAAATACAGCGACTGGTCGATCGCGCTGCACCTCTGGGTCTGGCTGCCGCTGACCGTCTTCCTCAGCCTGGCACTGATGCAGCCGGCCAAGGGCGCGGTCATCGGCCTGCAATGGGCGCTGCGCATGCACGGCTTCGGCGGCGCCATGCCCAAGCCCGAGCGCCAGCCCGCCATGAAGGCAATCGGCGGCCGATGAGTGACCACACCATCACCCTGACCCAGGCCGAGCGGGCACGCACCAACGTCAACCTGCGCCCGCGTGACGCGGCGACCATGCTGATCCTCGATCATTCCGGGAAGAAGCCCAGGGTACTGATGGGCAAGCGCCATGCCGGCCACAAGTTCATGCCGGGCAAATACGTCTTCCCGGGCGGACGCATCGAAGCCGGTGACCGCCGCATGGCCGCGACCGGCGCTCTCGCCGGCCCCTGCGAGCAGCGCCTGCTCGCCCGCTGCGTGCGCCCGAGCCTGCAGCGCGGCCGGGCACTGGCGCTGGCGGCGATCCGTGAGACCTTCGAGGAGACCGGCCTGATCTTCGGCAGCGCCGAGTATGGCGCCCCTGAGAGCCCGCCCCAAGGCGTCTGGGCCGAGTTCGCGGCCAAGGGCGTCTTCCCCGACCTCGGCGCCATCACCTTCGTCGCCCGCGCCATCACGCCGCCGCGCCGGCCCAAGCGCTTCGACACCCGCTTCTTCGCCGTCGATGCCCGTGCCGTCGCCGGCAAGGTCGAGGGCGTGATCGGCCCCGATTCGGAGCTCGTCGACCTCGTCTCCGTCACCTTCGACGAAGCGCGCGAGCTCGACCTGCCGACCATCACCAAGGTGATCATCGCCGAGGTCGAGGAGCGCCTGAAGGCCGGATTCGCCCAGTATCTGCCGGTTCCGTTCTACTGGGAGAAGCGCGGCAGCTTCGTGCGCGAGTTGCTCTGACGCCGTCGGGCGGCGGAAAATCCGTATGCCCACCCGATATTCCTTGACTTGCCGACGCCGATACGGCATTCCCCGCCCATCGGATTGCCGGGCTCGCCCGGCCATTTTGTTTTCTGCGCGGGCCGACGGCGGCCCCATCTATTCGAGGGCTCCGCCATGGCCAAGGCCGTGACCATCAAAATCAAGCTCATCTCGACCGCGGACACCGGGTTCTTCTACGTGACCAAGAAGAACTCGCGTACCATGACCGAGAAGATGTCGAAGAAGAAGTACGACCCGGTCGCGCGCAAGCACGTCGAGTTCAAGGAAACCAAGATCAAGTGAGGCGATCCGCCTAATTGCTTGATTTGGTTTAGAAGAACCGCCCTCTCAGGGCGGTTTTTTTTCGTTCTGGGCGATTGCGTGGCGCCGGCCCGCTTGCGGTCCTGGCCGGAGATGCCTTCGGCTATCCAGTGGAGAGCCTCGGCAGAACAGCGCGCCGCTGACCAGCGGCGTGCTGGCGGCGAACGCTGGGCCGACGATCCGCGCCGGCAATGCCGCGAGGCCATTCAGAATAAGCCAGGGGCGCCCCAGCCCGTCGCTTGCGACGTCATCCTTCCCCGGCCGAGCGCTCTTTCAGCAGCTCGTTGAGGCGGTCCTGCTTCTCGTTGAGCAGGTCCGTCAATCTCTCCTCGCTCCCGGAGCCGGACACGGCGGTAGCCTGTTCCGTCAGGTCGGAAATTTGTCGACGCAGCAGCGCGATCAGATCGTCCAGCGCTTCGTGATTGCCGTTTTCCGCCATGGCTGCTGTCTCCATCCCTCTCGATGCCGAGCCGCGAGTGACCAGCGCGATGACCGCAAAGCGGAATCGTGGCTGCCATGCGATAACCCGGCAGCTCACAGATTTGCTCCATGGCGATGCAAATTCAATCGGCGCATTCGCGCCGGCGGCTCCCTCTTCAGAAGCGCATCTCGACGCGTCCCTTGAGGGCGTGGTCTCGGGAGCGCTCGCCGATTGCGGCGGAGTAGGTCAGGCCGAGTGCGGTGGCCGAGGAGATGCGCCAGTCGAGGCCGGCCTCGGCGGTGAGGGCGTCGCGGTCGATCCGTGCGGCGAAGACCGTGGCCGGCGTGGTGCCGGCGACGAAGGCGGTGCGCGCCTGCGGCGTCAGCTCGCCAAAACCGTGGCGCCAGCCGAGCATGGCCCGGGCGAACAGCGGCATCGCCCCAAGCTGCGCCTCGGCCCTTAAGCCCAGCGTGGTGAAGCCGAGCGTCTGGTCGGAAGAGAGCACGCGCAAGGCCGTAGCTCCGCCACGCTCGGTGCCGGCGTCCGTGCTGACGCGGATCAGCGCNCCGTCGCGCCGCTGCCGACGCTCACGCCGGCGATCGTGCCCGAGCCGCCGAGCGTGCCGCCATCCAGCGTGACAGTGCTCGCCAGCGAGCCATTCACCACCAGCTTGCCGGACGAGACCTTGGTCGACCCGGTATAAGTGTTCGTGCCGGTCAGCGTCAGCGTGCCCGTGCCGCGCTTGGTGACCCCGCCCGTGCCGGTGATCGTGCCGGAGAAGGTGGTCGATGAATTGTTCGCGCCCGCCGTCAGCGTCCCGCTCCCCAGCGTGACCGTGCCGGTGCCGGCGAGCGAGCCGATCGTCTGGCTGAAGCCGGCGAGATCGAGCGTCGCGCCTGATGCCACCGTGAAGGCCGAGTTCGACGAGAACGCGCCGGCGACGCCAGCCCGCAAGGTGCCGCCCGAAACCGTCGTCGTGCCGGAATAGCTGCTGGCGCCCTTGAGCACCAATGTGCCGGCACCGGTCTTCGAGAGCGAGCCCGTCCCCGAGAGGGACTGGTTCACGATGAAGCTGTTGCCGGCCTCGACGATGTCGAAGCCGCCGCCATTGCTGCCCAGGATGATGTTGCGGGCGAGCCCGTTCAGCGTCGTGCCCGTCACCTGCAGCACGCCGCCATCCAGCGTCAGCGCGCCCGAGGTGCTGCCGAGATTGCTGTCCTTGGAGATGCTGATCGCGCCGCCCGCGATCGTCGTCCCGCCCGAATAGGTGTTCTCCTGCGTCAGCGTCAGCGTCCCCGTGCCGACCTTCCTGATGCTGCCGGCGTCGTAGATCATGCCGGTGAAGGTGGTCGAGGCATTGGTCGCGCCGGTCTCCAGCGTCGAGCCGTTCTCGATCCGCAGCTGGCCGGCCCCGGCGATCGAGCCGGCGGTGACCGTGCCGAGCGTGTCGTTGACGTTGAGCAGCGCGCCTGCCGCGACGGTGTAGTCGGATGCCGCCGACATGGCCTGCGAGCGATCGATATAGAGCGTCCCGGCCGACACTGTGGTCGCGCCCGAATAGGTGCTGCTGCCCGACAGACTGAGCTGGCCAGTGCCGCTCTTGGTCAGCCCGCCCGTGCCCGAGATCGTGCCGCTATGGGCGAAGCTCACCCCGCTGTCGACCTCGATCCCGCCGCCGGCGCTGCCTAGCGTCACCGTGCGCGCGGAGGAGAAGCTGCTCGTCACCAGCAGCGTGCCGCCGTCCAGCGTCAGGCCGCCCGAGGCCGCGCCGAGATTGACGTCCGCCCCGACTGCGAGCTTGCCGCCTGTGATCGTCGTGCCGCCGGCATAGCTGTTGTTCCCGGTCAAGGTCAGCGTGCCCGAGCCGACCTTCCGCAAGCTGCCCCTGTCGGAGATCACCCCGCTGAAGATGGTCGAAGCGTTGGTCGCGCCGGCCTCCAGCGTCGAGTCCTGCTCGATCCGGATCGAGCCAGCACCTGCGATCGAGCCAGCCGTGACCGTGCCGACGCCGTCATTGATGTCGAGCAGCGCACCGGCGGCGATCGTATAGTCGGACGCCGCTGACAGGGCGCCGGCGCCGTTGATGTAGAGCGTGCCGGCCGACACCGTGGTCGCGCCGGAATAGGTGCTGCTGCCCGAGAGGATGAGCCAGCCATCGCCGCTCTTGATCAAGTCGCCAGTGCCCGAGATCGTGCCGCTATGGGAGAGGTTCTGGCCGCTCGCCACCTCGATCGTGCCGCCGGAGCTGCCCAGGGTCACCGCGCGCGCCGTACCGAAGCCGCTGGCGACCAGCGTGCCGCCATCCAGCGTCAGCCCGCCCGAAGCAGCGCCGAGATTGGCGTCGGTCGAGACCGAGAGCCTGCCGCCCGCGATGGTGGTGCCACCCATGTAGGTGTTGGTTCCAGAGAGCGCGAGCTCGCCGGCGCCGCTCTTGGTCAGGCCGCCGGAACCGGAGATCACGCCGCTCTGCGTGAAGGCCTGTCCGGCAGCGACCTCGATCGTGCCGCCGACATTCAATGTCATCGTCCGGGCCGAGACGAAGCTGCCGGTGACGAGCAGCGTGCCGCCGCCGAAGGTCAGGCTGCCCGACACGTCGCCGAGATTGCCATCGGACGAGACCGAGAGCGTGCCCGACGCGATCGTCGTGCCGCCGCCGTAGGTATTGGCGCCGGAGAGCACGAGCGTGCCGCCGCCGGATTTGGTGAGTCCGCCCGCTCCGGAGACCACGCCGCTCATGGTCAGGCTCTGGCCGGCATCGACCTCGACCGTGCCGGCGCTGATGAGATCGACCGTCCGCGCCGTGGAAAAACTCGCCGTCGCCTGCAGCGCGCCACCGTTCAGCGTGATGCCGCCTGCGGTGTCGCCGAGATTGCCGTCGGAGGAGACGGAGACCTTGCCCCCCGCGATCGTCGTGCCGCCGGCATAGCTGTTGGCGCCGGTCAGCGTCAGCGTGCCCGCACCGGTCTTGATCACAGCGCCGGCGCCGCTGACGACGCTGTCGACGGTGACATCGGTCGGCTGGGCGAAGCTCAGCGTACCGGCTTCGATCACGATGCCGCCGGTCAGGCCAGAGGTGGCGTTGCCGAAGGTCAGGCTGTTGCTGCCGCCAGTGAAGCGGATCGCCGCGGCACGGGTCACGCCATCGCCGGACAGCCCGCCTGCGATCGTGCCGTTGTTGGTGATCGACAGGTTCGAGCCGACGATGCCCGCGCCACCGGCGCCATAGGCGCCGTTCCAGGCGTTTATGCCAGCCCCGAGGCCTCGCGCGCCGCCATTGCCGCCCTGAACAGAGCCATTGACCATCAAGTTGGTCGTGGCGCTGCCGTCGGTGAACAGCAGGCCGGTTCCGCCCGAGCCGCCGGAACCGCCATAGTCGGCGGCGGAGTCGCCGCCCTTCCCGCCCTTCCCGCCCGTGATGGCGCCGGAGACGACGCCGTTCACGCCCGTCCCGGTGACCACCGCGCCATAACCGCCGGCGCCGCCGCCGCCGCCGCCGGTGGCAGCACCACCGTGGCCGCCGGCTCCGCCGTCGGAGCCGGTGCTGGACGTCGGCGGCAGCGCGGCGTCGACAGAGCCGTGAACACCGCCAGCTCCGCCACGGCCGACGGAGGGGCCGCTGCCGCTGATGCCGCCAGCGCCACCGGTGACAGCGCCTGCGCCGCCACCGCCGCCACCTGCATTGGGCACTGTGCCAACGCCGCCGGAGCCACCGACGCCGGTCGGGTTGTCGATCCCGGTGGTGCCGCCGTTATTGGCATTGCCGGCAGGGTTTCCACCGCGCCCGCCATCGGCCAACGCCGGAGGACCGGCCAGCAGCAAAGCCAGCACGAGCAAGGATGTCGACCTGGCCAATCCCGGCAGGCGGCCCCGCGACAGGCCGCGGGCTCGCACGGTCTTCGGACAGTTTGAATCGATCGGCAGCATTCGGAATCCCACCCCGGCGGGCGAGATTGCGTGGGTGCACGCGCAAGGCAATGAACAGCCGTTCACATCCCGCCAAATCGGCCCGGTGTGACACGGATGGTACAGCGGCAGCTCTGCCACGCGCCGCACCAATGCGTGTTGATGTGCAAGGTCTTGCCGATATCCAGCGATGTCCCATGCCGACGCGGCCATCGGCACCGGGAAGAGCCCATATGGCCCGAATGGTCCGCCGGCCGCTTCCCGTCAGAAGGCCGGTTTCGGCACGAACAGACAGATCGGCCGCTGCGAGGGTGCGATCACCGAGCCGGTCAGCATCCCGCCGCTGCGGCAGATGTGGAAGCGCCCGTCCTTCGAGACGCGCGTGCTCTGCTCGGCGACGAAATGCCCGTCATGGGTGAGGTACCCCCCCGGAACGATGCGCGGCTCGGGCTCGCGCGCATCGGCATCCAGCCCCATCGGCCAGCAATCGCGGTCGCTGCAGCAATCGTAAGGGTACCAGCTATGCGCGTGAACAGGCCCTCCGCCCCACGGCAGCAATGCGAGGCAGAGCGCCGATGCGGTGAGACGCATGGGTCGCTCCTTGGAGTCCGCTTGCCGATGAGGCCATGCCGGCCGGATCGGCGTCGGCTTTTGCAAAGATGTCAGGCCAGCAGCTTCGCAGCCGAATAGCAGGGCATGCGAATCGCCATCAGATTAGCATGAGACGACGATGGTTAATGCAGTCTTGCATCCCTCTCGGCGCCTAGTTCTTGGCCAGTATTCGCCGATGCATGCGCCAGGCGCCCTCGACGCGAGCAGTCGCGCCAGTTCCTCGCGGGCTGCTGGCGCAGGGGGCATCGATCTTCTACCCTGCCCGCACAGCTCGGCCCGCCCATCCGCAGGAGCGCTCTTTGAGCAATGGCCCCGATTCAGCCGAACCGCCGCCGCGCCCGGGCGGGTTGGTACGCGGCTTCCTGCGCCTGATCGTCGAGGTCGACGAGTCGCGCCGCTGGACGCACCGCCTGCGGGCGGCCCTGCTCCTGCTGCTGCTGCTCGTCGGCTTCGGTGTGCTCGGTTACTGGATACCGGAGATCGTCGAGCGCCATCTGCGCTGAAGCGACGACCCCGAAAACGAGGTGGCCGGCCGACGACGGGGCTGAGGAGGCCAGGATCCCGTCATCGACCGGCCGAGCCCAGCGGTGACCCAGGAGATGCGGCGGAACCTGGGCTTCCGAAGGGCGTTCCGGACGGCTGCACGGCAGCCGTTCTCTTGGAAATCACCCTACGCGGAAGCCCTCCCGAATCAATCGGAGACGATTGATTCACCATTATTCATCGAAACTTAACCCTACTTGGAAACCTTACCTCGCCCGCTATGGCGGGTCAGGCGGCGCTGGCGACGATGACGCGGTTGCGGCCGGCAGCCTTGGCTCGGTAGACCGCCTCGTCGGCACGCTTCATCATCTCGACCGGCCCGGCATCGCCCGCTCGCCGGCTGGCGACGCCGATCGACACCGTCACCGTGATCGCGCGCTGCCCGCGCTGGATCTGAAAAGCCTCGCCCTCGACCCGTTCCCGGATGCGTTCGGCAACGGCCCGCGCCGCCTCGATCGCGGTGTCGGGCAGCACGACGACGATCTCCTCGCCGCCCATGCGCGCCACCAGATCGATGCCGCGCGTGCAGGCCCGGATCCGGTCGGCGAATTCGCGCAGGACCTCGTCCCCGGCATCGTGACCCCAGCTGTCGTTGACGACCTTGAAGCGATCGACGTCGAGCACCAGCAGCGACAGCGCCCGCGCCCTGAGCGCCGACTCGTCGAACAGGGTCGCAAGCCGGCTGTCGAGATAGCGGCGGTTATGGAGGCCCGTGAGCTGGTCCATCACCGCCATCTCCATCGAGGACTGCACGCTGTCGCGCAGCCGCTCGGCGAAGCGCTTGCGGCGGACCAGCGTCCGGGCACGCGCCAGCAATTCGTTGCGGTCGATCGGCCGGACCAGGAAGTCGTGCGCGCCGATCTCCAGGCCGCGAAGCACGCGGGACTTGTCTTCGGCCTCGCCGAGCAGCAGCACGGAGAGGTTGCGCGTGCGCTCCAGCGAGCGCAGCTGGCTGCACAGCCTCAGGCCGTCATAGTTCTGCAGATCCAGGCTCACCAGGACGATCTCGAAATCACCTTCGGCGGCGCGCGCGAGCGCGGCCTGCGCATCGGTTTCCGTCTCGATCGAGTGGAAGGCCGAGAGCGCCTGTGTCAGGCGCTCGGCGATCAGCGGCCGGTCCTCGATCAGGAGGACGCGGCCGTTGAGCCCGGTCTCTGCCGCCGCCGCGGCCAACGGATCGGCGATGCCGAGCTGGCGCGAGGCGAGCGCGCGCTGGCGCAACTCGTCGGTGACCGATTTCAGCCGGACCAGGCTGCGCACCCGCGCAAACAGCGCGATGTCGTCGATCGGCTTGGTCAGGAAATCGTCGGCTCCGGCATCGAGCCCCTTCAGCCGATCGCTCGGCTGGTCGAGCGCCGTCACGATCACCACCGGGATATGGGCGGTGGTCGCGCTGTTCTTCAGCCGGCGGCAGACCTCGAAGCCGTTCATGCCGGGCATCATCACATCGAGCAGGACGATGTCCGCCTCGCCGCGCTCGCAGATCGCCAGCGCATCGATGCCGTTCGTCGCAGTGATGACGTCAAAATACTCGGCGCCCAGCTTGGCTTCGAGCAGCTTCACATTCGCGGGAATGTCGTCGACGACCAGGACCCGGGCTGACATGGCTCAGCGTTTCCCTTCAGGCCGTGCCGACATAGGCGCGCACCGTCTCGAGGAACTTGCCTACCGAGATCGGCTTCGAGATATAGGCCTCGCAGCCACCCTCCCGGATACGTTCCTCGTCACCCTTCATCGCGAAGGCGGTGACCGCGATCACGGGGATCGACTTCAGCGCGTCGTCCTCCTTGATCCATTTCGTCACCTCCAGCCCGGAGACCTCCGGCAGCTGGATGTCCATCAGGATCAGATCGGGATGATGCGTGCGCGCCAGCTCGATCGCCTCGATGCCATCCGCCGTCTTGAGCGTCGCATAGCCATGGGCCTCCAACAGGTCGTTGAAGAGCTTCATGTTGAGCTCGTTGTCCTCGACGATCAGAACCGTCTTCTTCATCTGTCCCCCAGTCCGCACAGTCCTGGTCATCCGATGTCGGATTCTCCAGGCTGTCGGCCGCGTTCAGTGTTAGGTTTAACATGCGAGCAGTTGACGAAACGCAAACCCGAAACCCGACTCGTCGATCATAGATAGATGGCCATGCCGCACCCGATCACCAGCGAGGAAGCGCAGACCCTGGCGCTCAAGGCCCTCGCTTTCCTGGCCTCCGAGCCGGAGCGCCTGGAACCGTTCCTGGCCACCACCGGCCTCGGCCCTGCAACCCTGCGCAGCGCCGCGCAGGAACCAGGCTTCCTCCTCGGCGTGCTCGACCATCTCTGCGCCAGCGATTCGCTGCTGCTCGAGTTTGCCGGAAATCTGCACCTGAAGCCCGAAATGGTGGCGCAGGCACGAGAAATCCTCGCCGGCCCGCCCGAAGCCTACGAGCCGTGAGCGACGGCGTCGGCATCGCCGTCTGCGCCCGGGCGCTCTGCCGCGACTGCATGCACGACCATGACGAGGCGCGTGCGCCGGTGCGCCGCTGCCCATCCTGCGGCTCGCCGCGCCTGCTGCGCCATGCCGAACGCGACAGCCTGCATCTCGCCCATATCGATTGCGACGCCTTTTACGCCGCGATCGAGAAGCGCGACGATCCCAGCCTGCTCGACAAGCCGGTGATCATCGGCGGCGGCAAGCGCGGCGTGGTCTCGACTTGCTGCTACATCGCCCGCATGTCCGGCGTGCGCTCGGCCATGCCTATGTTCCAGGCGCTGAAGGCCTGCCCCGAGGCCACTGTGATCAAGCCGGACATGGCGAAATACGTCGCTGTCGGCCGCCAGGTCCGCAAATTGATGCAGGAGCTGACGCCGTTGGTCGAGCCGCTCTCGATCGACGAGGCTTTCCTCGATCTCGGTGGCACCGAGCGGCTCCACCATGCCAGCCCGGCGCTAACCCTCGCCCGCTTCCAGCGCCGGATCGAGGACGAGATCGGCATCACCATCTCGGTCGGGCTCTCCTACGCCAAGTTCCTCGCCAAGGTCGCCTCCGACCTCGACAAGCCGCGCGGCTTCTCGATCATCGGCCAGGCGGAAGCCGTCGCCTTTCTGGCCAACAAGCCCGTCGGGATGATCCCCGGCATCGGCAAGGCCGGCGTGGCGAAGCTGGCGCAATCGGGCTTCCGCGTCATCGGCGACCTCGCCAAGGCCGAGATCGCGACGCTCTACCGCCTGGTCGGCAAGGATGGGCCGCGCCTGCGGAACCTCGCCCTCGGCATCGACCCGCGCAAGGTCACGGTCGAGCATGAGGCCAAGACGGTTTCATCCGAGACGACGCTCGATGTCGACCTCGCCAGCTTCGAGGAGCTGGAGCCGATCCTCTGGCGGCTCTGCGAAAGGACCTCGCAGCGATTGAAAGCGCAGGAGCTTGCCGGGCGCACCGTCACCCTCAAGCTCAAGACCCACGACTTCCACATCATCACCCGCGCCGCCCGTCTGCCCGAGCCGAGCCAGCTCGCGGCGCGCCTCTTTTCCGCCGGACGCGACCTGCTCAGGCGCGAATGCACCGGGCCGCGCTACCGGCTGATCGGCATCGGCATGAGCGATTTCTCCGATCCGGCCGAGGCAGACCGTGGCGATCTCGCCGATCTGCAGACGCCGAAGCTGAAGGCGATGGAAAGCGCCCTCGACAAGGTCCGCGCCAAATTCGGCGACGCCGCGATCGAGAAGGGCCTATCGCTGCGCGATACGCGCCGCAGGACGACTTCGAGCACGACTACTTCGAGCACTCGCTCGCCGGAAGCAGATCCAGACGCGTGAGCGTGCCACGCAGCGCAAACGAGCCGTAATCGAGCCTGATCGCGCCTGTGACGCCGTTCTCATAGAGCTCGAAGGACACGGTGTAAGCCGGTGTGCTCTCGCCGGAACCGACCTTGAAATAGGAAACCGTCACCGGCCAGCGCGCGAGCTTCTCGAATTCCGGCTTGCGCAGCGGCGTCTCGGCGGCCGGCGTCGTGATCTTGCGGCCGATCACCGAGAGCGTGTCGTAGACGTCCTTGCCGGAATTGGCGCCGTCATAGAGGCGGACATTGAGGGTGTTCTTGCCCTCGCGCGCCGCCTGGATCACGGCCTTCATCTGCTCGTTCGGGAACATCGCTGCGCTCGGCTCGCGATGCGTCTCGGCCTTGGGGGCACGCAGTTGCACCTCGTAGCCGGCCTCGCCTTTCTTGGCCGTGCCGTCGACGATGTCGGCCGGCGCGCCTGCGGCCGAGCTTTCGGTCTTGAAGCGATAGCTCTTGGCGTCGCCCTCTTCGAAGCTCGTCGTGCGCGCATCGATCACGCGCGGGCCGCCTTCGCTGGTCAGCTCGGTGACCTGCCGGAAGGAGAGCGCATAGCCGTCGCAGGCATCGCCGGAGAAGTCGAAGGCGATGCGGCCGCGCGCCGTGGTGATGTCGCGCGAAGGCTTGCCGTCGTCGAGCACGAGATCATAGACCGCCCGGTGCGGCACCAGCACGACGCGCTCGGCCGAAGCTGGAGCTTGCGCCCAGACTCCCGTCGCCGCCATCACCGCCAAGCCTGCGATCCCGCCGCGATACGTCTTCATGCCGATCCTCGATTCGCGCTCTTAGCCGGGGCGAACTGCAGCCCTTCAAATCTAGGTGCATTGCGGCAATGGCGCAAACAAGGCGGGCAACGCAGGTTGCGCCCCTCACGCCTCGGCAGAGGAAAGCTCCGCCTTGGCCGTCGCCAGGATCTCGTCCGACAGCGCCGCATCGTCGACCATTCGGGCGAGCACGAGCGCGCCGACCAATGTGGCGTAGCTCGCAATGGCGCTGGCTCTGCGCTCGTCCGCGGTTGCACCCGGCGCGATGGCGGAGAGGCCCTCGATCGCCGCCCGCACACCCTCCGTCGCGGCAAGGCGCGACGCCTCGCCCTGGCGCGCAGTATCGCTGCCAAGCGCTGCGACCGGACAGCCATGGCCGGGATCATCACGATGCGACGATGACAGATAGCGATCGACGATCGCCTGCAGCGGCGCTTGCGGCTCAGACGCTCTTGCCTCGGCGGCCCATCGACCGGAGTGGACGAAGGCGCGCCCGAGCGCCTGGGCGGCAAGATCATCCTTCGACGAAAAGTGCCCGTAGAAGCCGCCATGGGTCAGGCCGACCGCCTTCATCACATCAGCGACGCCGACCCCGTCGAAGCCGCGCTCGCGAAACAGCGTCGCCGCCGTATCGAGAATGCGCTCGCGGTTCTCCGCCATCTGCTCGCGGCTCACCCGCATCGATCCGCTCCTTCGACAATCGGCACTCCAGCCTCTTGACTCTTTATATGACGCTGATCATCTAAATTCAATCATGATGATCATCATGAAAAATCGACACTGAAATCGAACAGGAATTCGACATGGCAACGCAGCAGCTCGGCACCGCCCTCATCACCGGCGCCTCGACCGGAATCGGCGCCGTCTACGCCGACAGACTGGCCCGTCGTGGCTATGATCTCGTCCTCGTCGCTCGTGACGAGGCGCGTCTCGCCGCACTGGCCGAACGTCTTCGTAGCGAGACCGGCCGCAAGGTCGAATGGCTCAAGGCCGATCTGACGGCGAAGGCCGACCTCGCCGCGATCGAGCAGCGCCTGCGCAACGACCAGGGCCTGACCCTGCTGGTCAACAATGCCGGTATGTCGGTCGCCGGCTCGCTGCTCGATGGCGAGATCGACCACTTCCAGAGCATGATCGAACTCAATGTCGTCGCCCCGACCCGCCTCGCCGCGGCGGCTGCCCGCAATTTCGCCGCACGCAAGCAGGGCACGATCGTCAACATCGCCTCGGTACTGGCCCTGGCGCCGGAGATCTACAATGGCAGCTATAGCGGCACGAAGGCCTACCTCCTGAACCTCAGCATCTCGCTGCAGCAGGAGCTTGCCTCGTCCGGCGTCCATGTCCAGGCAGTGCTGCCCGGTGCCACCCGCACCGAAATCTGGCAGCGCGCCGGTGTCGATGTCGACGGTTTTCCGCCGGAAATGGTGATGGAGGTCGATGCCATGGTCGATGCGGCACTGGCCGGCTTCGACCAGGGCGAACTCATCACCATTCCCTCGCTGCCGGATGCGGCCGATTTCGAGCGTTATACGGCGGCGCGGCTGGCGCTCGGCCCCAATCTCTCGCGCAACCGGCCGGCCGAGCGCTATCTGGCGAAGCGCACCGACGCCGCCTGATCCGCCCTGCCCGGCAGGCGCATCGGCCAAGCCGCGTCGCGCTTGCGACCCGGCTTGGCATCGGCGATGAAAGGCTCCTGTTCAGATCCGGTCAGGAGCCCTCCGATGAACGCCGTCGACACCAAGCTCGCCGCCCTCGGCATCACCCTGCCCGCCCCGGCCGCGCCGGTCGCGAACTACGTTCCCTATGTCATCACCGGCAACCTCTTGATCATCTCCGGCCAGATCTGCTTTGGCCTCGATGGCAAGCTCTCCGATGCGCACAAGGGCAAGCTCGGCGGCGAGATCTTCAACGAGGCCGGGCTCGAAGCGGCCAAGCTCTGCGCCATCAACGTGCTCGCCCAGGCCAAGGCGGCGCTCGGCGGCGATCTCGGCCGGATCAAGCGCTGCGTCCGTCTTGGCGGCTTCATCAACGCCGCCCCGCATTTCGCCGCTTTGCCGGCGATCATGAACGGTGCCTCCGATTTCATGGTCGAAGTGCTCGGCGATGCCGGCCGCCATGCCCGCTCGACTGTCGGCGTCGCCAACCTGCCGGCCGATGCCGCCGTCGAGGTCGAAGCTATGTTCGAGATCGCCTGATGGCGGCCGAAGCCTGGCTTACCGCCCGCCCGATCGCGCATCGTGGCCTGCACGATGCCGCCGGCGGCATCATCGAGAATTCGCTCTCGGCAGCCGCGGGCGCGATCGCCGGTAATTTCGCCATCGAATGCGACGTCCAGCTCAGCGCCGACGAGGACGCCGTCGTCTTCCACGACTACGTCCTCGATCGCCTCACAGCTGAAACCGGCCGCGTCGACGCCCGCAAGGCGGCCGAGCTGGCGCAGATCGGGCTGAAGGGCGCCAGCGACCGCATCCCGACATTGACCGGCTTCCTCGACGCCATCGGCGGCCGGACGCCGCTGGTGATCGAGATCAAGAGCCGCTTCGACGGCGACCTGCGGCTGGCGAAGCGTACCGCGCAGGTCCTTGAAGCCCATAAGGGCCAGCCAATCGTGCTGAAATCCTTCGATCCGGTGATCGTGGCTGCCCTGCGCGAGCTCGCGCCCGGCTTCGCCCGCGGTATCGTCGCCATGAATGAATACAACTATGGCGACTACGACCGCCTGTCGGCCGGTGAGAAGCATGCCCTCGCCAATCTTCTGCATTTCGAGCAGAGCCGACCCGACTTCATCTCCTGGAAGGTCGCGGACCTGCCGAGCGCCGCGCCCTTCCTCTGCCGAAAGGCGCTGGGCCTGCCGCTGATGAGCTGGACGGTGCGCACGCCGGAGGACCGCGCCCGCGCTGCCGCGCATGCCGACCAGATGGTCTTCGAGGGCTTCCTGCCTTGAGCGAAACCGGTCTGCGCGAGGGCCTCAGAGTCCGCGTCGCGACCTCGCTGAAAAGCGTCCCGGCCGCGGACTGGGACGCCTGCGCCAATCCCGGCGCTGGCCGACCGCTTGAATCAGCCTGCGAGCAAGCGGATTCAATCTCTCAGGCAGACCCGGACAACCCCTTCGTTTCGCACGCTTTTCTGCGCGCTCTGGAAGAGAGCGGCTGTGTCGGCGGCCGCACCGGCTGGTCGCCGGCCTATCTCCTGGTCGAGGATGCGGACGACCGCCTGATCGCCGCCGCGCCCTCCTTCGTGAAGGGCCATAGCCAGGGCGAATACGTCTTCGACCATAGCTGGGCCGAAGCCTATATGCGCGCCGGCGGCCGCTATTACCCGAAGATCCAGGTCGCCACCCCGTTCACGCCCGCGACTGGCCCGCGCCTGCTCGTCGCCGACGGGCCGCACGCCAACGATGCGCGCGAGGCGTTGATCGCCGGGCTGGAGGCCTTGCGCGAGCAGGTCCGCGGTTCGTCCGTGCACGTCACCTTCGCGCAGGAGCCGGACATGGCGGCGCTGCTGGACGCCGGTTTCCTCGAACGCCACGACATCCAGTTCCATTGGCAGAACCAGGGCTTCGCCAGCTATGACGACTTCCTCGCCACGCTGGCCTCGCGCAAGCGCAAGGCGCTGAAGCGCGAGCGGCGCGAGGCGCTCTCGGCCGGCATCGAGGTCGCCGTTCTCTCCGGCGCCGATCTCACCGAAAGCGTCTGGGACGACTTCCACTCATTCTACGAGGACACCGGCTCGCGCAAATGGGGCCGGCCCTATCTCAACCGCCGCTTCTTCTCGGAGATCGGGCAGCGCATGGGCGAGCGGATCGTGCTGGTTCTCGCACGCCGCGCCGGCCGCAACATCGCCGGCGCCATCAACTTCCGCGGCGGCAACACGCTCTATGGCCGCAACTGGGGCTGCATCGAGGACCACCCCTTCCTGCATTTCGAGCTCTGCTATCATCAGGCCATCGATTATGCGATCGGGCACAGGCTTGCCCGCGTCGAGGCCGGCGCCCAGGGCGAGCACAAGCTCGCCCGCGGCTATCGCCCGGTGATCACCCGCTCGGCTCATCTCCTCGCCGATCCCGGCCTTGCCCGCGCCGTTGCCGCCTATCTGCCCGGCGAACGGCGTGAGATCAGCTCTGCAGTGGCTGCGCTTGCGGAGGAGAGCCCCTTCCGCAAGGGTGACCACCTCTGACCTCCTTCGAACCATCAGGATATCAGCTGATGACCGCCTATGATCCCAACAACATCTTCGCCAAGATCCTGCGCGGCGAACTGCCGGCCCATCGCGTCTACGAGGACGACCAGGCGCTTGCCTTCCTCGACATCATGCCGCGCGCACCTGGCCACACACTGGTCATTCCGAAGAATCCGGCCCGCAACATCCTCGACATCGACGCCGGCGATCTCGCTTATGTCGCGGGAATCGCCCAGCGCATCGCCCGGGCACAGATGCAGGCTTTCGGCGCCGACGGCATCACCGTGCAGCAGTTCAACGAGAGCGCCGGCGGCCAGGTGGTCTTCCATCTCCACGTCCACGTCATCCCGCGTCATGACGGCACCGCGATGAAGCCGCCGGCCAGCGAGATGGCCAAGCCTGAGGATCTGGTAGCAGCCGCCGAAAAAATTCGGGCTGCGCTCAAAAATATTTGAGCGGCATGTCACGCGGGCGCTTGCCGTCTCGTCCTGTCTTCATCACCACCTGATGGAGACGACGATGACCCAGCGCCTCAACGGCTTCCAGACCGCCCCCGACGCCTACAAGGCCATGCTCGGCCTGCAGGATTACATCAACCAGTCGAAGCTGGAGCACAGCCTGCTCGAATTGGTGAAGATCCGGGCGTCGCAGATCAACCGCTGCGCCTACTGCCTGCACATGCACATCACCGATGCGCGCAAGGCCGGCGAGAGCGAGATCCGCATTGCCCTGCTCAGCGCCTGGGAGGAGTCCGAGCTCTACACCCCACGCGAGCGCGCCGTCCTGCGCTGGACCGAGGAGCTGACGCGGCTCGTCGACCGCAGCCCGAGCGACGAGGCCTTCGCCGAGTTGCGCGAGCATTTCGACGAGAAGGATTGCGTCGACCTCTCGGTCGCCATCGGCATGATCAACCTCTGGAACCGGATCAATTGCGGCTTCCGCACCCTGCATCCGAATGATCGTCGCCGCGAGAAGCTCGCGGCCTGACGCTGCACGAAACAGCCTGCTGGCCCGGCAGTCGCCGGGCCAGAAATGCTTCAGTCCGAAAGCCCCATCATGAGCAAGCGCCTCAACCCCTACGTCACCGCCCCCGACACCATGAAGCCGATGATCGCGCTCGAAGCCTCGATCAAGGAGAGCGGCCTCGAGCATAGCCTGATCCACCTGGTGAAGATGCGGGCCTCGCAGATCAATGGCTGCGCCTATTGCCTGCACATGCATTCGGCCGATGCGATCAAGGAGGGCGAGAGCCCGGCCCGCCTCTTCCTGCTCGACGCCTGGCACGAGTCGGCGCTCTATACCCCGCGCGAGCGCGCCGCCCTCGCCTGGACCGATGCGCTGACGCTGATCTCGCAGGCCCATGCGCCGGACGAGGCCTATGAGGAGGTGCTACGCCATTTCAGCCCGGAGGAAACCGTGAAGCTCACTCTGCTGATCGGCACGATCAACACCTGGAACCGGATCGCCATCGGCTTCCGGACGAGCCACCCAAACGACCGGCCGGCCAAGGCCGCCACGACGGCTGCCTGAGACGCCTCCCATGACCGCCCCGGACGATCTCTTCGAGACGCATCGCCGTTTCCTGACCCGCCTCGCCTATCGCATGCTCGGCTCGGTCAGCGATGCCGAGGACATCGTCCAGGAGGCCTGGCTGCGCTGGCGTGACGTTGCCCAAGGCGAGGTCGAGGCGCCGCGCGCCTATCTCGCCCGCACCGTCACGCGCCTCTGCCTCGACCAGATGAAGTCGGCCCGCAGCAAGCGCGAATTCTATGTCGGCGCCTGGTTGCCCGAGCCTTTGGTCGAGGAGATCGGCGCCGCTGAATCCAATGTCGACACCCAGCTCGACGCCCCGATCGCGCTGATGCTCGCACTGGAACGGCTCTCGCCGCTGGAGCGCGCCGCCTTCCTGCTGCACGACGTCTTCGAGTTGGATTTCGCCGAGATCGCCCGCACCATCGACCGCAGCGAGAGCGCCTGCCGCCAGCTCGCCAAGCGCGCTCGCGAGCATGTCCGCATCGACATGCCGCCGCGCAACAAGATCGACCCGGCCGAGGCGAAGCGCTTCGTCGAGGCCTTCTTCAAGGCTGCCCATAAGGCCGACACCAGCGACCTGCAGACCCTGCTCGCCCAGGATGTCGCCTTCCACAGCGATGGCGGCGGCAAGGTGCTGGCGGTCATGAACGTGCTCCACGGCATCGATCGCGTCGCGCGTTTTTTTGCCGGCATCGCCCGCAAGGTGATGAGCCTCGGGCAATCGACCACCGTCTACAAGCCTGTGCTGATCAATGGCTTGCCCGGCTATCTCAGCCTCGAACGCGGCGAGACCCTGCAGGCGACCGCCCTCGACATCCGCGACGGGCGCGTCCATGCGATCTATGTCGTGCGCAATCCCGACAAGCTCCGGCACATCACGCTGGCGGTCGATTGAGGCGCACGGCTTTCCGCGGAGATAACGCAACGTCAGATCGAAATCACATCAAACCACACGCGAACCGACGCGATTATGGCTCAAATGTGGACAAGGCATTCCGGCTAGCTGATTTCATTCCCGCTGGAGCCTTGCGCTATGAATTTCGATATTTCCCAAGTCAAACATCCCAAGGAAAAGCTCTACGGCAGCATCATGCTCGTCGTCGGCATCGCCATCTGGGCGGTAGTGCTCGGCGCCATTGCCGTTGCTCTGTTGAGCGGCTCGATCTGGCACGGTCTCGTGCTGCTCTTCTATTTCGGCATCTTCTGGCTGGTCTCCTATTGGGCGCGCGCGATCACCCGCGCCTATATGATCGGCCATTTCGTCATGGTCGGGCCCGATCAATTCCCGCACATCCACCGCATGGTCGAGGACGGCGCCCGCGCGCTCGGCCTGCGCGAGATCCCGCAGACCTTCGTCTACAACTCGAGCGGCGTGCTGAACGCGATGGCGCTGCGCCTCGTCGGCCGCCAGCGCTATATCTGGCTGACGTCTGCCCTGATCGACGCCGACAATGACGAGCAGGTCCGCTTCGTCATCGGCCATGAACTCGGCCATCATGTCGCCGGCCATCTCGACGAGCCCTGGAGCTATCTGCGCTTTCCCGGCCACATCGTCCCGTTCCTCGGCGCCGCCTATTCCCGCGGCCGCGAGCTGACCTGCGACCGCATCGGCGCCTTCGTCGCCCGCGATCTCCAGGCTGCCCGCACCGGCCTGCAGATGCTTGCCTGCGGCAGCGCCAGGCTGAACGCCCAGATGAACCCCGACGCCTTCCAGAACCAGGAGCAGATAGTGCCCGGCATCGCCGGCTTCTTCCTGAAGATCGTCTCGCACTATCCGCGCCACACCCGCCGCGTCGAGGCGGTGACGCAGTGGTACAAGACGCAGCCGGCGGCAAACCAGGCGATCCGTCCGAGCTTCGCACCGCGGCCGGCATAAAGGCCGACGCGAACAACCATCGAGCATGACCGAGCCGGCGCCTTCCCCGGGGCGCCGGTTTTCATATGGAAGAAATCGCGCGCGGCTAGGCCTTCAGCTCAGCCACACGGCGCCGCCGATCAGCACCGCCTCGCCGGCAAGCACTGCCAGCATCACCCGGCGGCGAAAGGCGAGCACGACCGTGACGGCGACGGCGAGCGCTGCCAGCCTCACCGTGAGCGGCACGCCGGCGAGCGCACTCGGCGCCGTCAGCACCAGCTTGGCCACGACGCCGGCCAGCAGCGAGGTCGCGACCAGCCTGACCCATTCGAGCCAGGGCGAGCTCTCGTCCAGCTTCCGCGCGAAGGCGACAGCGAGCCAGCGCCAGATCTCGGTCGGCAGCATCGCGAACAGGACGAGCGCGAGATAGGGCCACCACGGCCCGTCGAGGAAGGCGATCGGCTGGGTCATGCGCCCGCCTTTCGCGCCTTGCGCCAGCGCTGCACCAGGAAGGCGATGCTGCCGCCGGCGATGCCGCTGGCGATCAGATCGAAACCGCCGCCGATCGCCCAACCAGCCACCGGCGCAAGCGCGAGGCCGAGCCCGATCGCGACCATGTCGCCATGGCCGCGAATGCCGGCGACCATCGAGGACAGGAAGAAGATCGGCGTCAGGCAGAGCAACCCGGCCGCGACCGGCGCGGGCACGATGCCCGCGAGATGGAAGCCGGCATAAGTGCAGAGCGCGCTGACGGTGATCAGCGCATTGGCGAAGCCGAGGAAATAGCCGACGCGCTGTTCGGGCGGGATGTTCGGCAGCCGCCTGAGCGCCTCGACCCAGGCCGTGACCGCGACGAAATGCGCGATCAGCATCTGCTGCGCCACGCTCTGGCCCGGCCGGCGCAACAGCGGCAGCAGCGCCACGGTCATCGGCAGGAAGCGCAGCGAGGCGAAACCGATGGCGAGCGCGATGGCGCTCCAGGCGGCGCCTGCGGCGATCGAGGCAAAGAACAGCACCTGCGACGGGCCAGCCCAGACCAGAATCGTCGAGAGCACGGCCGCCTCGACGGGATAGCCGACATCGCGCGCCAATGAGCCGACGCCCATCAGCGAAAGCCCGACGACCCAAGCGGGCAGCATCGCGGCATCGCGGAAGCCGCGCGCCCATGGTCTCAGCCATTGGTCGGGGGCAGCCTCGGTCATCTCGCCATCGCTCTGCGCCATCAGCTGCCCGCCGGCGCGATCCCTGGCGGGACAGCGCTGCTGCGATCGAAAGGCAAGGAGCTCGAGGATCGGATCATCGGACCGAAAGATACGAAAAAGGCCCGCAGCGGCTGCGAGCCCTTTTGCTTAAAGCGCATGACGCTGGTGGCATGACAGCCATTGCGCCGCGCGCCGGCCTTGCACCCAGCGCAAGTCGGATCAGAAGCTCTTCATCGCGAGCCCGATCACCTCCTGGAAGAAGTCAATGCCTTCCTTCGGTATCCCGCCGACGGCGCGATAGCCGAGATAGAGCAAATAGAGGAAGGCCGGGACCATGATCCAGCCCAGCACTTCCTCGAAGATGATCCGACGCCGGCGCCGGCGGGCCCGCTTCTCGAACCAGCCGAGCTTTTCCTTGGGCGCAGGAGCGGCCGCCTGCGCGGCGACCTCGCCCTCTTGAGCCCACACACTTTCCGATTTGCGCTTGAAGAACACCGATCAGGCCTTGGTCAACGGAACCTTCGGGACGGTACGGACGCTGCGCGCCTTCGGCGGCTCGACCGGAGCATCCGGCTTCGGCCCGCGCTTGGCGCCGCCGGAGCCGGCCGCCTTGGCCTTACCCGGCGTTTTCGCCCGCGGCTTGCGCGTGCGCTTCTCGGCTGCGGCAGCGACGTCCTTCTCCGGCTTGGGCTTGACCGGCCCGTCGGGGAATTCGAGGCCGAGCACCTTGATGCCGGTCTCGGACTGGATCACCACGACCTTGACCGCGCCGCCATTCTTCAAGCGGCCGAACAGCACCTCGTCGGCGAGCGGCGTCTTGATCGTCTGCTGGATCAGGCGGGCCATCGGCCGGGCGCCCATCGCCTCGTCATAGCCGTTGTCGACCAGCCATTCGCGCGCCTCGTCCGAGAGCTCGATGGTGACGTTGCGGTCGGCGAGCTGCGCCTCGAGCTGCAGCACGAACTTGTCGACGACGCGCGCCACGACCGTCTTCGGCAGATGGCCGAACGAAATCGTCGCGTCGAGCCGGTTGCGGAACTCCGGCGCGAACAGCTTGTTGATCGCCTCGGTGTCGTCGCCCTCGCGCTTCTGGCGGGTGAAGCCATAGGCGTTCCTGGCCATGTCTGCGGCGCCGGCATTGGTGGTCATGATCAGGATGACGTTCCTGAAATCGACCTGTTTGCCGTTGTTGTCGGTCAGCTTGCCGTGGTCCATCACCTGCAGGAGGATGTTGAACAGGTCGGGATGCGCCTTCTCGATCTCGTCGAGCAGCAGCACGCAATGCGGATGCTGGTCGATCTGGTCGGTCAGGAGGCCGCCCTGGTCGAAGCCGACATAACCCGGAGGCGCGCCGATCAGCCGCGAGACGGTGTGGCGCTCCATGTATTCCGACATGTCGAATCGCACGAGCTCGACGCCGAGCGAGGAGGCGAGCTGGCGCGCGACCTCGGTCTTGCCGACGCCGGTCGGGCCGGCGAAGAGGTAGCAGCCGATCGGCTTCTCGCCGTCGCGCAGGCCGGCACGGGCGAGCTTGATCGACGAGGATAGCGCCTCGATCGCCTTCTCCTGACCGTAGACGGTGCGCTTCAGCGTGGTCTCAAGGTTGCGCAGCACCTCGGCATCGTCCTTGGAGACGGTCTTGGCCGGGATGCGCGCCATGGTCGCGACCGCCGCCTCGATCTCCTTGACGCCGATCGTCTTCTTGCGCTTGGCCTCGGTCACCAGCATCTGCGAGGCGCCGGTCTCGTCGATCACGTCGATCGCCTTGTCCGGCAGCTTGCGGTCATGGATGTAGCGCGCCGACAGCTCCACCGCCGCCTTGATGGCGTCGTTGGTGTAGCGCAGCTTGTGGAATTCCTCGAAATAGGGCTTCAGCCCCTTCAGGATCTCGATCGTGTCCGGCACCGACGGCTCGTTGACGTCGATCTTCTGGAAGCGGCGCACCAGCGCCCGGTCCTTCTCGAAATACTGGCGGTATTCCTTGTAGGTGGTCGAACCGATGCAGCGTAGCCCGCCCGAGGCCAGCGCCGGCTTCAGCAGATTCGAGGCGTCCATCGCGCCGCCCGAGGTCGCACCGGCGCCGATCACCGTATGGATCTCGTCGATGAACATGACCGCCTTCGGGTGCTGCTCGATCTCCTTCATCACCTGCTTGAGGCGTTCCTCGAAATCGCCGCGATAGCGCGTGCCGGCGAGCAGCGTGCCCATGTCGAGCGAGAAGACGGTCGCGTCCTCCAGCACCTCCGGCACCTCGCCGCGCACGATCTTGAGCGCCAGGCCCTCGGCGATCGCGGTCTTGCCGACGCCGGGATCGCCGACCAGCAGCGGATTGTTCTTCTGCCGGCGGCAGAGGATCTGGATGGTGCGCTGCACCTCGGCCTCACGGCCGATCAGCGGGTCGATGCGCCCGTCGCGCGCCTTGCGGTTGAGGTTGACGCAGTAAGCGTCAAGGGCGCTTTCCTTTTTCTTCTTGTCCTTGTCGCCGTCATTGGCCTGCTCGCTGCGCTGCTCGCGCTGCTCCGGCTCCTCTTCGGCGCCGCGCACGGGCCGGCTCTCGCTGGCGCCAGGACGCTTGGCGATGCCGTGGCTGATATAGTTGACCGCGTCGTAGCGGGTCATGTCCTGCTCCTGCAGGAAGTAGGCGGCATGGCTCTCGCGCTCGGCGAACATCGCCACGAGCACGTTCGCCCCGGTCACCTCCTCGCGGCCGGACGACTGGACATGGATCACCGCGCGCTGGATCACGCGCTGGAAGCCGGCGGTCGGCTTGGAATCGTCGCGCCCGTCGGTGACGAGGTTGGTCAATTCCGCATCGATGTAGTCGACGAGGTTGCGGCGCAGCGTGTCGAGATCGACGCTGCAGGCGCGCATCACCGCGGCGGCGTCCTGGTCGTCGACCAGCGCCAACAGCAGGTGTTCCAGCGTCGCATATTCATGGTGGCGCTCATTGGCGAGCGCGAGGGCCCGGTGAAGCGCCTGTTCGAGGCTGCGCGAGAAGCTCGGCAAGGTCAGCGCTCCCAGTCCAGTGTCGAAAGGATGATGTTCAAAGCTACTTCTTCTCCATCACGCATTGCAGCGGATGCATGTGCTTGCGGGCGAGATCCATCACCAGCGTGACCTTGGTCTCGGCAACCTCGTAGGTGAAGACGCCGCATTCGCCGACGCCATTCTGGTGGACGTGCATCATGATGCGCGTCGCCTCGGCCCGGTCCTTGTTGAAGAACCGCTCCAGCACATGCACCACGAACTCCATCGGCGTGTAGTCGTCGTTGAGGATCAGCACGCGGTAGAGATTAGGCTTGCGTGTCCTGGTGCGGGTCAGGACCGCGGTGCCGGTTCCGCTGCGGTCATTGTCGGTCGGGCCGGATGGCGCCCGCGGCTTCGATGCCAGACGCGGCGCAAAAAAAGACGCGTTCCCGCGCGGCGTGTTGCCGGCTGGCAGGTCCTGATCGATTGGCGTCGTGGCTGCTTGGCTCAAGGTGTCCGTCCCGAAGGCTGACATCAAGATAGTGCTTCGCTCACGAATTTACAGTCGTCTCCCCCGCTTCGCCAGCCCGTTCCGAGCGCATGCCACAGCAAAGCGCCCTTTTTGAATCGGACAAAGCATAAGCACGGCCGGAATAGCCAGGCTTCTCAGGGCCTTGCGGAGCGGCAGACAACTCTCAGGTCCGCCAGCGCAGCCGCTCCGGAGTAAGCCCATTGGAGAAAACGATGCCCTCCCGGCGAGCTGTGGCATAGTCGCGCTTCAGGCGGAAATACCATTGCGCCAGCCGGTCGGCCTGCCCCAGCAGCAGCATGGTCGGCTTGCGCTCCAGACCCTGCTGGGCGAGTTCGAGAATCCGCTGGTCCTGGCGCAGGAAGGCGTGGCCCGCCCATCTGATCAACGGCGCGAGCGGCATGAGCTGCGGCAGGTCCGACAGCAGCACATTGGTCAGCAGCGTCCGGCGCGCATCGATCGGCGTCGCGAAGGTCGCGTTGACGATCGCGCGCTCGCCGAGACGGATCCGTTCGATCCGCTGGCCGGGCAGCAGGAAGTCGACTTCCGTCTGCGGCCGCCCGAGGAGGCGATAGCCGCGCGAGTTCGCCGCCGCCTTATGCGCCTTCATCCGGAAGCCGAAGGGCAGCGGCTCGAAGTCCTTGACCTTCTCCTGTGCCGTCGCGGTCGGCCGCCACCACCAGGAGTTATGGACGTAGCCGACATGTCCGGGGTCGATCAGGCTGAGCACGCTGAGATCATAGGAGGCCTCAACCAGAACCGAGACGGCGACGCGGCAGCGCGTCTTGCCTGCAAGCGCCAAGGCAGGCACCGGCGGCGCAAGCTCCGGCCGCGTACCGAGATAGAGCCAGATGATGCCGTCGCTCTCGCGGATCGGGAACTCGCCGACCTTGACCTGGCCGGGATCGGTGACGTCGCCATCGACCAGCGTCGGCATCGCCCGGCAGCGACCATCGGCTCCGAAGCGCCAGCCATGGAAGGGGCAGGTGATCGCGACGCCGTCGAACCGCCCCTCGGACAGGGGCGCGCCGCGATGCGGGCAGCGATCGCGCAAGGCGAAGAGCTCGCCGAGCTTCGTGCGGCCGATCACGACCTGCTCGCCGAGAACCGTCACGCTCGCCATCGCGCCCGTCGCCAGGCTGCCGGAGCTCTTGACGCAGTACCAGGCCTCCCGGGGCGGCTCACGGAACTCGTTCGCCGGCGGCGCCTCGGTGGCGGTCGATGCGTCCATGGCAATCGTCGAACGGCTCATTGCGGCTCCTGGCTCAGGTCGCTGCCATCAGGCTAAACACGACGCAGGCAGACAGCCGCCCGCCAGTTGCCAGAGCATTGCCGCGAAGGCGCATCCGGAAGGAGCCCAAACGCAAAGAAGCCCGGCCGAGGCCGGGCTTCTTGAAATCATGTCGTGATCAGCTGCAGCCGGGCGAAGCCGGCCGCGCCAAAATCACTCGGCTACAATCACTTGGCCGGGGTCGGGACGGCCTTGGCGACGATGCCCTCGAACGGCTTGTAGGCGTCCTTGGCGATCGCGGCATAGAGCTCGCCGATCTTGGTGACCTGGGCGACATAGCCCTCGAAAGCGGTCTTGACGTAGTCCGACTGGATCTCGATGGCCTTGTCGAGCGTCTTCACGCCGGCAAGCTTCTCGATCGTGGCCGTGCCGGCCTCGAACGACTTCTTGGCGTAGTCGGTGGCCTCGACGGCCAGAGCCTGCACGCCCTTCGAGGTGGCGCCGAACGCCTTCAGAGCGGCATCGACGTTCTCTTTGGAAGCCTTCTGGATGGTCTCGAACTGCTGGATCATGGTGTCCCTTTCGACGCTCGCGCGCCGCCTCTGCTGACGAGCCGGAATGGCCCGGGTTCCGTGCCCCCAAGGTCAGATGAAAAGGTCCATCACCGGGGCGCTTCTGCATATTGTGCAGCGCAACATAAAAGTCAAGCTTGTGCTGCAATGCACCAAACGCAGAGCTACCCAGCGTGTACCGGCAACGGTTTGCAACCTGACCGCCCCGTGTGACCGCCATGTGAAAACGGCCGTGTGAAAGCTGTCCGGCGCTTAACCGCTCCGTAACCGCATCCGCCTAACCTCTGCAGCTGTGTCCTTCGCGCCACGCTGCAAAGCCTGCGACGGACGGGTGGGTAAGTTGAGGCGAGTTGCATGGCTTCTGGTTGCGTTGGGTCCCGACGCGGGCGCTGGCTCGCGTTCATCGGGGTGGTGAGTATTGCTGCCGTTGCTCTGACCGCGACGGTCTCGCCCGCAGAGGCGGCCCGCAAGAAGCGGCGCCATGTCTCGGGCGGCTACGCCCCGCCCTATGCAGCAATGGTCGTCGACGCCAAGAGCGGCCGCACCCTGCACGCCGTCAACGAGGATGCGCCGCGCATCCCGGCCTCGCTCACCAAGGTGATGACGCTCTACATGCTCTTCGAGCAGATGGAGCGCGGCCGCTTCACCATGAACTCCGAGCTCAAGGTCTCGGCCTACGCAGCTTCGCAGCCGCCGACCAAGCTCGGCCTGCGCGCCGGCTCGACCATCGAGGTCGAGGACGCGATCAAGAGCATGATCACCCTCTCGGCCAACGACTCCTCCGTCGTGGTCGCCGAGAACATCGCCGGCTCCGAAGAGGCCTTCGCCGAGCAAATGACGCGCAAGGCGCGCTCGCTCGGCATGGACTCGACCCGCTTCTATAACCCGCACGGCCTGCCGAACTCGCCGCCGAACATCACCACGGCGCGCGACCTGACCATCCTGGCCCGGGCGATCCAGGAGCGCTTCCCGCGCTATTTCCCGCTCTTCCAGACGCGCTCCTTCCAATACGGCTCGCGCACCATTCGCGGGCATAACCGCCTGCTCGGCAGGATCGAGGGCGTCGACGGCATCAAGACCGGCTACACCCGCGCGTCCGGCTTCAACCTGATGACCTCGGCCAAGTCGGAAGGTCGCCAGATCGTCTCGATCGTGCTCGGCGGTCGCTCCGGCGCCTCGCGCGACAAGATCATGTCCGATCTCGTCCTCGCCAGCCTGCCGCGCGCCAGCACCGGCGGCCGCAGCGCCCCGATGATCGCCGAGGCCACCGAGCCGCAGCAGGAGCGTTATCGTGCTCCGGCTCCGGCCCCGGTTCCCGAGCCGCCTGCTCGCCCGGCGCTCGTCGCCCAGGCGCCCGAGCCCACCCCTGCGCCGATCCCGGTGCCGCGTCCGCGCGCCGAGCCGGACGTGCCCGCCGCCGCCCGCGCCTATGCCGCGACCACGACGACCGCCCAGATGCCGCCGCCGCGCGCCCTCAGCGGCAGCGCCCAGGCGCTCGCCCTCTCCAACATGCGTCCGGTCGCCGCGACCACGACGCCGTCGGCCATGCGCTGGTCGATCGGCGCCGCCCCGGCTGAAGGCAAGGTCCTGCGCCCGCCGGCGAATGTCGACACGACCTCCTCGATCGCCAAGCTCGCCGAGCCGGCGGCCAGGGACGAGGTCCAGCCCATGCCGAAGAAGGTCGAGGCTCGCCTTCCCGAGCCGGCCCCGGCTCAGGCCAAGGTGGCGCACGTCGCCAAGGCGCCCGAGGCCAAGGCCGAGGCCAAGCTGCCCGAGAAGACCGCGATCGCCTCGAAATGGGTGATCCAGCTCGGCGCCACCGACGACGAGGCCAAGGCCAAGGACATCCTCAGCCGCGCCCGCGCCAAGGCCTCCGGTTCGCTCGCCGATGCCTCGGCCTTCACCGAGAAGGTCGAGAAGGGTGGTGCCACCCTGTTCCGCGCCCGCTTCGCCGGCTTCGAGGAGTCCAAGGACGCCGAAAAGGCCTGCGCCCAGCTCAAGCGCGGCGGCTTCTCCTGCTTCGCCACCCGCGGCTGACCGATCCGGAAAGGAGATCAGTCATGCTTTTTCAGCAAGGTATCCTTGGCCTGGTTGACACGAGCGGCAAGCCCGCTGGTGCCGCCGGCATCCGGATGGATCCGCTTCATCAGGCCCCGATGGGCATCGCGGATCGCCTCCGGGCCCGCCCCCGGCTGAAGCCCCAGGATCTCGTAGGCCTCCTCGTCCGACATCGCGCCCGTGCGCGCCGGGCCGCGCTGCCCCGCGTCGCGGTGACGATCAGCGTCTTCACGCCATCCGGGCGCCCGGCGGTCGAGATATGCCTCTAGCAGGCGCGCCCCGTCGGGGTCTCCCGCGAGGCACTCGCGCAGCAGCGTACTGAGTTCGGTGGGGTTGAGATCGTCGAGATCGCGCCCCGCATAAGTGCCGGCCAGGACCTTGCCCCTGATGCCGCCACTGTCATGGTCGAGCTCCATCTCCAGCAGGCTCGATGCAACCTTCGAGCGTCCGGCCGAGCCGGTCCCGCCCCAGTCCTTCGCCCATTCCGGCATCTTGAGCCCACCCGGGCCATAGGCGCTCCAGCCGAGCAACCAGGCGCCAAGCCCGCCCAGGAAGATCGCCATGTCCGGGCGGCCGCGCAGCATCAGCAGCGCCGCGACACCGAGCGACAGCGTGCCGCCGACGACCTTGCCGAGCCGGACCAGCTTCTTCGGATCGGAGCCAGCGAAGAGCTTGGCCAGCCACCAGATCAGGATCAGCGTGGCGATACCGTAGAGCAGACTCACGATGTGCGGCCCTCCATCGCCGTGAGCAGCCTTTGCGCCGCAGCATTCTGCCCCGCGAGCTTCAACAGCGCCTCGCGTCCGCCGCTGGCGTAGGCCGCCGCGCCGCGCAGCAGGTCGAGCAGGGAATTCGGCGCGTTGACGTCGAAGCGGGCATGGGCGCCGCCGGTCAAGCGTGCGATCTCGGCGAAGGCGGCGCTGGCATCCGGATCGGCCCCTTCCTGAAACAGGAAGCCCTTGATGCCGCGCAGGCCGAGTTCGCCGGCAAGCGCGCAGAGCCGGTCGACATCTTCCTCCATCGCATCGCCGACATAGACGAAGGCGCGGATCGGCACCTGCCGCTCCTCGTCGCGGATATGCTTGAGCACGCGGCCGATCTGCGTCTGGCCGCCGCGGCAATCGATCTTGTTCATCAGCCCGGTCAGGCGCTGCGGCTCGCCGAGCCAGCCCGAAGCGCGGCATTCGTCGAAGCCGCGGAAATAGACAAGCTGAACCGCAAGCCCACCGGTTTTAGCGGCGACCTCGAACATCTGCCCCTGCAGCGAGCACGCCAGATCCCAGCTCGGCTGCCGGCTCATCGTCGCGTCGAGCGCGAAGACCAGCCGCCCGGCCTGCCCGGTCGCCAGCGGTGCGAGCTGCTTCGCCGCAGCGACGAAGCGATCGATCTCGCCGGGCTTCGAACGCGCAGCGCTTTCGGCCGGGCGCGTCTCGCCCGCTTTGCCCACTGCCTTGCCATTGTCGCGCGTCATGCTCTTCGCCGGGATTCGCTCATGTCAGAGATATTGGCCGCGCCGCCGGCATTTGCTACCCGTCCCCAACCGCGCGCTTTCCGTTCGACCGGCGACGGTCGAACGATCAGAATTCGCGCAACTCAATAGTACGGCATGTTCTGACCGCAAAAGTGGGACCACTTTTGCGGAACATGCCTGGGGAGAAGCGCCATGTCGCAGGTCGCGGTTTTCGAGACGGTCAAGGCGATGCGCGAGGCCGTCGCGGCCTGGCATGCAGCCGGCGAGAAGGTCGCGCTCGTGCCGACCATGGGTGCGCTGCACGAGGGCCATATCGCGCTCGTCACCGAGGCGCAGAAGCATGCTCGCCGCGTCATCGTCTCGATCTTCGTCAACCCGACGCAGTTCGCCCCGCACGAGGACTTCAAGAAGTACCCGCGTACCTTCGACAGCGACCGCGCCCAGCTCGAGGCGGCCAACGCCGACGCGATCTATTTCCCCGCCGTCGAGGAGATGTATCCGCCGGGCTTCGCCAGCCGCGTGCTGCTGCTCGGCCCGGCCGCCGTCAGCCTGGAAGACCGCTTCCGCCCCACGCATTTCGAAGGCGTCGCAACGGTTTGCTGCAAGCTCTTCACGCAAAGCAAGGCCGATTTCGCCGTCTTCGGCGAGAAGGACTATCAGCAGCTCAAGGTGGTGACGCGCATGGCCCGCGACCTCGATCTCGGCATCGAGATCGTGCCGCTGGCGACCTTCCGCGAGGCAGACGGGCTCGCAATGTCCTCGCGCAACCGCTACCTCTCGGCGCAGGAACGCGCCCTAGCCCCGACGCTGCACAAGGTGATGCAGGCCCTCGCCGCCCGCATCCGCAATGACGATCCGCTGTTCCAGGCGGTCGCCGACGCGCAGAACGAGATCATCACCGCAGGCTTCGAGCTCGACTATCTCGAAGCCCGCCATGCCGACACGCTGGCGCCGGTGACCTCGCGCTCCGATGGCCCGATTCGCCTGCTGATCGCGGCGCGGATCGGCGGGACCAGGCTGATCGACAATATCGGGGTGTAGGCCGCGCAAATGGCTCGGATGCGATCAACGCCGGCTTTGCTCAGATTCTTGCAGAGCACGATTCTGGCTGCAGTGCTCGGCTTCGGGTCAGCGAGCCCCACCCACGCACTGGCAGCGCTGATTCGTATCGACAAGCCTCTGCCAAACGACCTGAAAGATCGCGTCACCGAGCTTCTGAAAAGAGTTCGCCCAGCCGATTGGGAACAGGCGGTCGCAGGGAGCAAGGTCGCCTGGCACGCCTCCTGGAGCAACACCGTGCTTCTTCGGGTCGAAGCAGGATGTTTCGAGCGGCAATGCATGACACTCGTCGGGCGCCTGACAGATCAGGCGATCAATCTCGAACTGACGATGTTGGCTGACGACACCGTCTCGATGCATGACGTGTTCAATCATTTCTGGGGCACCGAGTCGTCACCGCCCTGGGTTTTCAAGACTGGCGGCAACACAGGTCTGGTCGCAATCCAACGCGACCAGGGATGGCTTCTAACAGCTTGCAACAACTGCACCGATTGGGGCGACTGGCGAACCACGATAATCGAGCCGCCGCCACCAAAATCGCCTGCACCGCCAGAGCTGACCTTTGGAGAGTTCTCGCTAAAGCTGAAAGAAATGAGGCGGTGACAAGCGCCGAGCCTCTTCTGAACCGCAAGACGACTTTCACACTCGACGAGCTCGATCTCCGTCGCGCGGTTCGCCTGCACGCCTTCAGCGGAATCCGTGAGAAGCAGACCATCATCCGTCTGTCAGTGCTCTGGCTCGTCGCGATGGCGGCCTTCGTCGGCTTCTTCTCCGCTGCCGGAGTGCCCTGGCCGGAGTTGCGCGCCAACCTCCTGCCGTTCGCGCTCGTCATCATCGCGACCATTCTCGGCTTCGGCCTCGGCATACCGCTCGCGTTCGGCCCACTCGTCATCCGCCGACGGTTCAGGCAGGACAAGCTGGTCCGCAAGCCCGTCTCGGCCGGCTGGGACGAGGAAGCCTACGAGGCCGAGCAGCCCGGCGCACGCAACCACATCCCGTGGCGCGACTACATGAAGATCCGCGAGGACCGGCACCTCTTCCTGTTCTTCATCTCCGACTACAGCTACCAGATCCTACCGAAGCGCGCGCTGACGCCCGAGCAGATCGCGGATCTGCAGCGGATCCTCGCAGCGTTCTGAACGAGCCTTGCACCTGCGCGGAGCGCAGTTCCAACGATACGTTGACCTCAGCAGACTGCCGGGCTAGCTCTGCCCCTGCAGCCTGCCGCAAGGTACTGCCGTAGGCGTTACCGTCATCCAACGCGTCCTTGGTCGAGAAGGTCCCAGCAGGGAGATCTCGACGCACAAGGCGCCACGGTATGCCCCAGTCCCCTGCTTTGCGGCTGCACGCCCGCTCGAGACAGCTCGCTACTCCGGACAGGTTCACGCCTGCCGCGACGCGGCACCGTCTCCTCCGGTCGCCTGCCGTCAGCGTTCCCAAGGCCGCCGTGGCCTTCCTCTCACCGGAACCTGATGAAGGCAGCAATCATGAAGACGACTGGCAACACCATCCTCGTCACCGGCGGCTCCAGCGGCATTGGCCGTGCGCTCGCTGAGGCTTTTCACGCGCTAGGCAATCGCGTCATCGTCACAGGACGACGGCAAGCCCTCCTGGACGAGATTACGGCTGGCCGACCCGGCATGGCCGGCCTGCCGCTCGACCTCGACGCCCCTGGAAGCATCTCGCGCTTTGGCGACGAGATTCGTGCGCGCTTTCCCGACCTCAATGTCCTGATCGCCAATGCCGGCATCTCGCGCAGCGAGGACATGGCTGGCGACAGCTGGGACATCGCCGATGCGGAGGCTATCGTCTCGACCAATATTCTGGGTGTGCTGCGGGTGACGGCGGCACTGCTGCCACTCCTCAAAGGCCAGCCAAACGCGACGATCCTCGCGACCAGCTCCGCGCTCGCCTTCGTCCCGCGCGCCGACTTCCCGACCTATTGCGCCAGCAAGGCCTTCCTGCATTCCTGGCTGCAGTCGCTGCGTCATCAGCTCCGCAACGTCCCTGTCGAGGTGCTGGAGCTCTCGCCGCCCTATGTGCAAACGGAACTTACCGGCGCGCAGCAAGCCTCCGACCCGCGCGCCATGCCTCTCGCGGCCTATGTCACCGAGGTGGTGCAACAGCTCGAACAGGCCGATCATCCTCGGGGCGAGCTGTTGCTCGAACGCGATCAGTCCCGGCGCTGGGCCGAGCGCGATGGCCGCTACGAGGAACTCTTCGCAGCCCTGAACCCAGGCTGAGCTTTCAGGGCTACTAACAGGAAGAAGCCACCGTAGAGGCGCCTCCAGGGCGATCTGCGGTGGCCACTCCAACAGCTCTCGTAACGCTTGGGCTACAGCAGCCCCAGTTCCGCCAGCTCGCGCCGCATCTGCTCGGGCATGACGCCGAGATCGCCGCTGCGCCCGTCGATGTCGCGCGGCGCGTCCTTGTCCTGGAGGTAACGCCAGCCTTGGAACGGCCGGAACGGACGGGGCTCGACCGGCACCACCACCGGCTCCATCACCAGATGGCAGCGGCCGATGCCCTCGCCATCAGTGAAGGGGCGGATGGCGATCAGGCGCTGGCGGGCCGAGACCTGGCCCTTGATAACCCAGTAGAGCGATCCGCCGTTGACGATCTCCTCGACCCGCTTCGGCACCATGCGGGTGGTGTGCAACTGCTCTGCCGGTTCGCCGCGGGCGCGGCGCTGCGCCTGCCGCTCGGCGATCCACTCTTCGAGATCGCTGATCGATTCGGCGCCGACGCAGAGCTTGAGGATATGGAGCGGCATGGCGGGCAACCTAATCCTCGCCGACGCGCCTCGCCAGAGCCCGCGGCCTTTCTCCACAAGCCGGCGCACCCTTTCCCGTCATGGTCGGGCTTGTCCCGACCATCCACGTCTTCCTTCCTGCAATGAGGTATCCAAGACGTGGATGCTCGCCACAAGGGCGAGCATGACGGTGGAGACGCCGGGGTGGCCGGCGCGAATGCGGGTCATGACGGCGCCGCGCTCGCAGGCTACTAAGGCTGCCGACCCGAACGGAGACACGACATGCGCGGACTGCAAGGCAAGGCCATTCTCGTCACCGGCTCGTCGACCGGCATTGGCTACGCCATGGCCGAACGCCTGATCGCAGAGGGTGCCAAGGTGTTGATCCATGGCCGCGAGCAGAACGAGGTCGACACCGCCTGCCGCAAGCTCGGCCCCGCGACATCAGGCGCGATCGGCGATCTCGCCGAGCCGGCGACGGCCCAGGCGTTGGTCGACGCGACGCGCAAGGCCTTTGGCCGCATCGATGGCCTCGTGAACAATGCCGGCATCTATCCGCGCGGCGTGCTCGGTGAGACCACGGCCGCCTTCTTCGACCATATGATCGCGATCAACACCCGCGCGCCGCTGCTTTGCGCCGAGGCGGCGATCCGCGCCTTCCGGCTGCAGAAATCCGGCGGCTCGATCCTCACCGTCGGCTCGATCAACGCATTTTGCGGCAATTCCAACCTCACGGTGTATTCGATGTCGAAGGGAGCGCTGATGACGATGACGCGCAACCTCGCCAACACGCTCGGCCGCGAGCACATCCGGGTCAACCAGCTCAATGTCGGCTGGACCTTCACCGCCAACGAGGATGCGACGCAGCAGCGCGAGGGCAAGAAGCCGGGCTGGGAGAAGGAGGTGCCGCTCGAATTCGCCCCCTTCGGCCAGATCATGCAGCCGGCCGAGATTGCCGCCCACACCGCCTTCTGGCTCTCGGAGGAGAGCGGCCACGTCTCCGGCCAGATCTATGAGGTCGAGCAGTTTCCGCTGATTGGTCGCGGCCGAGCGGCGGACTAACTGGCGACGTAATTGCGCGGCACTTGAGCGATGACGCATCCGGGACGGCAGGGCGAACCCTTCCGGACTGCTTCGCCCACCTACCGAGATGACGATGCCGACCAACGCCTTTTCGCCCTGGCTGATCCGCTGGAATCTCGTGCCTGCCGGCGAGCCGATCCGCACCCATGCCAGTCAGCTCTTGCCTGTGCTGCACGATGGCCAACCCGCCATGCTGAAGCTGCCCGAGGTCGAGGATGAGCGGCGCGGCTACCTGCCGCTCGAATACTGGAACGGTGACGGTGCTGCCCGCCTCCTCGCCCGCAGCGACAATGGCGAGGCGATGCTGATCGAGCGCGCCACCGGCTCCCGTTCGCTCGCCGCCATGGCTCGCAGCGGCGCAACGGGTGACGATGAGGCGACCATCATCCTTTGCGAGGCCATCGCCGCCCTGCAGAGGCCGCGCGGCCCGGCGCCATCAGGCCTGATCCCGCTGGAAACCTGGTTCAAGGATCTCTTCCCGATGGCGCAGGAGCGCGGCGGCATCCTCGCCCGCGCAGCCGCCGCGGCGAACGAGCTTCTGCCGGCGCAGCGCGAGATCGTGCCGCTGCATGCCGACCTGCACCATGACAACGTGCTCGATTTCGAGGCCAAGGGCTGGCTCGCCATCGATCCGAAATCGGTGATCGGCGACCGCGCCTTCGAATACACCATCCTCTTCTGCGATCCCGACCTCACCGATCCCGAGCCGCCGGTCGCCATCCTGCCCGGCCGCTTCGAACGCCGGCTGGAAATCGTGCTGGCGAAATCCGGACTCGAGCGCGAGCGCCTGCTGACATGGATCCTGGCCTGGTGCGGGCTCTCGGCGGCATGGTTCCTCGGCGACGAGGATCCACTCGCCGAGATCAATCTCGCCGTTGCCGAGCGGGCGATCGTCGCGCTCGATGCGCGCTAGTTCTGCATCCAGGCGCTGAAGCGATCCGGCAGGACGTTCGACCCGCAGATCACCGTGGCGACGCGCTTGCCGCGATAGCGCTCGGGGTCTTCCAGCATCGCCGCGAGGCCCAGCGCCGCCGACGGCTCGGTGACGAGGGCTGCGTGCCGGTAGAGCAGCCGCATGCCTTCGACGATGCTGGCTTCCTCGACCAGCGGAACGTGATCCGCGACGGCGAGCAAATCGTTCAGCACTTCCGGGATCGGAAATCGCCCGGCGACGCCGTCGGCGATGGTATCGGTGCTCTCAGTGGTCACGACCGATCGGGCACGCCACGACAGCGCCAGGGCCGGCGCGCCTTTCGGCTGGACGCAGACGATCTCCGTCGCCGGCGACAGTGCCTTGAAGACATGGCCGACGCCGGTGGCCAGCGCCCCGCCACCGAGCGCGAGCAGCACGGTATCGATGCGCCCTGCCCCCTCGACGAGTTCGAGCCCGATTGTACCGGCGCCCTCGCAGGTGTCGAGGTTCTCGCTGTCCTCGATCAGGAAGGCGTTGCCGTCAGCCGCGATCTCCCGCACCCGCTCGCGGGCAGTCTCGATATCGCCTTCGACCAGCTCGACCACTCCGCCCAGCCGGCGAATGCGCTCGATCTTGCTGGGATTGGCGCCCTTCCCCGCGATCACGCTGACGTCGATGCCGCGCGCCCGGCCGCTATAGGCGAGCGCCTGGCCGAGATTGCCGGCGCTGGCACAGACCGCCGCCTTGGGACCGGAACTCCGGGCGAGACGCGCCATCGCAACCTCGATGCCACGGCCCTTGAAGCAGCCGATCGGGTTCGCAGTCTCGAGCTTGATGACGAGCTCGCAGCCGAGCAATTCGCCGAGCGTGGGAGATGGAAACTGCGGCGTATCGCGAAACAGCGGCGCGATTTCGCCCCTCGCCTGCCGGATACGGTCAAGGTCGAGCCTGGTGTTCGGCTGCATGGGACAAGCTTCCGGCAGGATGATAGGAAAGACTCGTGCGCTTTAACGCACAAGATCTTTGTACGCAATAACGCACAAGGCGGAGACACCTGCCATGAAGCCCGTCGGCCCGGTCGAGACACCGAAGCTGCTCAAGGCGATCCGGAGCGAGCGCGGCTGGAGCCTCGATCAGACCGCGGCGCGCACCGGCGTCAGCAAGGCGATGCTGGGACAAATCGAGCGGGGCGAATCCGCACCGACGATCGCGACGCTCTGGAAGATCGCCACGGGCCTGGGCGTTCCCATGACCGCATTGCTGGAGGCCGATGGCGGGAGCGGCGATGTGCTGCTTCTGCGCGACGCCGCTGAGTTACGTGTGCGCCCGTCGCAGGAAGGCATGCAACGGGCCCTCGTATTTCCGTATGAGGCGCGGTTCGGCTTCGAGCTCTACGAGCTCACCTTCGCGGCCGGCTTCGAAAGCATCTCGGAGCCGCACGATATCGGCGTCGTCGAGCACATCACCGTCCAGCACGGCGAGATCGAATTGCTGGTGGAGGAAGAATGGCATCCACTCAGGCAGGGCCAGTCGCTGCGCTTCCCCGCCGACCGCCGGCACGGCTACCGCAACCGGACTGCTGAGGAAGCGCTGGTCATGGACATCATCCACTACCGCTTCACGCCGAGCCCTAAGCCCTGAGCCTTCTAGAGAAGCGGCCAGGCCTCCAGCGGCGCAGCCCGTTCACTCCCCGAGCACGACCACCTTCGCGCCCTCGGCGACCTGGGCGCCCGGCTCGGCACCGAGCTCGGTGACGGTACCGTCGCGCGGAGCAGTCAGCACATGCTCCATCTTCATCGCTTCGACGATGGCGAGGCGCTGGCCCTTCACGACCGCCTCGCCAGCCGTGACGAAGAGCGCGATCAGCTTGCCGTGCATCGGCGCCTTGATCACGCCGCCAGCGCCAGCGACCGCATCGAGATCGACGCTGAACGGGTCGAACAGCGCGACGGAGGTCTGTCGGCCGCGATGCAACGCGAGATAGGTCCCGGCCTCGGCGCGGGCCAAAGTCACCTCATGCTCGCCCTCATCAAGCGGATGGCCCGGCAGCGAGACGCGGGCGTCCTCGCCGTTCCACTCGATCCTGGCTTCGATCCGCTCGCCATCAACCAGCAGCGGCAGCCCGAGCGCCGGGCGCGGCATCAGCGAGAAGGCGTCGGCGTCGAGCCAGGGCGACTTGGCTTCATCGCCGGTCCGCTCGACGGCAAGGTCGAGCGCCGCCACCTGGCGCTCCTCTTCCAACTGCAGCGCCGCCGCCGCGACCGCCGCCGCATCCAGCGGCTGCGGCTCGGCCCCAAGCGCTTCGATGTTGCGCTCGATGAAACCGGTATCGAACGGCCCCTTCCGAAAACCCTCGGCCTCGGCGAGCTTCTTCAGGAAAGCGAGATTGGTGCGTGGACCGGCGACGATGGTCTCGCCGAGCGCGAAAGCGAGATGGTCGAGCGCTTCATCACGGGTGCGGCCATGCGCAATCACCTTGGCGATCATCGGATCGTAGAACGGCGTCACCGTGTCGCCGGCCTCGACGCCGGTATCGATGCGGATGTCCTCGCTCTGCGGGAACTGCAGCGCCCAGAGCTTGCCGGTCGAGGGCAAAAAACCCTTCTCCGGGTCCTCGGCATAAAGCCGCGCCTCGACGGCGTGCCCTTCGGCGCGGACATCCTCCTGCGCGAAGCCGAGCGGCTCGCCGGCCGCGACCTTGAGCTGGAGCTCGACCAGATCGAGCCCGGTAATCGCCTCGGTGACGGGATGCTCGACCTGGAGGCGGGTGTTCATCTCCATGAAATAGAAGCGGTCGGCCCTGAGCCCGTCGCGCCCGTCGGCAATGAACTCGACCGTGCCGGCGCCGACATAGCCGACCGCCCTGGCCGCCTCCGTCGCCGCCTTGCCCATGGCGGCGCGCACCTCCGGCGTCATGCCCGGTGCCGGCGCCTCCTCGATCACCTTCTGGTGACGGCGCTGCAGCGAGCAGTCGCGCTCGTAGAGGTGGACGACATTGCCATGGCTGTCGCCGAACACCTGGATCTCGACATGCCGCGGCGAGAGCACGTATTTCTCGACCAGCACGCGCGCATCGCCGAAGGCGTTCTTGCCCTCGCGCTGGGCGCTGGCGAGCGCGTCGGCGAAATCCTCCGGCCGGTCGACCTTCTTCATGCCCTTGCCGCCGCCGCCGGCGACCGCCTTGATCAGCACGGGATAGCCGATGCGCCCGGCCTCCTTGGCGAGGAAATCGACGCCCTGCTCGGCGCCGTGATAGCCCGGCACGACCGGGACATTGGCCTTTTCGACCAGCGCCTTGGCGGCATCCTTCAGGCCCATGGCGCTGATGGCGGAAGCCGGCGGGCCGACGAAGACGATGCCGGCCGCCGCGCAGGCCTCGGCGAATGCGACATTCTCGGAGAGGAAGCCGTAGCCCGGATGGATGCAGGCCGCGCCCGCCTCCTTGGCGACCGCGAGGATCTTCTGCGCATCGAGATAGCTCTCGCGCGCCGGCGCCGGGCCGATCCGATAGGCCTCGTCCGCCATCTCGACGAACAGCGCCTCGGCATCGGCATCGGAATAGACCGCGATGGTACGCAGGCCGAGCCGCTTGGCGGTGCGGATCACCCGGCAGGCGATCTCGCCGCGATTGGCGATCAGGATGGAGGGCAGTTTGGCGGCAATCGACATGGGACATCCTCGAACCGATGCCCCGTTATAGCTCAGCCGAAGCCCTTGTCTGCGCCTTGTTGCGCAAGTGGCAGATGGGCACAGCGCCTCAAAAGGCGCGTCATGCTCGGGCTTGACCCGAGCATCTCAGGTCGGAAGAGGCTCTGATCAGCGCCTTCTCGTCATGGGATTCTCGAGTCTGCGCTTCGCTTCGCCCGAGAATGACGGCTGGCCTTCGCCGCCTCAATCCAGCAGTCGCAACCGCCGCCCAAGCTTCAGCGTCACCGTCGTGCCGATGATCAACCCTAGCGCAAAGACCCAGCCCGAGACCGCCCCGGCCGAGATGCCCGAGAGCAGTGTCCCGACCGTGCAGCCGAGGCCGAACACCGTGCCCCAGCCGAGCAGCGTACCGCCGACCAACCCGCGCAGCACGTGCCCGCCGGTCGGCCGCCGCGGCTTGAACTCGCCCGCCGCCAGCGCGGCGGCGAAGGCAGCCGCGACCAATCCGGCAACGAAGAGCCCGTTCGGCGTCAGCAGCGTCTCGCGGATCAGGGTGGCGCAGCCGCGGAAACTGTCGAGCCCTTCCAGCCGCGCCGGCAGCCAGTCGAACTGCATCGCCAATTGCCGCGAGCGCGAGCCGAGCTCGGCGGTAACGCCGAGCGGCGACAGGCGAAGATATGCGGCGACGCCGATCAGCCCGACGAAGAAGCCACCAAGCCAGGCTGGCCAGCGCCGCAGGAAGATCGCAGCGATGGGATCGACCTGCGCCTTGTCCGAAGTGCCGTGCTCGCTCGGCCGGCCAACCCGCAGTAGCCACCAGGCGGCCGCGCCGAGCACGGCGAGCCCGGCCAGCAGTGCGCCGCCATAGCCGAGCTGCCGCGGCAGCCACAGCACGGGCGATTCCGAGATCGTCAGGAGATAGAGTTCGTTCCAGCTCAGGAAGCCGAGGATGAAGCCGAGGCCGGCGCCGATCAGGGCGAAGGGCGAAGTCGGCGAGCCCTCGCCCAGCCGGTAGAGATGGGCGCTGATGCAGGAGCCGGAGGTCGCCATGCCGGCGCCGAAGGCGAGCCCCGCCAGCAGCAGTGCCGGGCCGACCGGGCCGATATGCGCCGTCGGCGGCAGGCGCGTGCCCGTGGGATCGGGCAGCCAGGCGCCATAGATCAGGGTGTAGCCGGCAAGCCCGACCGCCAGCGCCGTGAGAATGCCGAGCAGCCCACGCGGATCACGCCGATCGAGCCAGTCCTTCCAGATGCAGAAGAAGCAGAAGCGCGCCCGTTGCTGCACAACGCCGAAAGCGGCGCCGAGGATCAGCGAGAGCTGCAGCTGCGGCGCCGGATCGCCATGGCGCCCGACGAGGTAGATGGACACCGCGATCGCTGTGGCAACGATGGCCGCCGCGATGTAGCGCAAGGGCGGCAGCCCGATCGGCTCCGCCCCCGCCTGCCGGCGCGCCACCTCGTAGTCCAGCGCGCCGCTATCGTCGGAGATGCTCATCGGCGAGCTTACTTGCCGCCCCAGACGGTGCCGGCCGGATTGCTGATCGGCAGGCCGACGACGTTGCCGTATTCGGTCCAGGAGCCGTCATAGTTGGCGGCCTGATAGCCGAGCACGCGCGAGAGGATGAACCAGGTGTGGCTCGAGCGTTCGCCGATGCGGCAGGAGGTGATCACCGGCTTGCTGCCATCTATGCCGACCTCGGCATAGAGCTTCTTCAGCTCCTCCGGCGACTTCAGCGTGCCGTCGGCCTGGTTGACCGCGCGGGCCCACGGCACGTTGACCGAGCCGGGGATATGGCCGGCGCGCAGCGCCAGCTCCTGGAAGCCGGCCGGAGCGATGATCTTGCCGGAGAACTCGTCCGGCGAGCGGATGTCGAGGACGCGCGCCTCGGACTTCTTCTCGACGGTGGCGACGATGTCGGTCAGCCGGGCGCGCAGCGCCTTGTTGGGCTCGCCGACAGTGAAACTGGAGGCCTTGACCGGCACCGGATTGGTCGCGACCGGGCGCTTCTCCAGCTCCCATTTCTTGCGACCGCCATCGAGCAGTTTCACGTTGTCACGCAGGCCATAGATGTCGAACACCCAGGCCCCCCAGGCGGCGAACCAGTTGTTGTTGTCGCCGTAGAGGACGACGGTCACGTCCTTGTCGACGCCGAGCTTGCGGGCCAGCGCCTGGAACTTCTCGGGGCCGGCGATGTCGCGCGATATGGTCTCGACCAGGTCGGTATGCCAGGCGATGTTCTGCGCGCCGGGGATATGGCCGCGCTCATAGATGCCGGGCTCGACGCTGACCTCGACGACCCTGACCTTGGGATCGCTGAGGTTCTTCTCCAGCCACTCGGTCGAGACCAGCGGGCCGGTCTGGGCCAGCGCCGCGCCGCCGAGCGCAAGGCTCGCGGCCAGCACAGCCGCACCGCGGCGGATGAGGGAGAGGACGGACATTCTGGCGCTCCTTGGCACCGATCGGGCCGGATCGGGCCCGTTTCGGCATGAATTGCAGGGGCTGCCATGATTTCGCCACGTGGCGTGCCGGAGAAGCCGGACAGGATTTTTTTGTTTGTCGCCAAGGCGGAAGAACTGGGTCGTACAACCTTGGTTGGAGGAGAAACTTCTTCTCATGCACCCCTGAGAGGGTCATCCCGGACGGAGCGCAGCGGAGATCCGGGATCCATTCCTGAGCCTTTCCGAATAAGGTTCCGGAATGGATTCCGAGTCTCCCTTCGGTCGCCCGGGACGACCGTCGGCCTAGGATGAGACGTTCGCCCGATCCTGCGACTGTCTCGTCGCGCGCCAGATCGCCCAGGTCGCCTGGAAACAGAGGAAGGCGACGAAGATGTCGAACAGGTATTCCGGCCAGCGCACTGGCAATAGCCGCGCGGCGAGGCCGAGCAGCGCGAAACCGCTGGTCGAGATCGCATCGTTCCGGCTCGACAGCCAGGTCGCCTTGATCACCGGATTGGACTCGCCCCGGAAACGCCAGAGCACGCCGATGATGAGATAGGCGATCAGGATCGCGCTCGCTGCCGAGAAGCCGAGCGTGAAGAGCTCGATGGGTCGCGGCCGCAGGATCTTGTCCCAGAGATCGTAAAGCGTGTGCAGGCCCGCCACCGCCATCACCGCGCCGATGCCGAGTGCCGCCAGCTTCTCGGCCCGCTCGTCGCGGCCGAAGACCAGCGCCGCGATGCCGTAGAGCGCGACGTCGTAGACCCAGTCGACGCCGTCCTTGAACAATTGATTGTTGCTGATCGCCAGCGCCCAGAGCACGACATTGCCGGCGAAGATCAGGATGCCGAGCGCGATGCCCCAGATCGTCAGCCGATAGGCGCGCGCGACCCTGGGATCGACCGGCGCGGCATGGCCGGGCTCGTCCTCAGTGGAGGCTGGGCTCTCAAGGCTCGTCAAAGGCCGCTCCGGATCGGATCGGACAGTCTGGCGCAATCGCGCCGCGCCGCAAGCCGTCTTCCCACTCGCGGAACCGCATGTTTAGCTGGCGAGACGCAACCACGGGGCGAGTCGGGCGGACATCCTCTTTGAGAGACCAGAGACAGGCAGGCAGCACGCAGGACGAGATCGAACATTCAACGCTTTCATTGACGGGGAGACGATTGGCATGACTGCGATCATTGGATTCCTCAACACCGTCTTCTGGGGCTATGTGCTGATCTACGGCCTGCTGGCGGTCGGCATCTATTTCACCCTGCGGCTGAAATTCGTTCAGATCCTGCATTTCCCCGAGCTGTTCCGCTCGGTGATGAACGCGCCGGTCGAGGACAAGAGCGGCATCACCCCTTTCCAGGCGCTGTGCACCAGCCTTGCCTCGCGCGTCGGCACCGGCAATCTCGCCGGCGTCGCGGTCGCTCTCTATCTCGGCGGCCCCGGTGCGATCTTCTGGATGTGGATGGTCGCGCTCGTCGGCATGGCGACAGCCTATTCGGAAAGCACGCTCGCCCAGCTCTACAAAATCCGCGACGAGAACGGGCAATATCGCGGCGGCCCGGCCTTCTATATCGCCAAGGGCCTGAACGCGCCCTGGGCGGCCGTGCTGTTCTCGCTCTGCCTGATCCTCGTCTTCGGCCTGGTCTTCAATGCGGTGCAGGCCAATTCGATCGCCGACGCCATGCAGGGCGCCTTCGGCTTCGACAAGATCTATGTCGGCGTCGCGCTCGCTCTCCTCTCGGCCGTCGTGATCTTCGGCGGCATCAGCACGATCGCCCGTGTCGCCGAATATGTCGTGCCCTTCATGGCGATCGCCTATCTCCTGGTCGCGATTTACGTGCTGGTGGTGAATATCGCCGAGGTGCCGGCGATGATCGCGCTGATCGTCAAGAGCGCCTTCGGGCTGGAAGCGGCCGGCGGCGGCATCGCGGCGGCCATGCTCAACGGCGTCAAGCGCGGCCTGTTCTCGAACGAGGCCGGCATGGGCTCGGCCCCCAACATCGCCGCGGTGGCGACGCCGAACCCGCACCACCCCTCCTCGCAGGGCTTCGTCCAGGCGCTCGGCGTCTTCATCGACACCATCCTGATCTGCACGGCGACGGCGATCATGATCCTGCTCTCGCACAAGCTCGTGCCGGGCTCCGGCATCACCGGAACGCCGCTGACGCAAGAAGCGATGACGGTGCATATCGGCGCGGCTGGGCGCTATTTCATCGCGGTGGCGATCTTCTTCTTCGCCTTCACCTCGATCATCGGCAACTATGCCTATGCCGAGAACGCGATGACCTATCTCGGCGCCAACGGCACGCTCGGCCTCGGCATCTTGCGCGTCGCTGCGCTCGCGATGGTGATCTGGGGTGCCTATGAGAGCGTCTCGACCGTGTTCGACGCCGCCGATGCGGTGATGGGCCTGATGGCGTCGATCAACCTGATCGCGATCGTATTGCTCTCGGGCACGGTGGCGAAGCTGACCGCCGACTTCCTCGCCCAACGCAAGACCGGGATACCGCGCTTCCAGACGGCGCAGTATCCGGAGCTCGCCGGCAAGATCGACCGCGAGATCTGGGACGAGAAATAGGGCACAACCCGCCGGCCCCCGGAGCAGCCTGCTCCGGGGGCCGGCGGGCGATTCCTCAGCCGCGGCCGACGAGCGGGGCCTTGGTCGCCATCACCGTGACGAACAGGATGTTGGCCTCGAGCGGCAGGCCGGCCATGTGCAGCACGGTCGTGGCGACGTGGTCGACATCCATCACCGGCTCGACCTTGATCGAGCCGTCCGGCTGCGGCACGCCGGTGGTCATCTTCTTGGCCATCTCGGTCAGCGCATTGCCGATGTCGACCTGGCCGACGGCGATGTCGTATTTGCGCCCGTCGAGCGAGGAGGTCTTGGTCAGGCCGGAGATGGCATGCTTGGTCGCGGTATAGGCCGCCGAGTTCGGCCGCGGCACCTGCGCCGAGATCGAGCCGTTGTTGATGATGCGCCCGCCGCGCGGCTCCTGCGACTTCATCGCCTTGAAGGCCTCCTGCGTGCACAGGAACGGGCCGGTCAGGTTGGTGTCGACCACCCTCTGCCAGTCCTCCAGCGAAAGGTCCTCCAGCAGCACGCCGCCCGGCGCATTGACGCCGGCATTGTTGAACAGCACGTCGACCCGGCCGAACTTGGCCTTGGTCGCGGCGAACAGGGCTTCGACCGATTTCTTGTCGGTCACGTCGGTCGAGACCGCGAGCGCCTGCTCGGCCGGGGCGCCCGAGAGCGTGATCGTTTCTTCGAGGGCATCGGTGCGGCGCCCGGCCAGCACGGTACGATAGCCGTCCTTCAGGAAGGCGATGGCGACGGACCGGCCGACGCCCGAGCCGGCACCGGTGATGATCGCGACCTTGTTATGCCCAGACATGCGCTTCCTCGCCTTACCGTGTTTTCAACCGTTTCAGGTGCCGCACCATAACAGCGTATGCAGTATACGGAACCGCTTTTCCCGCAGACCGGCTCCGCCCTGTCCCTTGCCTGACGCAAGGTCTGCCCTACTGTTCTAGCGAGGGAGGATGCGTCATGACCAGCCTGAACCGCCGCAGTTTCGTCGCCGCCGGAGCGGCGAGCCTCGCCGGAACCGCTTTCGCCCAGCAGCCCGGCCATGAGCAGCACGGCGGCCATTACGAGCGGCTGAACCAGCCCGGCCGCATCGGCAAGCCCGAGCTCGCCGCCTCGCAGAACGTCTTCGATTCACCGGCGCCCAAGGCCGCCGATCCCGGCCGCTGGAGCACGAAGGCGCTGCTGCCGCTGCCGCGCTCGGAAATGGCCTGGGCGGCGGCGCATGACGAGCGCATGCACATCGTCGGCGGCTATGGCGAGCAGCGCACCGACCGGCCCTATCACCATGTCTACGATCCCAAGGCCGATAAATGGGCTGACGGCGCGCCGCTGCCGCAGGGCGCCAACCATGTCGGCGTCGCCTTTCTCGATGGCAAGCTCTACGCCATTGGCGGCTTCCTCGAGCAGAACCGCAAGCCGCATCCACGCTGCTTCGTCTACGATCCCAAGGCAGACAAATGGGCAGAGATCGCGCCTTTGCCCCGCCCGATCGGCTCGGCCGCGATCGTCGGCCTGAACGGCGTGCTGCACTCGATCGGCGGCGCGATCGGCGACACCACCGAGAGCAAGACCTCGGTCAACTGGCACCGCGTCTACGATCCCAAGGCCGATGCCTGGAGCGAGCGCGCGCCGCTGCAGACGGCGCGCGACCACACCGGCACGCTGGCGATCGGACAGCTGATCCACGTCATCGGTGGGCGTGTCGACTCGTTCCACACCAACTCCAACCTGCACCACGCCTATGACCCGGCGACCGACAAATGGGCGCCGCGCAATCCGCTACCGACCGCCCGCTCCGGCCATGGCGCCGTGCTCTATCGCGGCAAGGTCTTCATCATGGGCGGCGAAGGCACCAACCGCGTCTTCGGCCAGATGGAGGCCTATGACCCCGCCAGCGACGGCTGGGAGCAATACGCCCCGATGCTGACGCCGCGCCACGGCCTCGGCGCCGCCCTCGTCGGCGACGCCATCCACGTCGCCGGCGGCGGCCCGATCATGGGCGGAGGCGTCCAGAGCGCCGTGCACGAGGCGTTCAGTCTGGGGTGAGCCGATCGCGAGGCCAGCCCTCGCGCCCTACTCAGAATCGCATCTCGACCCTGCCCTTGAGGGCGTGGTCTCTGGAGCGTTCGCCGATTGCGGCGGAGTAGGTCAGGCCGAGCGCGGTGGCCTGCGAAATGCGCCAGTCGAGGCCGGCCTCGGCTGTGAGGGCGTCGCGGTCGATCCGGGCGGCGAAGACCTGGGCCGGGGTGGTGCCGGCGACGAAGGCGGTGCGGGCCTGCGGGGTGAGTTCGCCAAAACCGTGGCGCCAGCCGAGCATGGCCCGGGCGAACAGCGGCATCGCCCCGAGCTGCGCCTCGGCCCGCAGGCCGAGCGTGGTGAAGCCGAGCGTCTGATCGGAGGAGAGGATGCGTAGTGCCGCCGCGCCGCCGCGCTCGGTGCCGGCATCCGTGCTGACTCGGATCAGCGCCAACTGGGCGAACGGCTCCAGCGCGACCCCACTGAAGGCGAAGGCATAGCCGAGCTCGGCGAAGCCTTGCGTCACCGAACCGGGACGCTGCAGCCGCAGCAGGTCGCCAAAGCCACGGACCGAGACCTGGCGGCGGATGTCGCTCTCGGACCATGTGTAGGCCGCGCCGGCATCGAGCCTGAGCTGGCCGAAGCGGGCGCTGGCATAGAGCGCGGCATGGCCACTCTCCAGCTTGCCGGTCGAGAGCCTTGCATCGAGATCGAAGCGCGACTGGCTGTAGCCACCGGCGACACCGACCTTCAGCGACGAACCCGGCGCGTCGTAGAGCATCAAATCGGCGCCGAGCAGGGCGCCGCCGCTGCGGCGGCTCAGGCTCGCGGCATTGCCGTCGCCATCGGTGTTGCCGGTACTGCCGAAGGCCGTACCCCAGAGCGCGTAGCGCGGCTGCGGCACCGGGGCGGGCATCACGACCGCGCCCTTGCGGCCGGGCAGATCGGCAGAGAAGGCGCCTGCAACCTGCTGGCCGGGTTGCGTCAGCAGCGGGCCGCGCAGATGGCCCAGAATGGTGTCGCGCACCAGCCGGCTCTCGTCGATCATGACGCTGACCGCCTGCGCGTGCGCCTCGCCCGAGAGCAGATCGAAGCCGGCGCGAGCCTCGGCCACTGTGGCCGAGATCAGCGCGTCATAGACCGGGTTGCCAACGCCCAGGCGCTCGGCCGCGATCGCGATGAAGCCCTGGTTGCGCGTCTGCGCGATGGAGCTGCGGCCGCTGCTGCTGCCACCGCCGGAGCCTCCGCCGCCATCGGGGCCGAACGAGGTGTCGTTGCGCGTCATCGTCAGCGTGACGTTCGTGCCGCCATAGCTCAGCGACGGCGTCAGGAAGGCGAGGTTCGAGGTGACGCTGGTGAAGCTGCCGCTGACCCCGCCGGACGCGGTCAGGATCGTATAGTTCGTCGAGGCCGCGTAATTGCCGTTCTCGGCCAGCACCTGCACCGTGCCACCCGAAAGCGTCGCCGAACCGGAGGCCACGATCCTGTCGCTCTGCCCGGCCGCGTTGACCTCGACCTGGTAGGTCGAGCCACTCGCGAAGGCGACATTGCCCGAGACATTCAACGTCCCGATCGAATTGCCCGGCGCGACCGTCGCGCCGCTCGCCACGCTGACCGTCCCGACCGTGCCCGAGCCGCCGAGCACGCCGCCACTCAAGCTCACCGAGCCGGTGATCGAGCCGTTGACGACGAGCTTGCCGCCCGAGACCGTCGTGCCACCGGTATAGGTGTTCGTGCCCGACAGCGTCAGCGTGCCGGTGCCGGTCTTGTCGAGCGCGCCATTGCCGCTGATCGTGCCGGAGAAGGTGGTCGAGGCGTTGCTGCTGCCCGCCTTCAGCGTCACGCCGGAGCCGAGCTGGACGGCGCCCGCGCCGGCGAGCGAGCCGACCGTGGCGACGAGGCCCGGCACATCGCTGACTTCGAGCGTCGCACCGGCCGAAACGGTGAAGTTCGAGTTCGCCGAGAAGGCCGTCGACGAGCTGCCGACCAGCGTCCCTGCCTCGACCAGCGTGGCGCCGGAATAGCTGCTGTTGTTCTGCAGGGCAAGCGTGCCGCCGCCGCTCTTGGTCAGTCCGCCCGCGCCGGTGATGGTGCCGGTCCAAAGCACGGCGCGTCCGGCATCGACCTCGATGCCGCCGCCACTGCCCGACAACGTCACTGTGCGCGCCGAGGTGATGCTGTTCGTCACCAGCAGCGTGCCGCCGTTCAGCGTCAGCCCGCCCGAGGCATCGCCGAGATTGGCATCCGACGACACCGAGAGCTTGCCGCCCGAGATCGTCGTGCCGCCGCTATAGCTGTTCGCTCCCAGGAGAACCAGCGTCCCCGCGCCGCTCTTCGACAATACGCCGGAACCGGACAGGGACTGTGCCACCGTGAAGCTGTTGCCGGCCTCGACGATCTCGAAGCCGCCGCCATTGCTGCCGAGCACGATGTTGCGCGAAAGGCTGGTCAGCGTCGTTCCAGTCACCTGCAACACGCCGCCATCGAGCGTCAGCACACCTGCGACATTGCCGAGATGGGCCTCCGCGGAGATGCTGAGCTTGCCTTCGACGATGGTCGTTCCGCCGGTATAGGTGTTCGTCCCGGTCAGCGTCAGCGTGCCCACCCCCGTCTTGATCACGCTGCCATTGCCGTTGATCTCGTTGTCGAGGGTGGCGTCGGTCGGCTGGGCGAAGGTCAGCGTGCCCGCGTCCATCAGGATGCCGCCGATCAGCCCGGAGGTGGCATTGCCGAAGGTCAGCGTGTTGTTGCCGCCGGTGAAGCGGACCGCCCAGGTGCGCGTGACGCCGTCGCCGGACATCCCGCCCGCGATCGTACCATTGTTGGTGATCGAGAGATTGGCACCGACGATACCGATGCCGCCCGCGCCATAGGCGCCAGGGCCACCGCTGGCGGCCGGATTGTGGACGCCCCTCCCGCCGCCATTGCCGCCCTGGACCGTGCCATTGACCGTCAGGGTCGTCGTCTGGCTGCCATTGGTGAAGATCAAGCCGGTGCCACCAGAGCCGCCGCTGCCGCCAAAATCCCAGTAGGTGTTGCCGCCGGCACCGCCATTGCCGCCTGTGATCGTGCCGGAGACGACCCCCGTGGTTCCGGCCCCCGTGACCACGGCGCCCCAGCCGCCGCCGCCGCCGCCACCGCCGCCGCTGGCGGTGCTGCCATCAGCGCCGTTGCCGCCATTGCTGCCGGTGCTGTCGCCGGTAGGCAGACCGGCGTCGACCGAGCCGTGCATACCGCCCGTGCCGCCACGACCAAACGTCGGATCGTGACTCCAGGTCAGACCTCCGGCGCCGCCGGCAGTCGCGCCGGCTCCGCCGCCGCCGCCGCCGGCATATTGTTGGAAGCCATTGCTACCTGCCCCGCCCGCGCCGGTCGCGCTGTCGGTCCCGGCAATCCCGCCGGTATTGGAGTTACCCTCGGGATTGCCGCCGCGCCCGCCATCGGCCACTGCCGGGCCGGCAAGAAGCGGTAGCGCCAGGGCGAGCAGGGATACCGACGACACCGCGACGGCAGACATGCGGCCACGCGACGACGCGCGGGCCGGGACGGCCTCCGGGCGTTCCGGATCGATCAGCGGCATTCAAAACCCCACCCCAACCGGGGAGGTTGCCCGACTGCGCGCGCGAGGCAATGAACAGCCGTTCACAATTCGTAAATTCGGGGTTGTGTTGCTGATTTGCCGCGTCGATGCGAGGCGCCAGGCCCGGGAACGACCCCTGCCCTGAACGCCCCGCGATTGCGCCGGCCCGCCTACCGCACCTCGACGACGATCTTGCCGAACTGCTGGTTCGCCTCGAGATAGCGATGCGCCGCGACGATCTCGTCGAAGGCGAAGACCTTGTCGATGACGGGCTTCAGCGCGCCGCGCCGTAAGCCGTCGAGGATGAAGGCTTTGGCACGCTCCAGCGCCTGCGGATCGCGGACCACCTCCTTGTACTGGTAGCCGGCGAGGTGCAGGTTCTTCGCCAGCAGCGGGAACAGCGGCAGCGGCGTCGGCTCCGGCGAAAGCGCGCCATAGGCGATGACAATGCCGTTCTGGGCCGTGGCGCCGAAGACCTGTTCCAGCGCCGGCCCGGCGACCGGATCGAAGGCGACGCGGGCGCCCTGCCCGCTCGTGTGTCGGGCCACAGCAGCGGCAAGATCCTCTTCCTGCGTGACCACGACATGCGCGGCGCCGGCCTCCAGCAGCGCGTGCGCCTTGTCGCGCGTCCGCGTCGCCGCGATCGGAATCGCGCCGAGCGCTCGCGCCGTCTGGATCGATGCGATGCCGACGCTGCTCGATGCCGCGGTGATCAGCACATGCTCGCCCGCCTTCAAACCGGCAAGCCCGACCAGCGCGCCATAGGCGGTGACATGCGCCATCCACAGCGCCGCGGCCTCGACGAAGGAGAGCTCGGCCGGATGCTTGACCGCGACCGCGGCCGGCACCGTCGCGACCTCGCCATAGCTGCCCCAGCGCGTGATCGAGAGCGGCGGCACGATGCTGATCGCATCGCCCTCGGCGAAGCCCTCGACGCCCTCGCCGAGCGCGGTGACGATCCCCGCCGCCTCATAGCCGAGCCGGGCCGGAAATACCGGCTCCTCGACATAGGGGCCGGAGCGGAACATCGACTCGGCCCGGTTGAGGCCGATCGCCCTGACGGCGATCTGCAACTCGCCCGGCCCCGGCAGGGCGGTCTCGATCTCCTCGATCCGCAGAACCTCGGGCCCGCCCTTCTCATGAAAACGAACGATACGCGGCATGGGATTTTTCCTCATCGATGACTGATGAGGGCGATATGGATTGCTCGCATCCTGGCGATAAGTCGGCGTATCATCGCCATACTTGAAACATTAAGTGTGCAATGATGGACCGCCTCACCAGCATGCAGGTCTTCGTCAAGGTGGTGGAGGCAGGCACGCTCACCGCCGCCGGCATCAGCCTCGGCCTGTCCTCGCAAATGGTCGGCAAGCACCTGCGCTTTCTCGAAGAACGCACCGGCGCACGCCTGCTGCACCGGACGACCCGTCGCCAGAGCCTGACAGAGATCGGCTCGGCCTATTACGAGCGCTGCAAGCTCGTTCTCGCCGAGGCGGACGCCGCCGACGCGATCGCGCAGAACCTGCGCGCCACGCCGCGCGGCAAGCTGCGGATCAACGCCCCGCTCAGCTTCGGCGCCCACAGCCTGACTCCGGCCCTGATCCGCTACATGCAGCGCTATCCCGAGGTCAGCGTCGACCTCTCGCTCACCGACCGCGTCGTCGATCTCGCCGAGGAGGGCTATGACGCGGTGATCCGCATCTCGCCCCTGAAGGATTCCGGCCTGATCGCCCGCGCGCTGAGACCCTACCAGCTGATAGCCTGCGCCTCCCCGGCCTATCTCGCCGCACGCGGCACGCCGCAGGTCCCGGCTGATCTCGCGGATCACGAATGCCTGGGCTTCGCTTATTGGGCTGCCCCGCCTCTGTTCGACTGGGAGTTCATCGGCCCGTCCGGCATCGAGCGCGTCACCGTGCGCAGCCAGTTCCTGACCAATAACGGCCAGGCGCTGCGCCAGGCGGCGCTCTCAGGCTTCGGCATTACCCTGCAGGCCGAGGATTTGCTGCGCGAGGACATCGCCAACGGTCGCCTGGTCCGGATCCTGCCGGGCTATGAGGGGCCGACACGTCCGATGCACATCGTCTTCATGCCGGATCGCAGCCCGACCCCGAAGCTGCGCAGCTTCGTCGACTTCATCGTCGCCGAGTTTGGTTAGGGCCGGCTAGCGGAGTCGCCCTGCGCGATGGGGGCGTCCGAGAACCTGTCGAGGACGAAGGCGATCGCCGCCGTTGCCGCTATCGCGAAGACCAATCGCCCCAGCAGGATGGTGGCTATGTCGGCGCCAAGAGCGACCATGATCAGCGTGTCCTCGATCAGGCTGTGGGCAAAGCCCATGAAGACACTGGCGAGGACAATCTGGCGTGGTTCGATCGGCTGCCGCCGCACCTCCGCCAGCATCAGCCCGCTGCCATAGGAGATGCCGAGCAAGAGGCCGACGGTGGTGAAGGGCAACGCCTCCTGGCGCAGGCCGACCAGGCGGAAGAGCGGGGCCAGCCCCTTGTAGAGCACATCGAGGATGCCCGCGGCCCTGAGCAGTTGCATCGCCCAGGACAGGACGAGCAGAACCGCGAGCATCACCAGCAGCGTCTTGGCGGTGCCATAGGCGAAGCCGAGCCAGCCGCCCTCGCCCGCCGCAGGCTGCCAGACCGGCGCGATCGGTTGCGACAGCCAGCCGGTTGCGGAAAAGAGCAGGTGCAGCAGCGCGGCGAAGGCCATCGCGCCGGCAATGCGGATGATCGAGGTCGCCCAGAAATTCGGCCCGGCCTTGGCGACGATGCGCTGCTCGACCGGAATGGCATGCGCCATCAGGAGCAGGCTCGAGAACACCGTCATGTCGGCGGTGCTGAGCGCCAGCGTCGGGATCAGCGTGAACAGCACGACGACGCCGCCCCACATCCCGACCAGCAAGCCCGTCAGCCAGGCCAGCGCCAGCTCGGGCGGCAGGCCGAATAGCTTCATGGCCGGCGCCAGCCAGGGAGATGCGGCCTTGATGACGCCGAGTTCCGCCAGCGCCTGCGTCGCCACCGCGATCGGCACCATGATCACCACGAGCTCGCGGTAAACGGCCAGCGTTTCCCGTGTCTTGCGGTAGAACTGACTCTGGAGCGGCATCGGTAGCGGTCCTCGATTGACGCCGGGAAGCTAGCGCCAATGGCTGCGCGGCGGTGGTCAAAATCGTCGCCTTCGTGCAATTTTATTGCATGGTGAGCGCTGGGAAGGTCGCGATGGATCGAATCGATAGAAAGCTGCTGAACCTGCTCCAGGCCGACGCCTCGCGGACCAATGCGCAACTGGCCGACGAGGTCGGGTTGGCGCCGTCGAGCTGCCTGCGGCGGATCAGGCGGCTCGAAGCCGCCGGCCTGATCCTGCGGACCGTTGCGATCCTCGATCCTGCCAAGAGCGGCAAGGGCCTCAAGGTGATCATCGCCATCGAGCTCGCCCGACATGATGAGCCGAACCGGCGGCGCTTCCTCGAATTGGCGGCGCGCCAGCCGGCAGTCGTCCAGGCCTATGGCGTCACCGGCCAGACCGATGTGATCCTGATGCTGCGCGTCGCCGGCATGGACGAAGTGACGGCACTGTGCGAGCTGCTCTTCGGCGAAGGCAGCAATGTGACCCGCTACTACACCATGGTCGTGAACAAGACCGCCAAGGAGACGACGGCGCTCCCGCTGTGAGAAGACGCCGAGCGGTCGGTTATGGGGCCGTCACCCGCCGAGCAGTTTCTTCATCGATGGCGCGGGATGGAAGGCGTAGCGCTCGCGCTCATAGAACGGGATCGCCTCGCGCCTGGCGTCGAGGAACACTGCGGTAAGGCCTCGCGCCTGCGCATCCTCTTCGGCGAAGGCGAGCAGCGCCCGGCCGATACCGCCGCTGCGGACTCGTTCGTCCACCACGAGATCGTCGACATGCAGATGCGCCCCGCGCGCCAGCGTGTGGACCGGGCGCATGCCGAGCACGCCGACCAGCGCGCCGTCACGGAAGGCACCGACCAGCTCGTAGCCGGAGAAGGATTGCCGCCGCACGCGGTGCAGGAATTCCGCCTCGTCGAGCGCGGTCCGCAATTGCACGACGATCGGAAAGGCCTCGCGCCACTCCGCCGGAACGAGCCGTCTCACCGAAACCATCGTCTTCGCTCACCTTGCAATCGCACAGCCGAGGTAGATGAGGTCGCCGCGCATCTCGAAAGGCAAGTGTCCTGTCGAGGGGCCGGCATTGCGCAGGCCTTCTGCCCGGAGCCTGCTGGGATCGCATGGTCGGCTCCCGAGGCCACTGAGAGCCAAGGATAGCCGCCAGTGCAGGTATACCCGCTAGTGAATGTCCCCGTCGCTTTCAGTGCTGCATGTTGGCCCGATCCGGGCACCGAGCCCGCTTAGGAGCCGGCCACGTGCAAGCCATTACTTACGCATGCAGTGTCGTGCTCTTGTTCTCAGGCTTCGTTCTCGTGTCGAGAGCCGGCCTTTCGACCGCCCTGACCCTTCCGGACATAGCGGCGCTGCGCTTCGGCATCGGCGGGCTGCTATTGCTGCCGATCGTGCTGAAGCACGGGTTCAGCGGCTCGCGGCCGGCGCAAGCCCTGGCGTTGTCGACCTTGGGCGGGCTCGGCTTCGCCTTGTTCGCCTATGCGGGCTTTGCGCTCGCGCCTGCAGCGCACGGTGCCGTCCTGTTGCACGGCACATTGTCGCTGACCACCGCCATGCTGCTATGGGCCGTCACGAACAGGCTGCCGCAAGGCCGACAGACCACCGGGCTGGTGGTCATCGGCCTCGGCATCGTCGCGATGGCCTGGGATGGCTTCGGGCATGCGTCCTGGCGGCTGCTTCTGGGAGATGCATGCCTGCTGGCGGCCTCGCTGTGCTGGTCGGGCTACGGGCTCTACGTAAAGGAACTCGATCTCCCGGCGACGCGTGCCGCGGCGATCGTCGCGGTCGTGTCGGCGCTTGCCTTCCTGCCGGTCTACGCCGCCCTCCCGGGCAAGATGCTGTTTCGTGCCTCGCTGCAGGATCTCCTGGTGCAAGGCCTGTTTCAGGGTGTCCTGATCGGTGCAGTCTCGATCTTCGTCTACACGCGGGCTGTTTCCCTGCTGGGCGCCGCCAGGGTTGCGCTCTTCACGGCCGCCGTCCCAGGCCTGACCGCGATTGCGGGCTACGTCTTCCTAGATGAGGCGCCAAGCCTATCCGCCGCCCTCGGCGTGATGCTGGTCACATCGGGCCTTCTGGTTTCCCTGCGCCGCGCGCCTTGAAGAACGAGGCCGCCCCGCAGCTGCCCGCAATGGCGCACTCGATATCCTGCATACAAAATTCCGCATACACTCTTGTCGCTGACACAAGAGCGCTCTACTCCTTGCATGCAAGAAGCAATGACAAGCATGGGAGGAATGGAATGAAGGCTTTCCGCACGCTCGCTTTGGCTCTGGGCGCGCTCGCCATCGGCGCGGCGCCTGCCTTCGCCTTTCCGGACCGGCCAGTGCAATTGATCGTGCCCTGGGCGGCCGGTGGCGGCATGGATGCCGTGATGCGCATCTTCGCCAACGGGCTGGAGGCCGAGCTGAAGCAGCCGGTCAACGTCATCAACCGCACCGGCGGCGGCGGCGTCACCGGCCACACCGCGATCGCGACCGGCGCGGCCGACGGCTACACCATCGGCGGCGTCAGCCCCGAGCTCTCCTTTTTCAAGACGCTCGGCCTCGGTGATCTGACGGTCGACAGCGTCGACATGTTCTCGCGCGTCTCGCTCATTCCCGCCGGCGTCACGGTCAAGGCCGACGCGCCCTACAAGACCGTCGCCGACTTCCTCAAGGCGGTGAAGGAGAACCCGAAGGGCACCTTCACCTCCTCCGGCACCGGCACGGGCGGCTCCTGGCACGTCGCTTCGGGCGGGCTGATGAAGGCGGCCGGCCTGCCGGCCGACCAGATCCGCTGGGTACCGAGCAATGGCGGCGCACCGGCCCTGCAGGATCTCGCGGCCGGCGGCATCACCGCCTTCACCGGCTCGCCGATCGAAGCCAAGGCGATGCTCGACGGCGGCCGCGTGCGCACTATCCTGATGATGACGGAGGAGCGCCATCCGAACTTCCCCGACGTGCCCAGCGCCAAGGAAGCCGGCCTCGACTGGACCTATCAGAACTGGTTCGCCATCGCCGCCCCGAAGGGCGTGCCGGCCGACCGCCGCAAGATCCTCTATGAGGCGGCCGAGCGCACGATGAAGCGCGAGGATGTCCGCAAGGGCATGGCCGATCGCGGCATCACACCGGTCTGGGACACGCCGGCGCAACTGCAGGACTATGTGAAGACCTTCAGCGAGCGCGGCAGTGGCGTGCTCAAGGATCTCGGCCTGGCGAAGAACTGAGTTCTACCAGATGGGACCCGCTGCCAGGCAGCGGGCCCCTTTTCACAGGCTCCGTCCCCTACCGCAGCCTCGCCTGGAGCGGCAGGTCGCCGAACAGAGACGGCTCGGCGCTGGTGCGCGCTTTCTCGATCGTCAGGATCTTCAGCTTGGTCTCGACGCCGCCATCGGCCGAGAAGCCGCCGGTCTTGCCGCCGGCGGCGAGCACGCGATGGCAGGGCACGATGATCGGGATCGGGTTCTGGCCGAGCGCGACGCCGACGGCTCGCGCCGCGCCGGGCTCGCCGATCCGCGCCGCAACCTCGCCATAGGTCAAGGTCTCGCCGGGTGGGATCGAAAGCGCCACTGCATAGACGCGACGGTTGAACTCCGGCGTGGCCGAGAGATCGATCGGCAGATGCGCGAGGTCGCGCTGCTCTCCGGCGAGCAGCGCGACGACATCGTCGATCGCCTGCCGTACGAACGCAGGCGTCTCGGCCTCGACGCTGTCCGGAAAGCGCCGTCCCAGCCGACGCCGGGCGGCATCCTCGTCCCGCTCCGGCAATTGCGCTGCGAGGATGCGCTCGCCCCGCCAGACCAGGGCGCAGGTGCCGATCGCAGTGTTGAAGAGGCAGAAGCTTGTCATGCCTGCCACGCTAGCGCAGCGGCGCGCCGTAGGGCACCCGATTCCTGCCACCCGATGTCAGCGGTCGTCCGGACGGTGCATGGCCCCAGAGACGACACTGGTGGAAGCAAGAGCCCCAGCTCAGGCCCAAAGCCGCTCCTTTTCCAGGCCCTTGTAGAGATCGGCCACCTGCTCGGCATAGCCGTTGAACAGCAGCGTCGGCTTGCGGTCGCGCGTGCCCAGCACCTGCTCGCTCGCCTGACTCCAGCGCGGATGCGAGACCTCCGGGTTCACATTGGCCCAGAAGCCGTATTCGGAGGCCTGCAAGCCCTCCCAGAAGGTCTTCGGCCGCTCGGCGACGAAGCTGATCTTGCTGATCGATTTGACCGACTTGAAGCCGTATTTCCACGGCGTGATCAGGCGCAGCGGCGCACCGTGCTGGGTCGGGATCGGCTTGCCGTAGATGCCGGTGACCATCAGCGTCATGTCGTGCGTCGCCTCGGCCATGGTCAGCCCCTCGGTATAGGGCCAGGGGTACCAGCGCTGCGACTGCCCCGGTGCCATCTTCGGGTTCATGAAGGTCTGCATCTGAACGTATTTCGCGCCCGACAGCGGCTTGGCCAGCGCGACGAGCTCTTTCAGCGGGAAGCCCGTCCACGGCACCGCCATCGACCAGGCCTCGACGCAGCGGAAGCGATAAAGCCGCTCCTGCAGGGTGACCTTCCGGATCAGGTCGTCAAAGCCGATCTCGAACGGCTTCTCGACCAGCCCGTCGATCGTGATCGTCCAGGGCCGCGTGACCAGCCGCTTCGACGCAGCAGCCACCTCCTTCGACGTCCCGAACTCGTAGAAGTTGTTGTAGTTCGCCGCCAATTCCTCATCGGTCACCGGCCGGTCGAGCGCATAGGCCGCGTTGCGCTTGGCCGGATAGAGGTCGAGCGTCGGATCGGCCCCCTGGGCGTTGGCGATCTGCGGCAAGGCGGCACCGACGATCACGCCGGCGCTGCCGGCGAGCCATTGCCGGCGATCGAGGAAAATGGCTTCCGGGGTCGCCTGGCTTTCGGGCACCTCCCAGCCGGCGCGACGCTTGATCAACATGACGGACATACTCCGTTGCAACGGAGCAAGTTTAGTCGATCCGACGCCAACCCACCAAGTCACGAGGGGGAGAGCAGCTCTCCCCCTCGGTTAGAACCGCGGCTGAAAAGCGCCCTTTCAACCAGGCTGGTCGGCGTAGCGCTCGGCGTAGTCAGCCTCGAGCCCTTCGATCCGCGACCAGAAGCCGCGTGGCAGATTGCCGGCGAGCCTGTCCTCCAGGATGCCGAGATGGGCGTGCCAGCCGCCGGAGACGTCGATCATCTCGGCCTTGCTCGCGAGCTTGCGATGCGTCAGCACCAGCCTGACCTTGTCGCCCTCGGGGCTGAGCTCGAAGACCGCCTCCGAGCTGGCGCCGCCCTCACCCGGCCAGGTCATCGCCAGCGCCGTCATCGGCTCGTAGCGCGTCACGATGCCCTTGGACGGCCAGCCATTGTCGTTCATCTCGCGATAGCGCTCCGGCGGCGGCTCGCTGGTGATCTGCGAATGCTTGAACAGGAGGTCTGCCTTGCCGCCGACGCGCGGCTCGATCTCGCCGCCGGCCAGCCAGGCGCTGCGCTTCTCGGAATCGATGAGATAGGACCAGACCCGCTCTAGCGGGCCGGGCAGAAGCCGCTCGAAGCGGACCGCGCCGCTCTCCAGTACAACTCCATACTCGTTCATCACATCTCTCCTCAGTCGTCGTCGGGTTTTGAGAGTTCTCGTTCCAGGCGGTCGAGCCCGCCATTCCAGAAGCTGCGGACCTGCTTGACCCAGGCCTCGAAGGCATCAAGGCCTTCGGGATCGAGCCGGTAGATCCGGCGCTGGCCGCTGACTTCGACGCTCACCAGCCCGGCCTCCTTCAGCACCTTGAGATGCTGCGAGATCGCCGGCGCGCTCATGCCGAACTGCGCGGTGATCTCACCTGCCGCCATGGCGCGCCGGCCGAGCATCTCGACGATGCGGCGGCGGGTTGGGTCGGCAAGGGCGGTAAAACGATCCATGCCCTTCATTTAGTTGTTCACTTAATTAAGTCAATACGAAAATAATATGAGCAGGCAACATGCCCTGCCCGCGCCGCGCCCGCCCATTGCGTGGAGCCGGCTTGCCGCCCCTGTGCCAACAGGTCATGAAGAGCGCCCCGTCCGCCGCCTCCCACGAGACCATGCCCACCCGAAACGCCACCCTCGCCGGCATCCTGATGATGCTGCTCGGCATTCTCCTGTTCTCGGTCAACGACGTGATGGGGAAATGGCTGGTCGCGACCTATACGGTCGGCCAGGTCCTGCTGCTGCGCTCATCCGTCGCCCTGGTGGCGATCATCCCCTTCGTGCTGAAGCAGGGCCTCCGCCGCACGCTGCGGCCGGAGCGACCAGGTCTGCAGCTGCTACGCGTCACGCTCGGCTCCTGCGAGGTCGCGCTGTTCTACTGGGCGGTCTCCTATCTGCCGCTCGCCGACACGATGACCTTCTGGCTGGCCGCGCCGATCTGGGCGGTGGTGCTGGCGGCGCTGCTACTCGGCGAGCGCGTCGATAGCGGCCGCTGGCTGGCGGTCGCCGCTGGCTTCGTCGGCGTCGTGATCACGCTCAACCCGTCGGCGCAGAGCCTGTCCCTGCCGGCCGTCATCGCGCTCGTTGGCAGTTTCTCCTTCGCCGCGATGATGATCACCGGCCGGCAATTGCGCGGCACGCCCGACGTCACCCTGGTGTTCTGGCAGACGCTCGGCGCGCTGGTGATGGGCCTCCTGCTGCTGCCTTTCGGCTGGGTGACGCCGAGCCTTGCCGATCTCGGCCTGCTCGGCCTGCTCGGCATCGTCGCCATGGTCGCGCATATCTGCGTGACGCGCTCGCTCAAGCTGGCCGAGGCCTCGGTCGTCGTGCCCTATCAGTACACGCTGATCGTCTGGGCGCTGGTCTTCGGCTGGCTCGTCTTCGGCGACTGGCCGACCTCGGCCATGTTGATCGGCTCCGCCTTGATCATCGTTGCCGGCCTCGCTCTGCTGGTGCTTGAGCGGCGCGCGAGCAGCTCCGCCTCTGAAACCGTCAAGGAGCGTGTTACGATCGAGCAGAACTGATCCGGAGACGCGATGGCCGAGGCTGCGAAACCACCGGATTTCTGGAGTTGGCTCGGCGCCGCGATCTCCCTCGTTCTGGGCCTCTGGCTGCTCATCGCCGGCTGGCGCACCCTGCCTCTGGCGCGCGGCGACCTCCTGGTCGCCGACCATGTCGGCCCGATGAGCTACAGCACGCCGTTGATGCGCGTCAGCACGGGGCGCAGCGGCTCAGCGACCTACCGGACGCAGGATCTATGGCTCGTCGTGATCAGCGACGACCCGCGGATCAACTACCAGCAGCTCTACCGGCCGGCTCGCGGGCTCTGGGTCGACGGCATCGACCGGCTCGACCCTGGCCAGCAGGTCCGCTTTCTCGTCGATCCCGGCTATAAGCTCGTCTACGAGGCGACGTCTCGCGGCAAGACCTTCCTCGCCTATGACGACACCGCCGAGACGCTGACCAGCAGCGCGCGGCGCTCGTTCTTGTTCGGCTTCGCCCTGCTCGGCAGCGTCGCCTGGCATCTCTGGCCGCTGGCCCTGCGCTGGTGGCGCGAGCGGCAAGGCGCCGGCGAAGCTTCATCCTGATCCCGCTGGCCGCCGGGGTGCCTTGCGTCCGCGTCGGGGCTCCGGGGCTGGCGCCATGGCGCCGGGCAGGCGACAAATTGCAGGCCCGCCCGAAAACTGAGCGGGCGGGAGGACTTCATGGCGACGATCACCTATCTGACCACCGTCCAGTTCGGCTTCGGCGAGCTCAAGGCCATCGCGCCCGGCCTGACCGAGCTGAAGATCGCGCGCCCGCTGATCGTCGCCGATCGCGGCCTGGCGGCGACCGACCTGATCCAGCGCCTGCGCGCCGCCTCGCCGTTGCTCGGCAATGCCCCGCTCTTCGTCGACACCCCGACCAACCCGACCGAGGAAGCGGTCGAAGCCGCGCTCGCGCTCTATCGCGAGCATGACTGCGACGGCCTCGTCGCCATGGGCGGCGGCTCGCCGATCGACCTCGCCAAGGGTGTCGCCTTGCTCGCCGGCCATGACGGCCCGCTCGAGAACTACGCCGCGATCCTCGGCGGCATCCCGAAGGTGACGGCCAGGGTCGCGCCGGTGATCGCGGTGCCGACGACCGCCGGCACCGGCAGCGAGGTCGGCCGCGCCGCGCTGATCACGCTGAAGGACGGCCGCAAGCTCGGCTTCATCTCGCCGCACCTGATTCCGAAGCTCGCCATCTGCGACCCCGAACTGACGCTTGGCCTGCCGGCCATGCTGACCGCCGCGACCGGCATGGATGCGCTCACCCATTGCATCGAGACCTATTTGAGCCCGCGCGAGAATCCGCCCGCCGAGGCGATCGCCCTCGACGGCTTGAAGCGCGCCGCCCTCCATATCGAGCGCGCGACGAAGGACGGCTCAGACCGCGAAGCGCGCAAGGAGATGCTGATGGCGGCCCTGCAGGGCGGCCTCACCTTCCAGAAGGGGCTCGGCGCCGTCCATGCCCTCTCGCACCCGCTCGGCGGCCTGAAGCAGGTCTCGCTGCATCACGGCACGCTCAACGCCGTGCTGCTGCCGGCCGTGCTGCGCTTCAACGAGCAGGCCTCCGGCGCAAAATATGCGGAGATTCGCCGCGTCCTCGGCCTGGCCGCCGACGCCGACCTCGCTGCCTGGGTCGCCGGGCTGACGCAGCGCCTCGGCCTGCCGGGTTCGCTGTCGCAGATGGGCGTGCCGCGCGAGGTGCTGCCGACCATCGCCGAGGCTGCGACGCAGGACCATTCGAGCGCGACCAATCCGCAGCAGGCCACCGCGGCGGATTATCTCGCGATGCTGGAGGCGTCGTTCGGGTAAGCGGCGCTCCTGCCGTCATTCTCGGGCGAAGCGAAGCGCAGACCCGAGAATCTCTGGACGAGAAGGCGCTATTGGAGTCTCGTCCGGCCTGAGATGCTCGGGTCAAGCCCGAGCATGACGCCTCGGGATCACATCCGGAACACGCCGAAGCGCGTCTCCGGCACCTCGGCGTTGAGACAGGCGGAGAAGGCCAATGCCAGCACCCGGCGGGTTTCGGAAGGCAGGATGATGCCGTCGTCCCAGAGCCGGGCGGTGGCGTAATAGGGCGAGCCTTCGGATTCGATCTTGTCGCGGATCGGCGCCTTGAAGGCTTCGGCGTCCTCAGCCGTCCACGGCTTGCCCTCAGCTTCGAGATTGTCGCCGCGCACGGTCGCAAGCACGCTCGCCGCCTGCTCGGCGCCCATCACCGAGACCTTCGAATTCGGCCAGGCGAACAGGAAGCGCGGCGAGTAGGCGCGCCCACACATGCCGTAATTGCCGGCGCCGAACGAACCGCCGACCAGCACGGTGATCTTCGGCACCCGGGCCGAGGCGACCGCCGTCACCAGCTTGGCGCCGTCCTTGGCGATGCCGCGCGTCTCGGCCTCGCGCCCGACCATGAAGCCGGTGATGTTCTGCAGGAACAGCAGCGGGATGCGACGCTGGCAGCAGAGCTCGATGAAATGCGCGCCCTTGAGCGCACTCTCCGAGAACAGGATGCCATTGTTGGCGATGATGCCGACCGGGATGCCGTGGATGCGGGCGAAGCCCGTCACCAGGGTCGAGCCGTAGAGCGGCTTGAACTCGTCGAGCTGCGAGCCGTCGACCAGCCGGGCGATGATCTCGCGGGCGTCATATTGCTTCTTGAGATCGGTCGGCACGACGGCCTCGAGCTCGTCGGCGCCGTAGAGCGGCTCGACCGTCTCGGCGAGATCGATATCGGGCCGCTTGACGCTGTTGAAGTTGCTGGCGATGCGACGCGCGATCGCGAGCGCATGGGTGTCGTCGCCGGCATAATGGTCGGCGACGCCCGAAAGCCGGGCATGCACGTCGGCACCGCCGAGATCCTCGGCCGAGACGACTTCGCCGGTCGCAGCCTTCACCAGCGGCGGGCCGCCCAGAAAAATAGTGCCCTGATTCCTGACGATGACAGTCTCGTCCGACATCGCCGGGACATAGGCGCCGCCCGCGGTGCAGGAGCCCATCACCACCGCGACCTGCGGAATGCCGAGGCCGGACAGCGTCGCCTGATTGTAGAAGATCCGGCCGAAATGCTCGCGATCGGGAAAAACCTCCGTCTGGTGCGGCAGGTTCGCACCGCCCGAATCGACCAGATAGATGCAGGGCAGCTTGTTCTCGCGCGCGATCTCCTGGGCGCGCAGATGCTTCTTCACCGTCATCGGGTAATAGGTGCCGCCCTTGATGGTGGCGTCGTTGCAGACGACCATCACCTCGCGCCCGGCGACCCGGCCGATGCCGGCGATCATGCCGGCGCCATGCACGTCCTTGTCGTACATGTCATAGGCGGCGAGCGAGCCGATCTCGAGGAAGGCCGAGCCGGGATCGAGCAGGCGCAGCACGCGTTCCCTGGGCAGTAATTTTCCGCGCGAGGTATGGCGTTCGCGCGAGCGGGCATTGCCGCCGAGCGCAGCGGTGGCGCGCCGTTCCAGCAGCTGATCGCGCAGCGTGCTCCAGGCCGCGACATTGGTGCGCGCCTCGGCCGAGTTGAGATCGACCTTGCTCTCGATGACCGCCACGGCGCGCTCCCTTGCGATAGAGCCCGTTCCGGCTCCCGTCCTCGCTCGGTTATGGCCCGCCGCGCCCAAAAGGCAAACAGGCGACGGCGCGCAGATGCGCCGTGCGCAAAGCCGAACCGCACGCCGCGACTGAGCTTGACCGTGTCGGACACTTGTCCTAATCCTGATTAGGACAATCGCCCTAGAATCTCACCAGAGCGGCGTACCGGCATAGGGGTGTAGGTGTGCTGACCGAGAAGACGACCCGTGACCTCATCGTCGAGACGTCTGACCGGCTCTTCTACGAGAACGGCTTCGACCACACTTCCTTCGCCGACATCGCCGGCCCCGTCGGCATTTCGCGCGGCAATTTCTATTATCATTTCAAGAGCAAGGACGAGATTCTCGACGCGGTCATCGAATTGCGCCTGGCCAACACCGCCGCCATGCTCGCCGCCTGGGCAGAAGGCAATGACGATCCCGCCGCCCGCATCCGCAGCTTCATCGACATGCTGATCGCCAACCGGGCGAAGATCATGGCCTATGGCTGTCCGGTCGGCACGCTCTGCAACGAGCTGGCGAAGCTCGACCATCTCGCCTTGCCCCGGGCCGGCGACATCTTCACGCTGTTCCGGGACTGGCTCCGCCGTGAATTCACCCGCCTCGGTCACGCTCCGGAAGCAGCGGACGCGCTCGCCATGGAACTGCTGGCCCGCAGCCAAGGCGTCGCCACGCTCGCCAGCGCCTTTCGCGACGAAGCCTTCATCCGCCGGGAAGTCACGCAGATGCATGCCTGGCTGGCTGCGCAGCGCCTCGCTCCGTCGCCGACCTGACCCGATCGGTCCCCGCCACCCATTCCAGGAGAGACGACCGTGATGTTCATTGTCCTGCTCAGGTTTTCGCAGAATGTCGGCCGGGCGGCCGAACTGATGGACGGCCACAATGCCTGGTTGAAGCGCGGCTTCGCCGACGGCGTCTTCCTGCTGGCCGGCAGCCTGCAGCCGAAGCTCGGCGGCGCGATCATGGCGCATGCCACGACGCTGTCCGAGCTTCAGGCCCGCGTGAATGACGACCCTTTCGTCAGCGAACAGGTCGTTACGGCCGAAATCTTCTCGATCACGCCCGGCAAGGCCGACGAGCGCCTGGCCTTCCTGCTCGGCTGACCCCGCAGGAGTTCAACGATGAGCACGACGATTCCAGGCCCGGACGGCAGGCCGCGTTGCCGCTGGTGCGCGGCGGCGCCCGAATTCCTCGCCTATCACGACAGGGAATGGGGACATCCGGTCGGTGACGACCGTCGCCTCTTCGAGAAGCTGTCGCTGGAAGCCTTTCAGTCCGGGCTGAGCTGGCGGACCATTCTCGCCAAGCGCGAGAACTTTCGCCGGGCTTTTGCCGGCTTCGATTTCAACCGCATCGCGGGCTTTACCGGGCAGGACGTCGCCCGCCTCCTCACCGATGAAGGGATCGTACGCCATCGCGGCAAAATCGAAGCCGTGATCAACAATGCTCGGCAGGCCCAGGCGATCGTCGCCGAGTGCGGGTCTCTGGCGGCATTCATCTGGCGTTATGAACCGACCGCCGACGCGGTCGCAGCACCGCAGACCGCCTCGACCTCGGCCGCCTCGATCGCCCTGTCGAAGGAACTGAAAAAGCGCGGCTGGCGCTTCGTCGGCCCCACCACCGTCTATGCCTTCATGCAGGCGATGGGACTGATCAACGACCATATCGAAGGCTGCGTCATCCGGGCCGAGATCGAACGCTCCCGGATGGCCTTTCGAAAGCCGGCGTGATCGACAGCCGACCCGCCGGCCGCCTCGACTCTACTCGCGCATCCGCTTGACCGAACCGGTCACGGTCGGAGCTGCGAAGGCGCCGACTGCGCCGCCCGCGACGGCGCCGATCGGCCCGCCGATGATCGCACCGGTTCCCGCGCCGGCGGCAGCGCCCGCGATGCGTTCCTCGGTGGTGGTGCAGGCTGCAAGCAGGGCCGCCAGGCAGCCCGCGAAGATGATCCTCATCGTCATCGTCCCCGTCGTTTCGTCACGGGGGCAAGCATCCCGGCGGATGGTCAACGCGAGGTAAACGTCAGGGAACGGCGACTGTAGGCCCGAAAATCCGCTCGAACTCGGCCCGCAGCGCACTGTCGACCTCGGGCATCGTCAGCGGCAGGCCAAGATCGACCAGCGAGGTCACGCCCTGGTCGGAGACGCCGCAGGGCACGATGCCATCGAAATGCGCCAGCTCCGGTTCGACATTGAGCGAGATGCCATGGAACGAAACCCAGCGCCGGACACGGATGCCGAGCGCAGCGATCTTGTCCTCGGCGCCCTCCCCCTTCTCAGGCCGGCGCACCCAGACGCCGACGCGCTCCTCGCGCCGCTCGCCGCGGATGTTGAAGGCGGCGAGCGTGCCGATCAGCCAGGCTTCCAGCGCCGAGACGAAGCGGCGCAGATCGGGCTCGCGCCGCTTCAGGTCGAGCATCACGTAAGCCACGCGCTGGCCGGGGCCGTGATAGGTGAACTGCCCGCCGCGCCCGGTGCGGTGCACGGGAAAACGCTCTGGCGTCAGCAGGTCCTGATCCCTGGCCGAGGTGCCGGCTGTGTAGAGCGCGGGGTGCTCGACCAGCCAGACACGCTCGCGCGCCTTGCCGTCGGCGATCAGGGCGGCGCGGGCCTCCATCTCGGCAACGGCCGCTTCATAGCCGACCGGCTCGTCGGCGATCACCCATTCGACCGGCTCCGAACCCGCCTCCGGCAGGAACGAGACCGACAGCGCCCCGCGCGTCTTCACTATGGCTTAACCTAGTTTGTTCAACTCTTGGAAACCGGTGCGGTGCCCGATCGCTTCACCGCTGCTCATGCGCCGGTTTCCGCGTCGCTGGCAAGTTCGTGGAATTGTTTTCAGGTAAGTCTGCGGAGGCAGGTTTTGAAGGCCGATCTCGACAATGTCGCGGTAGAGCTCACGGTGGTGCTCGGCTCGGCGCAGATGCCAATCTACAAGCTGCTGCGCATGGGCCGCGGCGCGATCATCGAGCTCAACGCGACCGAGAACGACGAAGTCCAGATTCTCGCCAACAACCATCCCTTCGCCAAGGGCCATGTCGTCGTCGCCGGCACCCGCATCTCTGTCGAGATCACCGAGATGCTGATGCGCCCGACCGTCTACACGCTCGAAACCGTCGCCGACGCGGCCTGAGCGATACTCACTCGAACTGGACGCTGACCTTCGGCGTCCCCGCGAATCCCTCATAGCGGACGGTGATCTGCTGGCCCGGCTTCGGCGGCGTCAGCGGCGAGAACGAGCCGACGCTGATCAGGTCGCCGGCGGCGAGCTTGCGGCCGCTCTTGGCCAGGTCCTGCACCAGCCAGACCACCGAATTCAGCGGGTTGCCGAGCGTCGCGGCGCCGGTCCCCTCGGCCAGCACCGCCCCGCTGCCATCGGTCGCGACGATCTTGTTCTCGGCGAGCAGTGCCACCGTCGCGGCATCGGCCTTGAGCGGCACCTCGGCGCCGGCGACGCCGAAGCGAGCAGCGACATTGATCGCCAGCAGCTGCGTGCCGTCGAGCGTCTCGCTCGGCGCCAGCGCCAGGTCCGGCAATTCGATGAAGGGGCGCATCCCGGAGATATGACGCAGCGCTTCCTCAGGCGTCTTGGCGGTGTTGATTCCCTCGTCCTTGACGACGAGCAACATGTCAGCCTCCCAGACCGGGCGAGCGCCATAGGCCGCGGGCAACCTCGCCCCGTCGTTCAGAATCATCTTGTCGAACAGCACGCCGCTGACCGGTCCATCGGCCTTGAAGCGCTCCTGCACCGCCTTGGCGGTGAGTCCGGCCTTGTAGCCGACGACCTTGCCGAGCTTGCCCTGAAGCTCGGCGACGAGCTTGCCGCGCGCGCAGGCCGCATCGTCGAGATTCGCCACGGGCAAGGCCTTGGCCGGTCGCTTCGCCTCCCAATCGGTGACAAAGCCGCTGATCGCGGCTGCGTCGGGACAGGCGGCCTGCGCTGCGCTCGCCATGAGGCAGGCGTTCAGGGCCAAGGCAATGGAACATGCGCGCATCGACGTCCTCCCGTATCCGCTCATGGCCGGCGCGGGAGCACAGACTGGCGGCGATTATCGCTGAGCCGGCTGCGCCATGGAGCGCGCGGGCGGCAGCGTTGTGCCTTGACGATCTCCGGCCGGACGAACTTCGTCAACAAGACTGTCCGAACAGGGCTTGTCCCGGCTCACGGCTTTTGCTAGACCCGCGCCGCTCCGGAGTTCACCGCCACAGCGCGGCGCCCTCCAGGAGCCGCTGCGGTCATGGCGGAATTGGTAGACGCACTACCTTGAGGTGGTAGCGGGGAGACCCGTGGAGGTTCGAGTCCTCTTGACCGCACCAGTTTAGGACGAAGGTCCGCGAAACGGCGATCCGCAAGGGTCGCCGTTTTTCGTTGCGGATGCATCGAATCCCGCTGCGGCGCGTTGCCATCAGGCGGAGGCGCTGACACAAGGGCGCTGACGCGTTCAGGCGCGAATCCCCTGCCCCCGAATTCTCCAGCCCTCGAATCGCGGAGCGACCCATGGTGGAAGCCGAGCCCGCTCCGGACGAGACGCTGGAGCGCAAGGTCCGCGACGAAGATGGCGCAATCGACGCCGGCTTCGTCGAGCAGGTCTCGCAGGCCGTGCTGCTCTCCGACGTCACCGCCTTGCGCGGGCTCGTCGCGGAACTCCATGAGGCCGATCTCGGCGACCTGATCGAGGCGCTCGACCAGGAGGAGCGGCCCAAGCTGATCTCGCTGCTCGGCGGCGATTTCGACTTCGCCGCCCTGACCGAGGTCGACGACGCCGTTCGCGAGGAGATTCTCGAGGAGCTCTCGCCGGAGACCGTCGCCGAGGGTGTGCGCGATCTCGACACCGACGATGCGGTCTACATTCTCGAAGACCTCGACGAGGCCGACAAGCGCGAGATCCTCGACAAGCTGACGCCGGCCGAGCGCACGGTGCTGCAGCAGGGCCTCGATTACCCCGAAGGCTCGGCCGGCCGGCGCATGCAGCCCGAGGTGATCGCGGTGCCGCCATTCTGGACGGTCGGCCACACCATCGACTTCCTGCGCGAGACCGAAGACCTGCCCGAGCGCTTCTTCGAGATCTTCGTCGCCGATCCCAGCCACCATTTCGTCGGCACGGTCAGGCTCGACCAATTGCTGCGGACAAAGCGCCCGGTCAGTGTCGTCGATCTCATCGAGGACGACCGCCGCGTCGTGCAGGCGACCGACGACGTCGAGGACGTGGCGCGGATGTTCCAGCGCTACAACCTCGTCGCGGCCCCCGTGATCGACGCGGCCGGCCGGCTCGTTGGCGTCATGACCATCGACGACATCGTCGACGTGATCGAGGAAGCCGGCGACGACGACGTCAAGCAGCTCGCCGGCGTCGACGCGGAAGAAGAGATTTCCGATTCGGTGCGCCAGGTCGCGCTCGGCCGCTTTCGCTGGCGCTTCATCAGCCTGATCGCAGCCTTTCTCAGCGCCTCCGTCATGGCGCTGTTCGAGGAGCAGCTCGGCAAGCTCGTCGCGCTCGCCGTGCTCGCACCGATCGTCGCCAGCCAGGGCGGCAATGCCGCGACCCAGACGATGACGGTCGCGGTCCGGGCCCTCGGCACCGGCGAGCTCGGCGGCTGGAACATGGCCCGCTTCTTCCGGCGTGAGATGATCGTCGGCGTACTTAACGGCGTCGCCTTCGCGCTGATCACCGCGCTGGTCGCCGGCTTCTGGTTCGGCAATCCCACACTCGGCGTCGTCATCGGCCTTGCGATGGTCGCGACCTTGATCATCGCCGCCCTTGCCGGTGTGGCCGTGCCGCTGGTCCTCGACAAGGCCGGCATCGATCCCGCGATCTCGTCCGGCACCTTCGTCACCACCATCACCGACGTGGTCGGCTTCTTCTCCTTCCTCGGCATCGCGACGATGCTGCTGCGCCTGTCCTGATCGGACTGACAGCCTCGAAAAAACCGGTAACGTAAACCGGGCGTCAAGTTTTCTCCGCAATTGTCCGAGAAATGATCGCCCGCCGCATGAAATCCTTTTCCCTGGCCCCCTTCGCGCTGCTCGCCGCCCTGACGGCTTTGGGCGGCTGCGTCGGTTTGGACAACTATCCGGCCAAGGGCGATGCGCGCCCGCATCCCGGCGTCGAGGCTGCGAGGCGCTATCCGATCCAGGGCATCGACATTTCGCGCTGGCAGGGCGAGATCGATTGGGCCTCGGTCAAGGCGGCCGGCACCCGCTTCGTCTACATCAAGGCGACCGAGGGCGGCGACCATGTCGACCCGGCCTTCCAGCGGAACTGGGAAGCCGCGCGCCGGGCCGGCGTGCCGCGCGGCGCCTATCACTTCGTCTACTGGTGCCGCCCGGCCCATGAGCAGGCGGTCTGGTTCAAGCAGCAGATCCCGAATGATCCCGACGCGCTGCCGCCGGTGCTCGACCTCGAATGGAACGGCCACTCCAAGACCTGTCCGAAGAAGGTCGAGCGCTCGTTGGCGCTGGAGAAAATCCGGCTGATGCTGACCGAACTCGAGCAGCTCACCGGTAAGAAGCCGGTGATCTACACCGACATCACCTTCCATAAGGACATTCTGGAAGGCGAGTTCAACGATTATCCCTACTGGATCCGCTCGACCGCGGCCAAACCCGAGGCGCGCTACGAGAACCGGCCCTGGGCCTTCTGGCAGTTCACCACCACCGGCCGCGTCCCCGGCATCAAGGGCGATGTCGACCGCAACGCCTTCTACGGCAATGAGGGCGAGTTCGCCGGCTGGCGCGAGGGCCGCTTCGACATCGGCACCCGCACCTGGATCCGCGAGCGCAAGGTGCCGCCGCAACCGAGCCCCGGCCCGGAACATACGCCCGTTGCGGCGATGCCCGGCGCGAGCCGGACGGTCGCAGCCGCCTCCTTCCAGCCGGCGCCGCTCGGCGAGGTGGTGGAGAGCGAAGAGCCCGCGCCGGATTCCGAATGAGGCGAGCAGGGTCGTCCCTGCCCTTCTGAAATTTCTGAGCCGCCTAGGCCTTCGTCGCACAGACCAGATGCGCCGGCATCGGCAGGTGAAGCTCGCCCCCCGACATGAACGGGGCGACCGATCTCTCGATATCTGCGCGGACGGCCGCCAACTCCGCCGGGCTCTGCCGCTTGAGGGCACCGCCCGTGCGCGCTGTCCCATGCAGCAGGGCCTCGAAATAGTCGCCGGGAGACGGGAAAGCCCAGTGCTGCGGCACGATCGCCGATCGCATATCCCGAAAGCCGCAGCGCTTCAGAGCATCCTCGCAATTCGCCGCATCGCTGAAATGGAAGAAGGGCGGCCCGGGTGGAAGCCCGACATTCGGATTGCCAGATCGCTGGATCGCCGCCATCGGGATCGCGAAGCCGGCCACCATCTCCGGCAGCCCCCAGGCGGTGAAGGCCAGCCGGCCGCCGGAGCGCAGCACCCGGTGCATGGCCCGCAAGGCGCGCTCGGGTTCGTCGAAATGCAGGATGCCGAAATTCATGCCGACGGCATCGAAGCTGCCATCGGCATACTCTTCGAGGGTCAACGCGTCCCCTTCCTGGAAATCGATGCCGGGATGGAGCGAGCGAGCCCTCATGACCATCGGAACCGAGAAGTCGACGCCTTCCGCGATCGCTTCGCGCGCCGCAGCCGCGGCGGCGAGGTAGCCGGTGCCGCAGGCGACATCGAGCAGGCGCTGGCCGGGGGCAAGCTCCAGCGCATCGAGCATCGCCGGGATGACTTGCTGGGTCAGGCGGCTGAAGGCGGCGTCGTAATCCTCGACCACCGCTTCCCAAGCCTTGTGTTCGAAATCGCTGAAGGCAGAGCGCGTCATCCGGCTCACTCCTTCCGGACGAGGGGACGAAGGCTACCCTAACGGAATGGCCTTTCAAGGCCAACGCAAATCGGGTTTCGGCCGGACGCCAGTTCAGCGCGACATCCTGGCCCGCGCCAGACCGAGCCCGACGAAATAGCAGGCCGCCAGCCCGAGCCCGGCCTTGCTCCAGATATCCGGCGCCATCCCCTGCCACAGCGTCGCCGCAGCGGCGATGCCCCATACCGTCAGCATCGTCAGCGTCAGCCCGCGCCAGCGCCGCACGCGCACCGGGTGCACGAACACGACCGGCAGGAACATCAGCACGGTGGCGATCAGGATGACCGCCAGCACCAGCCAGGCCGGCGGCGCGAAGGCGACGATGTAGAACACGACGATGTTCCACACCGCCGGGAAGCCGCGGAACCACCAGTCGTCGGTCTTCATGCCGGTGTCGGCGAAATAGAGCGCGCTCGCCAGCGTCACGGCGAGGCCCGCGATCACCCCATAGGGTGCAGCCATCACCTCCGGCCGCAGCAACATCGCCGCCGGCACGAAGACATAGGTGACGAAATCGACGACGAGGTCGAGCAGCGCCCCGTCATAGCGTTTCGCCCGGCTCTTGACGGAGAAACGCCGCGCCAGCGGCCCGTCAACCGCATCGACCACCAGCGCCACGCCGAGCCAGATGAAAGCCTGGGTCAGGTCGCCGGTGAACACGGCCTGCAGTGCCAGGAAGCCGAGCGCAGCGCCGAACGCCGTCAGCACATGGACGCCATAGGCCAGGGCCCGACCGCCCTTGCCGGGATCATCGCCGCCGGAATCGTCCATCGCCAGCCTCCCGCCGGTTAACCAAGCCTGAAGCCGGTCGCTCGAATGCTAACCACCTCTTAACCCGCCCCTCGCCTATCCTTTTCTGCGAAGAGGAGACAAGCATGGCGCCCCGCGCTGAGACCAGACCAGAAGCGCGGCGCATGGCGAAATCTGCCGGCCAGCTGGCGATCTGCGCCTTGCTCGGCCTGTTCGGCGCCGAGCCGGCGCTCGCGCTCTATCCCAAGAAAAGCGATTCCGACCCCCATGCCGGCGTGCGCGATGCGCGACGCCGCGTCATCCAGGGCATCGACGTCTCGCGCTGGCAGGACGATATCGACTGGCAGAAGGTCAAGGATGCCGGCACGCGCTTCGCCTTCATCAAGGCGACCGAGGGCGGCGATCATCTCGACCCGATGTTCAGGAAGAACTGGGCCGAGGCCAAGAAAGCCGGCGTGCCACGTGGCGCCTATCACTTCGTCTATTGGTGCCGGCCCGCCAAGGACCAGATCCGCTGGTTCAAGCGCCACATCCCGCGCGATCCCGACGCCCTGCCCCCGGTCCTCGACGTCGAGTGGAACGGCGAATCCGCCAGATGCGGCAAGAAGATTCCGCGCGAGAAGGCACTCGCCAAGATCCGCGAGATGCTGAAAGGGCTGCAGGAGCACACCGGCAAGAAGCCGATCATCTATACCGACATCACCTTCCACGAAGACGTGCTGGAAGGTGAGTTCAACGACCATCCCTATTGGCTGCGCTCGACAGCCGCCCCGCTGCATCATCGCTATGAGCGCAAGCAGTGGGAGTTCTGGCAGTTCACCACCACCGGCCGCGTCCCCGGCATCGGCGGCGACGTCGACCGCAACGCCTTTTTCGGCAGCGAGCATGAATTCGCTGCCTGGCGCGACGGGCGCTACGACATCGGCGCGCGCAAATGGCGCGGTGGCGAGCCCAAGGTCGCGACCACGCCCAAGCCCCCCGCCACGCCGGCCGGCCTGAGGACGCCGAAGGCGGCCGGCGGCACACCGCTGAAATTCCTGCCGCCCGGCAAGATTCCGCGCAACGCCTCCCGCGACGTCGCTACGACAGGGTCGCTGGCAAACCGCGACGAGGACTGACGAAACGGAGCTGAGCCGCAAGGAAACGCTCTCCAGTACGCCATTTATTAGACTAAAGTCGTAATACTAAGCTTCCGCAGCTTGCGCGGTGACCTTGCGCAATCGCGACAATACGCTCGATCGTCATCAGACTGTCGGCAACACCGCTCAGTTTCCGCGCATCTCAACGGGAGTTGCGGGAACGTCGCCATGAGCAGCATCACGATGGATCACGGCCAGGGCACAGAGCCCGGGACCGAAAAACCGAAACTCGACGCACCGCAGGGCGCGATCGCCGGCCTGATCTTCGCCGCCGTGATGACGGTCGGCCTCGGTTATATGTGCTATTCTCTCTACCAGGACATCAGCGGCACCGGCATGCCGGCGACGACCTGGCTGCCCTTCGTCCTGCTCGGCGTGGCCATGCTGATCGCGCTCGGCTTCGAGTTCGTCAACGGCTTCCATGACACCGCCAACGCGGTCGCGACGGTGATCTACACCAACGCGATGCCGGCCAGTATCGCAGTCGTCTGGTCGGGCGTCTTCAACTTCCTCGGCGTGATGATGGCGTCCGGCGCCGTCGCCTTCGGCATCATTTCGCTGCTGCCGGTCGAACTCATCCTGAATGTCGGCTCCGGTGCCGGTTTCGCCATGGTCTTCGCGCTGCTGATCGCCGCGATCATCTGGAATCTCGGCACCTGGGCGCTCGGCCTGCCGGCCTCGTCCTCGCATACGCTGATCGGCTCGATCATCGGTGTCGGCCTCGCCAACCAGCTCTACAACAGTGCGAGCGGGACCTCCGGCGTCGACTGGACCAAGGCGACCGAGATCGGCTGGTCGCTGCTGATCTCGCCGCTCTTCGGCTTCATTGCCGCCGCGCTGGTCTTCCTGACGCTCAAGCTGATGGTGCGCAATCCCGAGCTCTATGCCGAGCCCAAGGGCAACAAGCCGCCGCCGCTCTGGATCCGCGGCATCCTGATCGCGACCTGCACCGGCGTCTCCTTCGCCCATGGCTCGAATGACGGCCAGAAGGGCATGGGCCTGATCATGCTGATCCTGATCGGCTGCGCGCCCACCGCCTATGCGCTGAACCGCGCCATTCCGGCCGGCGATCTCGATAATTTCCGCAAGACCGCGATCGCCGCCAGCGCCGTCATCGACCAGAAGGCGCTGGGCTACGCCATCATCGGCGACCCGCGCCAGAACGTGACCCGCTATGTCTCCGAGCGGAAGATCGACGACTCGACCTTCCCGGCGCTCTCGGCCCTGAACAAGGAGATCGTCAAGACGATCGAGACCTACGGCCATCCCTCGAAGTTCCCGGCCACCACCGTCGCCAACGCCCGCAACGACATGTATCTCGCCTCCGAGGCGCTGCGCTTCATCTTCAAGGCCGACAAGAAGGAGGAGAAGATCTTCTCCGCCGACGACCTCAAGGTGATGACCGCCTACAAGACCTCGCTCGACGACGCGACCAAGTTCATCCCGTTCTGGGTCAAGGTCGTGGTCGCGCTGGCGCTCGGGCTCGGCACCATGGTCGGCTGGAAGCGCATCGTCGTCACAGTCGGTGAAAAGATCGGCAAGCAGCACCTGACTTATGCGCAAGGCGCCTCGGCCGAGCTCGTCGCCGCCGGCACGATCGCAGCCGCCGACATTTACGGCCTGCCGGTCTCGACCACGCACATCCTCTCCTCCGGCGTCGCCGGCACCATGGCGGCCAACAAATCTGGCCTGCAGATGTCGACGGTGCGCAACATGCTGATGGCTTGGGTGCTCACCCTGCCCTGCGCCATCCTGATCTCCGGCACCTTGTTCGTGCTGTTGCGCCAGGTCTTCTAAAGCCCACTCAACCCGGCGGCGCGGCTCCCTGCCGCGCCGCCGACGACCCTGTCCCGATTTCGCGCGGATGGCGCCAATCTCGATGAACATCGCGCATCTCTCGCCGACCGATATCCAGTCCCAGCGCGGCATTCTCTGGGCCTTCCGTTTCGGCTCCAGCCGTTCCGCCATCCTGATCGACCGCGGCGAGATGCCCGATCTTGCCGGCGAGGCGGGCTTCGTCTGGGCGCATCTCGATCTCGTCGACGAGCGGGCTCGCAGCTGGATCGCGGCCGAGCCGGCGATCCCCGCGCAAGCCGGCGATCTCCTGATCAGCCACGATCAGCATCAATGCCTCGACCATTCCGCCGATCTCGTCTGGGGCGTGACGCACGATGTCGGCCTCAACGCGAGCGGCGCCTCGCACCATGTCAATCCGCTGCGCTGGGTGATCGGCGAGCGCTTTCTTGTCACCGGCCGGCGCGAGCCCTTGCAATCGATCAGCCAGATAGCGGAGGCGCTGCAAAAGGGCGAGCGCATCGACAGCCCGATCGCCCTGTTCGAGCGCATCATCGCCTTCATTATCCAAGACATCGCCGCCGCCGTGCTGCAGCTGACCGACGAAATCGACACGCTCGAGGATCGGGTGCTGGCCAACCGTGCCGGCGACAGCCCGCAGCGTATCGGCGCCATGCGCCGCTCCGTCGTGCGGCTGCACCGCCATGTCAGCGGGCTGCATCTCCTGTTCCGCCGCTTCGCTGAAGCCGAGATCGGTCCGACCGCGCCCGCCACGGTCAAGAGCGCAGCCATGCGGCTGCTGCAGCGTATCGACACCTTGCGCCACGACGTCCAGGCCCTGCACGAGCGCACCCGTCTGCTGCAGGAGGAAGCAGCTGCCGCGACAGCGACCGAATCCAGCCGCCAGCTCCACTTCCTCTCGATCCTGACCGCCTTGTTCCTGCCGGCGACCTTCATCACCGGCATGTTCGGCGTCAACGCCAAGGGCGTGCCCTGGGACGACACCACGAACGGCTTCGTCTACGTGCTGCTGGTATGCCTGGTCTGCTCGCTGCTCACGCTGCTGCTCCTCAAGCGCCGCGGCATCGTCGCGTGAACCGCCCTGCCCCAGCCCCGATCTTGTGCGGTTGCGAAAAGCAGCCCGAGGCGATAATCGGCCAGACGCGCTCCGCGATGTGCCCTCACCCGGGTGAGCGGCGGCAGGGTTCCCGGCACGAGGTTGCGCATGGACGGACGCACATCCCGGATGCCTGACCTCCATTCGCAGACCGGCATTGTCTGGGCCTATCGCTTCACTGCGGATGGCACGCCGACGCTCATACCGCGCGATGAAGTGCCGACGCTGGCGCCGGAAGACGGCTTCGTCTGGCTGCATCTCGACCTCGTCCACACCAGGGCCCAGGCCTGGATCGACGAGCGCAAGGAATTGCCGTCCGCGGCGCGCGAGCTTCTGCTCTCGCGTGAGACGCATCAGCGGCTCGACCATTCCGCCAGCCTGGTCTGGGGCATCGCCCATGACCTGACCCGCGACATCGTCGACCGCACCGACAATGTCGGCACGCTCGCCTGGGCCGTCGGCGAGCGCTTCCTGCTGACCGGCCGGCGCGAGGCACTGCAATCGGTCCGCAAGGCGGTCGAGGCGCTCAATGCCGGCGAGCAGATCGGCTCTCCGGCCGAGCTGTTCGAGCACCTCATCGAATACCTGATCGACGACGTCACCGATGCGGTCGTCCGCCTCTCCGACGAGACCGACAGCATCGAGGACCAGATCCTGCTCGACCGGCTGGAGGATGGACCACAGCGCGTTGGCGCCGTCCGCCGCACCGCCGTGCAGCTGCACCGCCAGCTCGCTGGCCTGCACCTGCTGTTCCGGCGCTTCGCCGAGACACCGTCGGGGCGCTCGGCCCCAGAGACGGTGCGGGCGGCAGCGCTGCGCCTGCTGCTGCGGGTCGACACGCTGCGCCAGGACATCCAGTCGGTGCAGGACCGCGCCCGCCTGCTCCAGGACGAGATCGCCGTGCGCTCGGCCAACCAGACCAACCGGCAGCTCTACACGCTCTCGATCCTGACGGCGCTCTTCCTGCCGGCGACCTTCATCACCGGCCTGTTCGGCATCAATGTGAAGGGCCTGCCCTGGGTGGAATGGGACCTTGGCGCCGGCTTCGTCACCCTCGCCTGCCTCGGTGCTTCGCTGCTGACCCTGTTCCTGCTGCGACGGCGTGGGGTGATCGGACGTTAGGGCTGTCGCGGGCGGTTAAACCTGCGCCAGCAACACCTCGACCAGGGCCTCCGGATTGAGCCGCGCGACGTTGTGCCCGCAATCGAAGACGAAGGTCGACCACTCCGGATCGCCGCTCAAGCGTTCATGGAGGTCGCGGAACGGGCTCCCTTCCCATCCAAACGCCCCGATATAGGTCTTGCGCGGCACCTCGCGCCAGCGCCCGCTGAGCTTGATCGCCTGGAGGAAGGTGCCTATCGGATGCGGCCGGCAGCGCGCGTCGAGATGGGCAGGCGGCGCGCAGCTGAGCCCGTCGGCCTTCGCCCCCTCGATGAAGACATCCCGAAAACGAGGCGTCGTCAGGGACCAGAGCGAGTCGCCGTCATCGGGCACATAGGCGTCGACATAGACCAGCGCCCGGATCCGCGACGGCGCGGCATCGGCCGCACCGCTCACAACCATGCCGCCATAGGATTGCCCGACGAGGACAACCTCGTCGCGCTCCGCCCTCACCACATCGACGAGTTCTTTTATGTGGGTATCGAGATTGGCCGCCGGGGCAGGCCTATCACCAAGGCCGGACAGCGTGATCGGCAGGGCCTTGTGGCCGCGCGCTGCGAGCAGATCGGCCACCTTCTCGTAGACCCAGCCGCCCTGCCAACCGCCGGCTATCAGGATGAAAGTAGCCATCGCCGTCACTCCTGATTTTGATACCCGCGAAACCCCGACGCCCTTTCGGCCACGATGTCGGGATGCCGGTTGAGCGCGTCAGGTTGATGGCGTCAACTCAGGCTCAGGCCTTGGCGGCCTGACGCTGCGCCCGCTTCTCCGCCCCTTTCGCTCCCATGCTGATCGCAAGGCGGATGACGAGCAGTTCCAGCAAGGCGACGCCCACGAACACGCCGAGAATGACCATCTGGTCGCTGCTCCTGCGCAGGCCCAGGGTTCCGAACTCACTCAGCGCAACTCCAGCCGCCAGCAGCACGAAGGCCGCCTGAACCGCATAGGTCACGAGCGCACATAAGGCTGCGACGGTCCAGGCCCGGCCGGAGGCTGGGCGCACCTGCTCGCGGAGGAACCAGAGCTGGCCGACCCATGTGCCTGCGCCCCAGATCAGGAATATCCCCATCGCGCCCATATTGCCTGGGCTGAACTTGAAATAGGATTCGAGCGCCAGGAAGACGACATTGAGCAGGACCACGCCGATGATCAGGAACCCGCTATAGCGCAGGACGAGGGCGCCCGTAGAAATGGGCGAAGCGGTCGGCTGTTGAGGCATGGCGAGTCTCCGGCGTCTTTGTTTCGACCCGCCGGCTACGGTAGTCGGAAGCGCCGGTAAAGCACGGCAGCCGCATGCAGGGCCGGCTCGAAAAGCGAGCTGGGTCGTGCAAAACGCGTCTAAAGCTCCCAGCGCCAAGGCGGCGTGATGGGAGGCGGCGACGGCTTGCATCTGCTGTTCCAGCGCTTTGCCGAGACGCCGTCGGAGAGCTCGGCCCCCAAAGGCGATGCGGGCGAGTTGCGGTCCTGATCCTCCCTCAACCCTTGAACAAGGGCGTGCGGACATGTCCGGAAACGGCATAGGTCAGCGATGCCTCGAGATCGTTGAGAGGCACGCGCCAAGTCAGCAGGTGGTCGACTGCGATTTCGACGAGCAGGGAGGCGGCCTTGTCAGCCGGGCAAGCGTGAGCGCCGGCGCCGAATTCAAACGATTTCCGATCCACCCGCATAATGTCGAGCCGATCGGGATCGGGATTGAGCGTGGGATCGCGGTTGGCCGCCGCCAGCAGGACGATGATCATTTCCCCCTGGCGTAGCTCGTGACCAGCGATCTCGCCATCACGCGCCATGAAGCGAAAAGTGCTGCTGGTCACGGTGTCGTGCCGCGCCACCTCCCCAACAAGCGGACGCAACAAGGCCCTGTCGGCGTCGACCTTTGCACACAACGCCGGATCTCGCGCGAGCGCCAGAAGGGTCGACCCGATCAGCGACGCGGTCCCGGCATAGCCCTGGATCATGTAACCAACAGCGTTGACGATCACATCCTTGTCGCCGCATCCGAGGCGCGTCGCCTCCCGAATCAGCGCATCGAAGAGCGGTCCGCGCCGCTCTGGAGCATCCGCTAGCGTACCGACGAGGTCCAGCAGCGCCTTCGCGCCGCGATGCCCGCGCGCGATCATCTCGGGTATCGCTGCCGGAATTCCGGTTCCGGCCGCCGCTGCGGCGGCGCCATAATCCCCGAGCCAACCCATCACGTCGCCGTAGTGTCTCTGGGGGATACCGAGCAGGTGAGCGATGACCTGCACCGGCAGCGCGAACATGAACTGCGCGATCCAGGATTTGTCGCGGGCCGGCCCAAGCTCGCTGTAGAGCTCAGCCGCGCGCCTCCGCGCAATATCAGCGACCTGGCGAAGGTAGATGCTGGCCAAGGCGCCCGCGACCGCACCCTTGAGTTTGCCGCGTGCCTCATCGTCGCGCAGCCGCACGAGCCGCCCGAAAATGTCGGCTGCTGCGCCGCCGCGTAGCGCCTCTGGGATCGGCCCGTTCAAAGGGCGGGTGAGACAGACCGCACTGGCCAGGACCTCGGCGACGGAAGCGGCGTTCGCAGCCACCCACCAGCCATTGATCTCGTCTCGGAAGAACGGTCGCTCTCGCGCGAGCCGGGAATAGTAAGGGTATGGGTCCGGATGGGACGGCGCCGCGCGAACATGGGCGGGATCACCGTCTGGCGAAATCATCACCTGCATCTCTGGGCACCATCCGGTTCGCGCCTCGGCGCGTTCGTCATGTCCATCAATGCGGCTTGCGCGGTTATCTGTCGAAGTCATAATATCTCTAATAGTGATCAGCTTTTTGCATGAACATGGACAGCGAAGCCCTCGAGACCTTTGTCACCATCCATCATGCCAACGGGTTTTCCCGCGCCGCTGAAATCCTCGGCCGCTCTCAACCGGCGATCAGCCGGCGCATCGCGCTGCTGGAAGGCGAACTCGGCGTGCCGGTATTCGAGCGAGCCGCGGGTGGCGCGGTGCTCAGTGAAGCAGGCGGAATGCTACTGCCTCATGCCGAACGCGTGCTGGCCGCTCTGCGCGATGCGCAGAGCGCGATCGAGGCGATGCGCACGGGCGCTGCCGGCCGTGTCGCGCTCGTCACCGTCGGCACGCTTGCTGGATCGAACCTCACCGCCGTGCTGAAACGCTTCACAGCCGATCACCCTGGAATCGATCTGTCGATCAGCACCGCCACGAGCGCCGAGGTCAGCGAGCTGGTGAGGCGTGGCGAAGCCATGATCGGACTGCGCTATCTTCTCGATGTCGCGCCCGACCTCGTCTGCGAGCACATCGCGTCGGAAACCATGGCCGTCGCATGTGCCCCCGAACATCCCTTCGCCGCTAAAGGCCTGGCGTCGATGTCGGCCTTGCGCGACGAGCGCTGGTTCGCCTTCCGCAACGCATACGATCTGCGCGAAAGTTTCGCGGACAACATATTCGCGCAGTTTCAGGCATGCGGGATCGGCGAGATCCGCTGGACGCCAGTGGACAGTCTCAACGCGATGAAGCGATTGGTCGAGGCTGGCCTTGGCCTCGCGCTATTGCCGGAAAGCGCGATCGAGGAGGAGCTGCGCACCGATTCGCTGGCCACCATCGTGATCGCTGACCTCAAGGTGGCCAATCCCGTCTATGCTGTCATCCGCCGAGGCGGCTATCTCAGTCCCGCTACTCTCAATCTGCTGTCGCTCCTCAGAACCGAGACAGGCCTCGTCAACCGTTCGACTGTGCGGGACGCGAATCGACCACCGCAGATTGCTCGGCCACCCACGTGAAGCCAGTCGGCTCACATTGCCCTGCTCCACGTCCTTCGTAGTGCCTGGGCATCGGCGCAGAGCCATCTGTCAGCGCATGCCCGCTGACTTGGGCACCAACCGCGCTATAACCGGGCAAAGGCCTCATCCGAGCCGGGAGGACATCATGCTCGCCAACGCGCCCCGCCCCTTCAATTTCGACCTCGGCGAGACCGCCGACGCGATCCGCGACACCGTCCATGCCTTCGCGCAGGAGAAGATCGCCCCGCGCGCCGAGGAGATCGATAAGACGAACCTGTTCCCGCGCGATCTCTGGCCGGAAATGGGCGCGCTCGGCCTGCACGGCATCACCGTCCCTGAGGAATATGGCGGCGCCGGCCTCGGCTATCTCGAGCATTGCGTCGCGATCGAGGAGGTCAGCCGCGCCTCGGCCTCGGTCGGTCTCAGCTACGGCGCCCACTCCAATCTCTGCATCAACCAGATCGCCCGCAACGGCAACGAGGCGCAGAAGCGCAAATACCTGCCCAAGCTGATCTCGGGCGCGCATGTCGGTGCGCTCGCCATGTCCGAGCCGGGCTCGGGCTCCGACGTCGTCTCGATGAAGACCAAGGCGGTGAAGAAGGGCGACCGCTATGTCCTGACCGGCAACAAGATGTGGATCACCAACGGCCCGATCGCCGAGACCCTGGTGGTCTACGCCAAGACCGATCCGGAAGCCGGCCCGAAGGGCATCACCGCCTTCCTGATCGAGAAGGGCATGAAGGGTTTCTCGACCCATCAGAAGCTCGACAAGCTCGGCATGCGCGGCTCCGACACCTGCGAGCTCGTCTTCGAGGATTGCGAGGTCCCCGAGGAGAACGTGCTCGGCTCGGTCGGGCGCGGCGTCAACGTGCTGATGAGCGGGCTCGACTATGAGCGCGTCGTGCTCTCGGCCGGCCCGCTCGGCATCATGCAGGCGGCGATGGACATCGTCCTGCCCTATATCCACGAGCGCAAGCAGTTCGGCCAGTCGATCGGCGAGTTCCAGCTCGTCCAGGGCAAGGTCGCCGACATGTATGTCGCGATGAACTCGTGCAAGGCCTATGTCTACGCCGTCGCCAAGGCCTGCGACCGGGCCGAGACCACCCGCGAGGACGCCGCCGGCGCCATCCTGATCGCGGCCGAGAAGGCGACACAGCTCGCCCTCGACGCGATCCAGCTGCTCGGCGGCAACGGCTACATCAACGACTACCCGACCGGGCGGCTCCTCAGGGACGCTAAGCTCTACGAGATCGGCGCCGGCACTAGCGAGATCCGCCGCATGCTGATCGGCCGGGAATTGTTCAACAAGACGAAGTGAGGCACTCGCAGAGCGCATCATGCTCGGGCTTGACCCGAGCATCTCGGGACGAGAAGCCTGCGTGAGAACAAGCGCTGTCCCGTCCTGAGATTCTCGGGTCTGCGCTACGCTCCGCCCGAGAATGACGTGGTGCCGACATGCCCCTCTATTTCGCCTATGGCGCCAACATGGATGTCGCCGCGATGCGCGAGCGCTGCCCGCGCTCGACGCCGCTCGGCCTTGCGCGCCTGCCGCGCCACCGCTTCATCATCACCACCGACGGCTATGCCTCTGTGCTCCGCGACCCGCGCGAGAGCGTCCACGGCGTGCTCTGGGATTGCGCGCTCGGCGACATCCGCACGCTCGACAAGTTCGAAGAGCTGGCGAGTGGCCTCTACATCAAGATCAACCAGCCGGTCGTGGTCGAGGGCGGCGCCAAGCGCGCGCTGATCTATGTCGGGCGCAGCGCGCAGATTGGAAAGCCCCGTCCCGGCTATCTCGAAAACGTCATCGCCAGCGCCAGAAGCTGGGCTTTGCCAGAGACTTACCTCACCGGCATGAATCGTTTTCTGAGCAAGCCGATTCAGGATGGCAAACCATTGAATCAGGATCTGAACGAACCGCTGCCGGCCGGTCCGGTCGCCGGTGTCAGACCGCGCGCCGCCGCACCAAGCTCGGCGATCCGTACCGGCAAAGCGTCCGAATAGATCGAATTTCGAAAGATTGACGCCGGCGCATGCAAGCCATGCGCGCGGCCTTCCCACCTGCGAAAATCGCGCTGGCCGGGACAGGCGGGAGGCGTCCGGGCGAAAGCTCCGGGCTCCTTTCCCGAACTGTCTCGATGGAGGCCCCAATGAGCGGAATCGTCGGCTGGATCACCGGCAAGATCAAATGGCTGCTGCTGATCGCAGCGATCGGAGGGCCGGTCCTCGCCTTCTTCAGCTGGCAGGATGGCGAGCGCGTCAGGACGATCGCGGCGAAGGGCATCGAAGCACAGGCCTCGGTCGAAGGCGCGACCCGCACCAAGCGCCGTCGCGGCGGCACCAGCTATTCCGTCGACCTCGCCTGGAAGGATGCCACCGGCAAGGACCGCACCGCCGAGAAGATCTCGGTCTCCAGCCAGTTCGCCAATCGCATCATCAGCAACGACAAGCTCACCGTCGACACGTTGAAGATCAAATACCTGCCGGACGAGCCGGGCAAGGACGCAGTGATCATCGCCGACGATGCCGCCAAACAGGCGGATCAGGACAGCGAGATGATCTATGTCGGCGCCGGAGCCGGCGCGATCGGCATCGTCGGCTCGGCGCTCTTCCTCCTGCTCGGCCGCCGTCGCCAGGAGGACGAGCCGCAGACCGCCTGAGCCGATCGTCCACCTGCTCTTGCGCCGCTATCCTGCGAGGATGGTGGCGCAAGGCGCTGTTTCGTAGCAGCCAGATTGCGTCTTTCCGGGAGCGAGATCGGTGAAACTCGTCAGTGCTGCCGCTATCCTGCTGTTCCTTGCCATGCCCACGATGGCATTCGCCCGCTCGCAGGAAACCCCGGCGCCACCACTGACCTGCGGCGGCGACGAGCCCTACTGGAGCTTGAAGCTCGGGAGCGACGGCAAGGCCCACTTCTCGGATGGGAACGGCGAGGCCTCCACCTCCCCTTTCACCCTGCAGCAGAGCCGCAACACGACGCTGATCGCCGGCGTGACCTTCGGATCAAGATCCGAGATCCGCGCCGTCATCGGCCATGAGGCTTGCTCGGCGACCAACAGCGACGAGGACAAGCCGATGACGATCTCGCTCTGGTACAGGGACAGCCTGGTGTCCGGTTGCTGCCAGCCCGGCTGACCCCTGGTCCGATTGCCTGCTGCCTCAGCTGGTTACCTTCATCATCGTCAGCACGGCTTGAGAAAGTTCGGTCTTCGCATCGTTGAGCGCCTCAGGCACCACGAAGTGATTGGCCCGGGCAGAACGATCCGCCGCGTCAGGCGCCCCATACCGGCAAGCGCCGTCGCGAACTCGTTGGATTGCCGCTGGAATTCCGGGCTCTCCTTGTCGCCAAAGGCAACGATGACATTGCAGGCGATCCGGTCGAGATGGCGCATCGCGCTGAGCGCCGCGAGCTCGTCCGTCGAGATATCGACATAGGAGCTGCGGGCCGAGAGCATCACCGGATAGAGCTCGTACATGCCGCTCATCGCGACGCCGCCCTTGATCAGGTCCCTCGGACCGCCCAGCGCCGACCAATCGCTCGTCAGCATCACGCCGCAGAGGTGCCCGCCGGAGGAGTGGCCCGAGACGAAGATGCGCTGCGGATCGCCGCCAAGGCGCGCAATGTTCCTGTGAACCCAAAGGAGTGCCCGCCGGCACTGCGCCGCCATCTCGGGCAGGCGCACCGCCGGGATATTGGCGAAGTTCAGCGCCACATAGAGGCAGCCGTTCTCGACGAAGCTCGTGGCTGGCGCCGAGGCGTCCTCCCGCCCCAGCGCCCGCCAGGCGCCGCCATGGATGAAGACCATCACCGGCAGGTCCTTCGCCCCGGCGGGCGCGAAGATGTCGAGCGTCTCGGCCTCGCTCTCGCCGTAGCGCTCCGTCTTCGGCGGATATTTTTGCCGGACCGCCGCGCTGTCGCTGGCGTAGCGGGCGATCACCTCTTGCGCGTTCGGCGCCCAGACGCGCTGATCATAGGCCTTGTCGAGCGCATCCTGCGTGTAATCGAGAAACACGGCCGATTGTGCCCGTGCCGTAAGCGGCGCGGCCATCGCGGCAGCAAGCGCGATACTGAAATGACGACGATCCATGAAGCCCCCACCTGTGGGCCACGATGCTAGGCGTTCGCTCCCGACGGTGGAATGCGGGTTTCGCAATAAATCCATAAGCAAAAGCAAGGGTAAGGCTCGCCCTGCCGCCCCGATTGGGGGCGGCAGGGCTTTGGTGGTTCAGGCGACGAGCCCCTTGGCCAGCTCGCTGACCTGCTTCTCGAACAGCGCCCGGTAGATGCCGCCGTCATGGGTCAGCAGCGTCTCATGCCGGCCCTCTTCCACGACCTTGCCGCGGTCGAAGACCAGGATGCGGTCCATGGCGCGCACCGTCGAGAGCCGATGGGCGATGACGATGGTGGTGCGGCCTTCCATCAGCCGCTCCATCGCCTCCTGGATCAGCGCCTCCGATTCCGAATCGAGGCTCGAGGTCGCCTCGTCCAGGATCAGGATCGGCGCGTCGGCCAGGAAGGCGCGTGCCAGTGCCACCCTCTGCCGCTCGCCGCCCGAGAGCTTGACGCCGCGCTCGCCGACGAGCGTGCCGTAGCCCTTGGGCAGGCGCATGATGAACTCATGCGCATTGGCGAGCATCGCCGCCTGCTCGATCTGGGCCATGCTGGCGCCGGGCCGGCCATAGGCGATGTTCTCCGCCAGCGAGCGGTGGAACAGCACCGGCTCCTGCTGCACGATCGCGATCTGCGCACGCAGGGAAGCCTGCGTCGCCGAGGCGATGTCGCGCCCGTCGATGGCGATGCGCCCGTCGGTGACGTCGTAGAGACGCTGCACCAGCTTGACGAAGGTGGTCTTGCCGGAGCCGGAGCGCCCGACCAGGCCGACCTTCTCGCCCGCTTTGATCGTCAGCGAGAAATCGCGATAGAGCGGCTCGATGTGGCCTCCATAGTGGAAGGTCACCCGCTCGAACGCGATCTCGCCGGCGGTCACGTCCATCGCCGTCGATCCCTGACGATCCGGCACGCCGAAGGGCAGCGAGTGCATCGCGACCAGCTCCTCCATGTCGTTCACCGAACGCTGGAGGTTATGCACATGCTGGCCGACATCGCGCAGATAGCCATGCACCACGGCATAGCTGGTCAGCACGAAGGCGACGTCGCCGGGCGAGGCCTGGCCATTGGCCCAGAGCCAGATCACCAGCCCGATCACCGCGGCGCGCAGTCCCAGCAGCACGATCTGCTGCGCGGTTCCCGACCAGGTTCCGCGTACCCAGGTCCGCCGCGTCCGCCCGGCCCATTTCGCCAGCACACCCGACAGGCGGCTATCCTCGCGAGCCTCGGCGCCGAAGGCCTTGACCACCGGGTTGCACGAGATCGAGTCTGCCAGCGAGCCGCCGAGCCTGGTGTCCCAGCTATTGGCGAGCGTCGCCGCCGGCGCGACGAAGCGCAGCGACAGCGCCATCGTCACCGCGCAGTAGATCACTGCGCCGGCAAAGACGACCGCGCCCATCGCCGGCCAGTGCCAGGCCAGCAGCACCGTCGTGCCGAGCAGCACGATCAATGACGGCAGCAGCGCGATCACAATCGTGTCGGTGAGCAGGTCGAGCGCCCACATGCCGCGCGTGATCTTGCGTACTGTCGAGCCGGCAAAGTTGTTGGCGTGCCAGTCGGTCGAGAAGCGCTGCAGGCGCGCGAACGCCTCGCGCGCCACATCGCTCATCGTGCGTAGCGTCATCGCGGTGATGCCGATGAAGGACAGGTGCCGGAAGAACACCGTGCCCGCGCCGAGCGCGATCATCATGGCGAGCGCCGCGAGCGCGGCCTCGAGCCCGCTCGCCTTCTCGCCGGCGACCGCATCGACCAGCCGCCCTGCATAGAGCGGCATGAACAGGTCGGCGGCGGTCGCCGCCATCACGGTGAAGACCACGCCGGCGACGCGCCAGCGCTGGCGACCCCAATGTGAAAATGTGAAGCCGAGAACGGCCCGGAACGGCTCCTGCCGCTCCATCTTGGGAGAAAGGGACATGAAAGCATCCGGTCCCGAGAGACCGGCTCCAAATTCAGGCGAAGCGCAGCGAGAGCCGCAGCTTCAGAAAACGCGTTTGGAAATGATGGCTCGGGCCGCCTGGCGGGCGGGCCTCGTGCGGATCCAACCTAGTGGTGGAAAGTCCGCACAGCGGGAGCGGTGATGAAGATAAAATTCATTCAGCCCTCCCTTTCCTGAGTTGGAGCCAAGGCCGGCAACATGCCGCATGCCCGCTTATTGTGCAAGCCGCGTCCAATGCATGGGGTGGTTGCAATGGAAACCGATCGGATTTCGCAATGCGGTCACGATGTGGGGCCACGCGTGGATTGGATTCGCGTGTCTTCCTTCTCCCCTCGGGAGAGAAGGTGGCAGCGCGAAGCGCTGACGGATGAGGGCCGCCATGCAGTGCGAGCGGCTGGTCTCTCACTCAGTCGTACCGCCCTCATCCCCCTGCCGGGACCTTCTCCCCTGAAGGGAGAAGGAAGCCAACTTCACCAGAACAGCGCTAGCAGCCTCATCCCGATCACCAGCAGGAACGCCGCGATGATCGTGCCGAGCACGCGCTGGCGCTTGCCCCGGTCAGGGAACTGCTTCGCCAGCAGGCGCCCAAGCGGCTTGCGGAAAAGGAAGCAGATGACGAGAAAAACGACGACGTAATGGGACAAGCGCCGGGCTCAGCCTTGCTTGGGCTCGGGCGCGTCGAACGGGGCGCCGGCCTTCTTCCAGGCGCCGAATCCGCCGGCGACATGCGCGACAGGCTTTAGGCCCATCTCCTGCGCCGTCTTCGCCGCGAGCGCCGAGCGCCAGCCGCCGGCGCAGAAGAAGACGAACTGCTTGTCCTCCTGGAACACCGGCTTGGCATAGGGGCTGTCCGGATCGATCCAGAACTCCAGCATGCCGCGCGGGCAATGGAAGGCACCGGGCATGCGCCCTTCCCGCTCGAGCTCACGCGGATCGCGCAGGTCGACGAAAACGACATCGCCCCGCCCGACCAGCGCCTTCGCCTCGTCGACCGAGAGCGTCTTCACCGCAGCTTCCGCCTCCGCCAGCAGCGCCTTGTAGCCCTTGGTGATCGTCTGCGGCATGGCCGGCCCTCCCCTTAAGAGGCCGGCAAAGTGGCGGCTGCGACGGCTGGCGTCAATCGACAGGCTTGCAGGCGCGCGCCGGCCTCGCCAATCTGCCGGCCGGAGGGGCTCATGGCCGGATTCGGACCGCTCGACCTGATCGCGATCGCCTTCTTCGCCGCCGCCTGGATCGGCTATCTCCTGGCCGTCGAAATCGGCCCGCATTCGCGGCGCAGCCTGAACGCGCTGATGAACGAGCGCCGCGAGCGCTGGATCATGGAATCGGTCAAGCGCGAGAACCGGATCATCGACACGCAGGTGATGAACGGCCTGCAGAACGGCACCGCCTTCTTCGCCTCGACCTCGCTGATCGCCATCGGCGGCTCGCTGACGCTGCTGCAATCGGCCGACCGCGTCGTCCAGATCTTCGCCGACCTGCCCTTCGCCACCACGACGACCCGCGCCGCCTGGGAGATCAAGGTCATCGGGCTCGCGGTGATCTTCGCCTATGCCTTCTTCAAGTTCGGCTGGGCCTACCGATTGTTCAACTACTGCGCCATCCTGATCGGCGCGATCCCGCCACATACGGAGGCCGACAAGCCGGAGACGATCGCGGCAGCGCGCGAGGCGGTGGCGATGAACATCGCTGCCGGGCTGCACTTCAACCGCGGCCAGCGCGCCTTCTTCTTTGCGCTGGCCTATCTCGGCTGGTTCATCTCGCCCTGGCTCTTCTTGATTGCCACCGCGGCGGTGCTGACGGTGATGTGGCGCCGGCAATTCGCCTCGGATTCGGCCGCGGCGGTCGGTGCTGCACGCCGTGCCGCTTGACGAATTCCAGCGTCCGGCTCAGCAAGCGGCATGACCAAACCGACAGATGATGAACTCGCCGAGACCATCCTGCGCCTCGCGGCCGAACGCGGCGACGAACGCTCGCTCGGCCCGATGGACGTCGCCCGCGCCCTCGGCGGCGACCATCCCGATGGCTGGGGCCCGCTGATGCAGCCGATCCGCCGCGTCGCCGTGCAGTTGATGAAGGACGGCAGGTTGGTGATCACCCGGAAAGGCCGCCCGGTCGATCCCGATGATTTTCGCGGCGTCTATCGCCTGCGCCTGCCGGAACACGACGGGGCCGAGCAGGACTAGGGCGTTCCACGGCGACCAGCTTGAATCGTGCCGCGGCAACGGTCTGCGGTCAGCGATGAACCGCGCTTGCCTGGTACTGTTTGAGGTCGTCGGCGGCTGCGCCGCCAGCTCGCAAGGAGCGGCTTCAGCGGCAACAAAAAAGGGCCGAGGAATGCCTCCGCCCTTTGCCACTATCATCGTCTAACGCGCCCCGGGGCTTGCGGCAAGCCCCCCTCCATGGCGTAGCAACGCTGCCCTCGACCTGAACCCCAGGTCAAAGGGAGCAGAAAAATGCGTGTCTTGTTATCGACTTACGGCTCGCGCGGCGATGTCGAACCCTTGGCGGCGCTGGCCGTTCAACTACAGGCTCTCGGTGTCGAAACCGTCGTGTCCGCGCCACCGGACCAGGAATTCACCGACCTGCTGACCCGCGCTGGCGTGCCGCTCACACCGGCCTTCATGCCGATCCGCCAATGGGTCAGCGAACGGGCGAAGCCGGCATCGACAGCCGACTTCCACAAGCTCGCCTCCGACATGATGGCTGCGCAGTTCACCGCCATCTCTGCAGCGGCCGAGGGATGCGACGCGCTCGTCGCGACCGGGTTGTTCCCGTCCGTAGGCGCGGCGCGGTCGGTCGCCGAGCTGAGAGGGCTTTCCTATCACCACGTCACGTTCTGCCCGTTCTTCTTGCCGTCGCATCATCATCGGCCATTCTTCTATCCGGGCCATCCTTTGCCGTCGGGCGTGACCGACAACCGGGCATTGTGGGACTTCAATGCCAGGACCGTGAATGCCTTGTTCGGTGAGGCGCTCGCGACACATCGCGTGTCGGTGGGTTTGCGACCTGTGGATAGTACTCGCGATCTTGTTCTTGCCGAGCATCCGCTGCTGGCTTCCGACCCGGTGCTGTGGCCATGGCAGCCGACCGACCTTTGCGATGCAGTTCAGACCGGCGCCTGGATCCTGCCTGATGAACGTCCGCTTTCCGCGGAGTTGATGGCGTTCCTGAACGAGGGCGAACCACCGATCTATGTGGGTTTCGGCAGCATGTCGCTACCGTCCGTCAGGCATACTGCCCACATGGCGATCGACGTGATCCGGGCTCAGGGGCGCCGCGTCGTGATGCTCAGCGGCTGGGCCGGGCTGGCGCCCGGCGAAGACCGGAACGATTGCTTCATTACCGGCGACGTCAATCAGCAGGCCCTGTTTCCTCGCATGGCAGCTGTCGTGCACCATGGCGGCGCGGGCACGACGATCGCGGCGACCCGCGCTGGCGCGCCACAGGTCATCGTCCCCCAGGTCGTCGACCAGCCATGCTGGGCTGCCCGCGTGGCGGAACTGGGCATTGGCGCGGCCCATGAAGGTTCGACGCCGAGCTTCGAGTCGTTGTCCGCAGCGCTGGCCATTGCGCTGGCGCCCGAGACCGGAGCACGGGCCGCCGCAGTGGCGCGTATGGTCCGCACCAACGGGGCGGAAGTTGCCGCGAGGCTGCTGATCGACGCGATCGGTCGGTAATCACCGCGCCGGACGATCCGGAGCTTCGTCGTCGGCAGGCTCCGCCCTTTATCGGGCGGCGCCTGCCGGTCTTGGCCCGGGGAACAGCGCATCGCTGTAGCCGGCGAGATAGTAGGCGGCGAGCCCGACCCATTCCTTGAAGGCATCGTCGGCGATATCGAGCCCGCGCGACGCCTTGCGATAGGGCCGGACATAATCGGCCGACGTGCCGGCCGAGAGGAAATCGACCGGGAAGGCCTCGACCTGGAAGCCTGCCTTGCGGAATACGCCGATGGCGCGCGGCATGTGCCAGGCCGAGGTCACCAGCAGCCAGCGCTCGCCGGGCTTGGGATCGACCAGGCGGCGGGTGAACACCGCATTCTCCAACGTGTTGCGCGACTTGTCCTCGAGGACGAGGCGGCTCTCCGGCAGGCCGAGCCCGAGGAACAGCAGGCGTGCCCCGTCGGCTTCGGTGCGCACGATCGGCGAGAGCAGGTTGCCGCCCCCTCCGGCGAAGACCAGCTTCGCCTCGGGATGGGCGCGGGCGAGCTCGACCGCCTTTGTCATCCGCGCCGCGGCATAGTTGAGCACGATGTCCTCGCGTGCAACGCCGATCGCCCCGCCGAGCACGATGATGCCGTCGACCTTGCCGGAGTTGACCGCCTGCTGGGGGAAGCGATCCTCCAGCGGCCTGACGACGATGCGCGGTAGCGGGCTGAAGGCGAGCAGGCCGAGCACGACGACGCAGATCAGCCCGAGCCAGCGCCCTGGACCGGAAAAGCGCGTGAAAGCGAGCAGGCTCGCCAGCACCAGCCCGGCAATGGCGAGGTTCACCGGCGAGGCCAGGAACCAGAGGATCTTTGAGAGCGTGAAGAACATGGCTTTCTTGAACAGACCCGCCTCCCTTACGCTGAGAATGCTGACAGGCCGTTAGGAAACGGGCGAAAGCGGCGGGAGTTCGATACGGGATTGCGTTCACCGTGGTGAGCGTTCGGCGCGGCCGCCGCTATCCCAAGCCGTCATTATCGGCCGAAGCGAAGCGCAGACCCGAGAATCTCAAGCCGGGAGGATGTTGGTCAGCGCTCTATCCGGCTGTGATGGTCGGCTCAAGGCCGACCATGAGAGCCTTGCCCCTACCGGATGATCTGCGGCGGCTGCGCTGGCGGGCGGCGGGTCTGCCGTGCAGCCAGGCGCTCGACCTCCAGCGCACGCTCCGCCACCTCGCGCAATTCGCAGCCAGCTTGCAGCCCGGCCGAGCGCGCCGGCGGCTGCGAGGCGCCATAGAAGGCGCATTTCTGCACGGCGTAACTCTGCCAGGCGAGCTGCAGCGCCGCGAACTGGCTGCGCGCCCCGGCATCGAGCGAGCGCTCCAGCGCCGTTCCCGCCAGCGTCAGGCGCTCGCGCCAGACCGCCTCCTCACGCCTTGCGCAGGAAATCTCGGCCTGCGCGCGATCATTGACCGATGCGGCGCTGACGCAGGGCACCGCGACGAGACCGATGCAGGCGGGACTGGCAGCGAGACCCTGCCTGACACAATTCGCCACCTGCATGCGATCGGCGGATTGCACCGGATTGGTCGGTAGCTGCGCAAGCGCTGCCGCGCAGGAAAATTGCGCCATCAGGACGGGAATTATGAGGAAACCGCGCATGGCGGCGATCATGACCGCCAAATCGGGCGGGTCAAGCGTGGGTTGCCGTCCTCACGTGATCGGCAACGGCATGGCGGGGCCCGCCGCCGGCCGCGCCGAAACCTGCGCATACCAGCGCCGGATATTGGGCCAGTCCTTCTGCGGCACCGGCATGTGGAGCCAGCGATGCGCGCCGAGCGCCACCGCAATGTCGCCCATGCCGAAGCGCTCATTGGCAACGTAGGACCGCCCCGCCAGATGCGCCTCCAGGATATCGAGCTTGGCTTCGGCCTTGGCGACCGAGGCCGCGATGCTCGCCTCGTCGGTATAGCCCGGCGTCTTGCGGATCAGTCCCCAGAAGGCCGGTGTCATCGACGGCTGCAGTTCGGAGAGCATCCAGTCCATCCAGCGATCGGCCTCAGCGCGCTTGGCCGGGTCCTCCTCCCAGATCCAGCCGGCGCCATAGCGGGCCGCTAGGTAGCGCACGATGCTGCTCGATTCCCAGATGACGATCTCGCCATCCTCGAGCGTCGGGATCTGTCCGTTTGGATTCTTGGCGAGATAGGCCGGTTCGCGATTGCCGCCGAACTGGCCGCCGACATCGATGCGCTCGAAAGGCTGGCCGACCTCGCCCGCGGCCCAGACCGCCTTCTGCACATTGATGGAGCTGATCCGCCCCCAGATCGTCAGCATCTACTCACTCCGCCTCGAAGAATCCGGCGCAGATTGTCCCGCCCGGCACGGAAGAAAGCAAATGCAGAGGTAGCGGCTGAGGTCGCGCGAGACTTCGCTGGGGAGAGTCGATTGGCGTGGCTGTCGAGAACCGGAGCGGAGCGTACATCAGTACGTGAGCACCGGAAGCGCAGACGGCCGCGTCAGGCGGCCGCCCCAGTAGAAGTATCGCGCGGCCTCAGGCGAATTCCATGATGACCGCGTCGACGGCGAGGGAATCGCCCTCCTTCGCCAGGATCTTGGCGATGGTGACGTCTTTCTCGGCGCGCAGCACGTTCTCCATCTTCATCGCCTCGACCATGGCGAGCGGTTCGCCGGCCTTGACCTCCTGACCGACGCTGACGAGCAGCGCCTTGACCAGGCCCGGCATCGGGCAGAGCAGCACCTTGCCGGTGTCCGCCGCCGCCTTCTCCGGCATCAGCGCCGCCAATTCAGCCTCGCGCGGCGTATAGACATGGGCGTTGGCGTAGGCGCCGGCATGGCCGAGCGCCACGCCGTTCAGGATCGGCCTGACCTGCGCCGCGATGGCGATGCCATCGAGCGTGCCGCGCCAGACCGGCTCGCCCGGCCGCCAGTCGCTCGCCACGGTAAGGCTACGCTCGGCGAAAGCAATCGTCACTGCCCCGCCCTGCTCCGAAACCTCTCCCTCGAAACGCTCAGCCCCGAGCGAGACGATGCGGGTGCGCTCGAACTCGACTTTGCGCCAGCCTTCCATCTGCGCCGAGACGTGGCGCTTGCGGCTGTTCAGGCGATGGTCGCAGGCGATCGCGATCGCCGCCATGCGCAGCGCGATCTCGCCCTCCGGCTGCGGCAGCGAGAAGCCTTCCGGGAATTCCTCCGCGATGAAGCCGGTCGAGAGATTGCCCGAGATCCAGCGCGGATGCTGCATCACCGCGGCGACGAACGGGATGTTGTGGCGGATGCCGTCGATGGCGAAGGCATCGAGCGCCCGCGCCTGCGCCTTGATCGCCGCCTCGCGCGTCGGGGCGTGCGTCACCAGCTTGGCGATCATCGGGTCGTAATAGATCGAGATCTCGCCGCCCTCGAACACGCCGGTGTCGTTGCGCACGGTGGCATCGCCATCCGGTCCCTCGCTCGGCGGGCGATAGGTGACGAGCCGGCCGGTTGAGGGCAGGAAATTACGAGTCGGATCCTCGGCATAGACGCGCGATTCGACCGCCCAGCCATTGAGCTTCACATCGGCCTGGCTGATGCCAAGCTTCTCGCCATAGGCGACGCGGATCATCTGCTCGACGAGGTCGATGCCGGTGATCATCTCGGTGACGGGATGCTCGACCTGCAGGCGGGTGTTCATCTCGAGGAAGTAGAACGACTTGTCCTGGCCGGCGACGAACTCGACCGTGCCGGCGCTGTCGTAGTTCACGGCCTTGGCCAGCGCGACCGCCTGCTCGCCCATCTTGCGGCGGGTGGCCTCATCGAGCAGCGGCGACGGCGCCTCCTCCAGCACCTTCTGGTTACGGCGCTGGATCGAGCATTCGCGTTCGCCGAGATAAATGACGTTGCCGTGCTTGTCGCCCAGCACCTGGATCTCGATATGGCGGGGGTCGACGATGAACTTCTCGACGAAGACACGGTCGTCGCCGAAGGAGGACGCCGCCTCAGACTTGGCGCGGGCGAAGCCCTCGGCGACCTCAGCCGAAGAATGGGCGATGCGCATGCCCTTGCCGCCGCCGCCGGCCGAGGCCTTGATCATCACGGGATAGCCGATCTCGTCGGCGATCTTGACCGCGTGCTCGGGGTTCTCGATCACGCCGAGATGGCCCGGAACCGTCGAGACCTTGGCGGCGGCCGCCGCCTTCTTCGATTCGATCTTGTCGCCCATCGCGGCGATCGCGCCGGGATTGGGGCCGATGAAGACGATGCCGTTGTCCTTCAACGCCTTGGCGAAGGCCTCGCGCTCGGAGAGGAAGCCGTAGCCGGGATGAACGGCCTGCGCGCCCGTCTGCTTGCAGGCGGCGATGATCTTGTCGATCTGGAGATAGGACTCGGCGGCTGGGGCGGCGCCGATATGCACGGCCTCATCCGCCATCTCGACATGCAGCGCATCACGATCGGCATCGGAATAGACCGCCACCGTCTTGATGCCCATCCGCTTTGCCGTCTTGATGACGCGGCAGGCGATCTCGCCACGGTTCGCGATCAGAATCTTCGAGAACATGCGTGGTTTCCCCCCGGCCCGGAGCATTCATTGTGCAGTGCGGGCTTTACGGGAGGCAAGCGCATCCGTCCACTGATGCGAAAGTTTTGTAACGTGCGAAAACGCCCGGCGGCGGCCGGGCGTGAGCGCTCCGTGTTCCGGATGGCCTCAGCTCGCCAGGATCACGCGCTGGGCGATCGGAGCGATGGAAATCCGGGCATCGGCCTTGCGCAGGGCGAAGCTGACCAGGGCCTCGTCGCAGGATTCAGCTTCGCGGACGACCTCGAAGGCGATCTTCTGCGCCAGAGGCGTCGGACCGTCGCCAGCCGAGAGCGTCGTCACCAGCCAATGCGCCTTGTCGCGGTCGATCCGGCCGGTCGGGCGGCTCTCCCAGACCGAGAAGTCGACGCAGAACGCCAGCAATACATCGGCGAAGAGCGGCGACTTGTCTGCGACGGCACGGTCGAGCGCCACCAGCACATCGATGATGTCACGGGTCAGGACGACCTCGTGCAAGATTTCACGCTGAAGAATTCGGACGTCTTCATCGTCGATCACGCGCCTGTCCATCACGTGATCGACGAATTCGCGAAGTTCGTGGCCAATCATCGTTCAACCCCTGTCCGACGTTGTTTCGTGTCGGTTTGTCCCTGTCGTGTGAAGACGATGCGACCGAGCCAGTCAGCAGGTGGTTAACACGCAAATCTGAACGCCTGTTCAGGTTAAACGGTCCTGAGTCAGCGTGGTTGCGAGGATATTACTGACCCACCAGGACTGCGTGCCGGCAAGCGCTTTTCCGGACTGCGTCTGGCGCATTGGACGCGGCCAAGCATGGCACTCTACCGTGCCGCAGGATCCGAACTTGGGCAGGCGGCGCGACCATGGCTTCTTCCGACACACTGGCCGCGGTCTTCGCGCATATCGAAGCGAACCGCAGCGCCTTCCTCGATCGCCTGCTCGCCTATCTGCGCCATCCCAGCATCAGCGCCGAGAATATCGGCATCGCCGAAGTCGGCGCGTTGCTGGTCGAGATGCTGACGACGATCGGGCTTGAGACCAACCTGGTGCCGACCGACGGGCATCCCATGGTCGTCGCGCGCTGGCAGAAAGCGCCGGGCAAGCCGACGGTGCTGCTCTACGGCCATTACGACGTGCAGCCGCCGGACCCGCTCGACAAATGGCTCTCTCCGCCCTTCGAGCCGACGATCCGCGACGGGCGGATCTATGCGCGCGGCGTCGGCGACAACAAGGGCCAGCACTTCGCCCAGATCCTCGCGATCGAATCCCATCTCGCAGTGCACGGCACCTTGCCCTGCAACGTCATCCTGTTGCTGGAGGGCGAAGAGGAGATCGGCAGCCCGAACATCGCCGGCTTCGTCCAGGCCAACAAGGCGATGCTCGCGGCCGACCTCGCCGTCACCGCCGACGGGCCGCGCCATGCCAGCGGCGCGGCCGCGATCAAGTTCGGCTCGCGCGGCGTGGTCTCCTTCGAATTGCGCTGCCGCCATGCCAGCCGCGATGTGCATTCCGGCAATTTCGGCGGCGTCGTGCCGAACCCGATCTGGACGCTGGTGCATCTGCTCGGCACCATGAAGAACGCCGCCGGCGAGATCACCATTGCCGGCCTGCATGACGACATTGAAGCGCCGACGAACGAAGAGCTCGCCGCGATCGAGGCCCTGCCGCTCGATGTCGACGCAGTCAAACACAGCCTCGGCCTAAGCAGGCTCGATGCGCCAGCCGACCGGGCCTTCTACGAGCGCCTCTGCTTCCGGCCGACACTGACCATCAACGGCTTCCATGGCGGCTATGGCGGCCCCGGCTCCAAGACGGTCTTGCCCAACGAAGCCTTCGTGAAATGCGACATCCGCCTCGTCGAGGCACAGGATCCGCAGGACATCCTGCGCAAGGTCGCGGCGCATGTGGCCGAGCATGCACCGGAGGTCGAGTTCATCGCCGCCGATGCGGGCATGCAGCCCTCGAAGACGCCGATCGCCTCGTCCTTCACCGCGCCGTTGCGCCGGGCCTTCGTCGCGGCGCAGGGCATCGAGCCGCTGCTGATCCCGGCCGGATTCGGCAGCCTGCCCGGCTATGTCTTCACAAAAATCCTCGGCATCCCCGCCTTCGTCACGCCCTACGCCAATCCGGACGAGGCGAATCACGCTCCGAACGAGAACCTGACGCTCGACTGCTTCTATAGCGGGCTTCGCACCGGTGCGGCGCTGCTGCACGAGCTTGGCCAGCTGGAAGAGCCCTGAACGCTTGTCAGGGCCGCTCGCCCTCAGACCGGCTCGGCCACCGCCAGCCGGTCGACGATCCCGGTCAGCTCGGCGCAAGCTTCGATCACATGCCGCGCGCCGGCCGCCTGCAGCGCAGCGACTGGCTGGAAGCCCCAGGAGACCGCGACCGGGGTCACGCCGGCCGCCACCGCCATCTCCATGTCGAAGGTGCTGTCGCCGACCATCAGCGTCCGCTCTGGCTTGGCGCCGGTTTCGGCCATCGCCCGCAGGATCATTTCCGGGTGCGGCTTCGAGATCGCATCATCCGCGGTCTGGATCGTCTTGAACAGGTCGCTCCAGGCATGACGCTCGACGATGTAGTCGGCGCCGCGGCGCGACTTGCCGGTGGCGATGCCGAGCACGGTGGCAGGCCGCTGCGACAGCCCCGCCAGCAGCTCCACCACACCGGGGAAGAGCGGCTCGGCCAAAGCCGGGTCGGTCTCCGCCCGCTGCCGCATGCCGTTGAAAACCTCGCGATAGGTCTGCGTCAGCGCGTCGTCCGGCTCGGTGAGCCCGGCGACCCGCATCAGCGCGATGTCGAGGGTCAATCCGATGACGCCGAGCCCAGCCTCACGGCCAGGGTGCGGTCGGCCACAGCGCGCGAAGGTCTCGTATTGCGCGCCGAGGATAATCGCCTCGGAATTGACCAGCGTGCCGTCGAGATCGAAGATGATGAGATCCATGCGCCGCGCTCTACAGGAGTTGGCGGCAGCCCGCCATCTCCGCCGGCGCAAGGCCCTCATGCCGTCACGGCCTCACCCTTGCGGGTTGCGGCCGCATTCGGCGATGGCAGCCTTCAGGGCGTCGCCATCGAGACCCTTGCCGCGCGCCTCCTTGCGGCATTCGGCTCGCTGGGCGAGGTCCGGCCGCTTGCCGTTGAAGCAGGCGACCAGCGCCGCCGTCCGTTCGGCCCCCTTGAGCCCGCTCGCATCGGCCTCCTGCTTGCAGACCGCCCGCACCGTCACGGCAGTCGGCTTGCCGTCGCGGGTCAAGCCATCGCTGGCATAGAGCTTCACGCCGGGAAAGCGCTCCTGCATGCACTCGCGCATCGCGCGGCGCAGGTCGTCGCCCGAAAGCGCGATGTTCTCGGCATAGCAGTCGCGCCGCGCCTCGGCGCGGGCGGCACGCGGTACCGGCTCATCGGCCGCTGCAGCAGCCGGCTTCGGAGCGGCTGGGGCCGGCTGCGCCTGAGCGAAGGCTGCGGGCGAAGCGAAAACGAGGCCGGCGGCAAGCAAGGCGATGCGCAACATGGAAAGCCTCCCGTGACGAAGAATGAACAGGAACAAACTTAGAACATAACGCGCTTTGTTCCGCAAGTGTTCTTACGTTGGATCATGCACGGCTCGGTTGCGCGCCCAGGATCATCAGCTACCTTTCGCCACTGGCCTCGGCCGCCGGGGGACCAGGAGACCATTGAATGCGAGTCGTACTGACAGGGTTGCTGCGAGCCATCGCCGCTGGGCTGCTCTGTTGGAATTTCACCATGCCCGCCGCCGCCCAATCGGCAGCGACGGCGCCCTATTCGATCCGCTTCGTTTACCTCGTCCCGAGCGATCGTCAGGTGAAAAGCGCCTATCGCGATGCGATCGCGCTCGCAGCATGGGATGCCCAGCGCTGGCTGGCCCATGCGCTCGACGGCCCGACCTTTGATTTCGGCATGGGTCCCGTCGCGATCGTGCGCTCGGAGAAGCCGGCCCGCTGGTTCTCGTCAGCCGAGCCGGGAGCCGGTTTCGGCGCCTTCTATCGTAACACGGCCGAGGAGCTCAAACGGCTCGGGATCGCCCGGACCAGCGATGCCCCGGTCCGGACGGTGGTCTATGTCGATGCCGATCACGTCTGCGGCCAATCCGGGGCGGCCGGAGGAGCGCTGGCGGTCGTCTCGGCAAACGATTTGCGCGGTCTCGTCGGCGAGACCATCGTGCCAGCTTGCGAGCGGGCCAATCCTGCCGAGGTCGCGGGCCGCTGCCGCTGGGTCGGCGGCCTCGTGCATGAGCTGCTGCACACCTTCGGCCTGAGGCACCCGGATCGCTCTCCGGCCTGCCAGAGCCCGCAATGCCGAGCCGAAGCCCTGATGATGCAGGGCTTCATGCGCTATCCGCGCGCGAGGCTCCTCGACGAGGAAAAGGAGATCCTGCTGAAATCCCCCTTCATCGCCCCGCGCCGCATCGCGGCCTTCGACGGCTGCGAGGGCTGAGACCTATTCGTCCGGCGCGTCGACGATCGGATCGTAGGGCGCATCCTCGAAGCCGAGCAGGTTCCAGCTCTGGCGCATATGCGGCGGCAGCGGCGCGCTGACGTCGATCGTGCCCTTGCCGCGCGGATGCGGCAGCACGATCCGCCGCGCCAGGAGGTGCAGCTTGTTCTGGATGCCGCCGGGCAGCTCCCAGTTCTGGATGTTGAAGTATTTGGGATCACCGACGATCGGATGGCCGATATGGGCGGCGTGGGCGCGCAATTGGTGGGTGCGCCCGGTCACCGGCTTGAGCGAGAGCCAGGCGAGCTTCTGCGCCGCGGTCTCGACCACCGCGTAATAGGTCACCGCATGCATGGCGCCATCGTCGCCATGCTGAGCGACGGCCATGCGCTGGTCGCCGTCATAGGCCTCCTCGCGGGCGAGATAGGTCGAGATCCGGCCCTGGCGGACGCGCGGCACGCCGGCGACCAGCGCCCAATAGACCTTGCGGGCGGAGCGTGAGCGGAAGGTCTTGGCCAAAGTCGCCGCGGCAAAGCGCGACTTGGCGATGACGAGGCAGCCGGCCGTGTCCTTGTCAAGCCGGTGCACGAGGCGCGGCTTCTGCCCGTCCTTGCCGGTGAGGGCATCGAGCATGCCGTCGACATGCCTCGTCGTGCCGGAGCCGCCTTGCACAGCCAGCCCCGCCGGCTTGTTGAGGACGATGACGTCGTCGTCCTCGTAGAGCGTGATCGAGCGCAGGAAGCCGATCGTGTCGCCATCGGCCTTGGCCGAGCGCGGCCGCTCTGCCGCCTGCTCCAGCTTGAGCGGCGGGATGCGTACGGTCTGGCCGGCCTCGAGCCGGTCCTTGCTGTCGGCGCGCTTGCCGTTGACGCGCAGTTCGCCTTTCCGGACGATGCGCTGGATATGGCTGAAGGAGAGCTGCGGAAAACGTGCTTCGAGGAAGCGGTCGATCCGCATCTCGTTCTCGTCCGGCGTTACCACGAGCTGCTGCACGCCGGTCGCGAGCACTTCGGCGGTCACGGCCTTGACCTCGGCGCGCATCGGCGCATCCGTGATCGGTGGCTTGCGTGTCGCGGGCTTGCGCGGTGCAGGCGTGCGCGGACCTGCGGCCCTCGGCGTCGGATGATGTGGTTTCGGGTCGCGCGTCGGCTCGGTGCGCACGACCTCGTCCTCCGCCGGACGCGGCCTGGCGCGGGCCGAGCGGCGCGCATCATGGCTCGGGCGCTTGCCCTTCGGCGCGCCTGAGGCAGGCGGCCTGCCGCCGCGCTTGGGGCCGTTGCCTCGCGGAGGAGCCCCTGCTCCTTTCCCGCCAGTTCCCTTGCCGCCGGTTCTCATGTCAGCCCCCGCACGATGGACAATCCCGCGACCAGCGCCACGAGCGAGAGGGCGACCGAGCCGAGCACGTAGAACGCGGCCAGCATCATCTCGCCGCGCTCCCAGAGCAGCATGGCGTCCAGCGAAAAGGCCGAGAAGGTGGTGAAGCCGCCCAAAATGCCGGTGGCGAGGAAGAGCCGGGCATTCTGCGTCCAGTCCTCGCCGGCCTTGAAGGCGAGGAAGCCGGCGACGAGGCCCATCACCCCGGAACCGAGGATGTTGATCGCCATCGTGCCATAGGGGAACGAGGCGCCGAGCCATTTCAGCGAGACGAGGTTGACGCCGTGCCGGAGCACGCCGCCGATGCCGGCGCCGAGAAAGACGAGAGCGGTGGAAAGCATCCCCGAGGCATAGAGCGCCCCGCGGCCGCGCACAAACGAAATCCGCCGCTTCAGCGCGACGTTTCCGTACCATAGCCCCGCAGGAACGCCTCGACGGCAGCGTCGGCATAGCGGGCAAGCTCGGCAGGGTCGCTGTCGCAATTGCCGCTGAACATGGCGCGGTTCAGCGGGATCCACAGCAGCAGCCCGGCGAAGTGATTGGCCGCCAGCAGCGGATCGTCGATCCGCAACCGACCTGTCGCAGCGTAGCGCTGGAAGGCGGCGGAGAACGTCTCCAGCACGCGTTCGAAGCCGCGCGAGAACCAGCCCTGCCCGACCTCTGGAAAGCGCTCGGCATTGGCGATCACCAGCCGGCGCAGGCGCAGCAGGTCCGGCTGCATCAGCGCGATCAGAAACTTGTCGGCGAGCCGCCCCAGCCCCTCCCTGGGATCATCGGAGGCGGCGAGCTCCTCGGCCACCAGCCGCAGCAGCCCATCGATATCGTCCGTGGTCGCGGCGACGATTGCAGCGTAGAGCCGCTCCTTGTCGGCGAAATAGCGGTAGAGCGTCGGCTTCGACACAGCCGCAAGCGCCGCCACCTCGTCCATGGTGGTGCCGTCATAGCCCTTGCTCAGGAAGAGAGTCGTCGCCGCATCGAGGACGGTGCCGCGCTTGCGCTCGGAGCGGTCGAGAGTGGCTTGCGACATGGCGCTGCTTCTCCGGGGCTTGACATCAAGAATGAAACTACACAGTTTAGTTGTACTAAACCGTTCAGTTTTATCCTACCCTTTCCGCCCATGGAGAGCCAGATGCAAACCGCTTCGCCCCAACATCTCGATCGCGCCCTCCTCGCCTGCGGTGTGGCGACGACACCTGTGTTCTACGCGCTCGCCGCCCTGCAGCTGGCGTTGAGGCCGGGCCATGACATCCGCACCCAGCCCATCAGCTTCCTGGCCCTCGGTGAGCTCGGCTGGATCCAGGTCGCGAATTTCCTGCTGACCGGCGCCCTGGCGCTCGCCGGCGCGATCGGTCTGCGCCGGGCCTTGAACGGCCAGCGCGGCGGCACGGCAGGCCCGATTCTCGCCGGTCTCTACGGCCTCGGCATGATCGGCGCCGGTCTGTTCGGGCCCGATCCCCTCCCCGCTCCCGGCCAGGCACCGCAGATGAGCGTCATCGGCGCCTTCCACATGGTCGCCTTCCTCGTCTCGTTCCTGTCGCTGATCGCGGCCTGCTTCGTCCTGGCACGCCGCTTCAGCGCCGTCGGCAAGCGCGGCTGGGCGCTCTACAGCATCGCCTCGGCGCTGCTGGCTCCGGCGCTCGTCGCGGCGGGCATGGCGAGCCCGAGCTGGGCGGGTGTGATCGTCGGCGGCGCCGGTCTCGTGCTCTTCGGCTGGTTCTCGCTCATCGCCCTGGAAGTCCGCGGCGAAGCCTCGTCCTCTCTGGTCCTCCCGCCTCAAGCGCCTGACGCGGCCTGATCGGCGGCAGCGATCCGGTGGCCTGCGATCGCCAGCGGGCCGCATTCATCGAGGGATGCCGCACGCCCCTTCCGTCGGAACGATTGACTTGCCGCCTCCCCGGCCGGCAGAAACGTCGAGACGCAAGGGGTGGTCGTCGCGCCGATGGCATGCGGTTCTGGACCGGAAGGCGAGCATATCGGCGCAGCCTGTTGGCGCGCAGCCTTGCCCGCTAGCCTCTGCTTGGCGCTCCTCTCGCAGACCGCCCTCGCCGCGCCGCTGCGCCTGCCGCCCCGTCCGGCGCAGGCTCCAAGCTTCGCTCGCGCCTGCACGATCGCGCTTCCCGAGATCAGGCCTCTCTTCGCCAGCACCCCAACCGCCATCGACAAGGACGAAGCGGACGACGACAGCGCCGATGACGAGGATGATGACGACGACGAGGACCCGCCGGAGCATGGCCTCGTCCTGCCGGGATCGGCCACCTGCCTTTCCATCTCCGGCACGGTTAGCGCCGGCATGCAGCGCGATTCCTTCCGCGCCTCGCGCAACGGCCCGCCGGCCCCCTCGCCCGCGACCTCTTTCCCGGTCAGCGCCGCTTTCCGCATCGCGACCTCGCACGAGCTCTCCTCAGGCCTGCGCGTCGGCACCGCCTTCGGCTTCACTCTTTACAGCCCGGTCGACGGCATCAGCGAACCATCGATCGACGAGGCGACGATCCTGGTCGGCCCCTGGACCTTCGGGCTCGATGCTTCCCGCTTCTCGTTCTGGACCGGCGACGAGTTCATCTTCTCGGCGCGCGTGCCCTCGCGCACCGTCGGCATCATCGCGCTGGAACTGCCGCTGACCGAGAGCTGGACGGCAACGCTCGCCCTCGAGGACCCGTCGCTCGGCAACACCGCTTCGAGCGCACCGGTCCAGACCGGCCGGCGCATACCGGACACAGTCGGCCGCCTCGTCTACGAGCAGGGCGGCTGGACCGTGCATGGCGCGCTCGCCCTGCGCGAGATTCCCGGCACACCCGCGCGCTTCGGCCGGGCCGGCATCATCGGCGCGACCTATGAAGGCGAGGCGCTAGGCCATGGTTGGAGCCTGACCGCCCAGCTCGCTGGCGCGATCGATGGGGCGCCCTATCTCGGCTCGGTGCTCGACGCTCGCACCGTCAATCGCGTGCTGGTGGCAAGCGATGCCACGCGCGGCTTCTCCGGCGTCGTCTCGGGCCGCTTCGAATGGACCGACGAGCTCGCCAGCAACACCTATCTCAGCCGCTATTGGCTCGAAGTGCCACTCGCCAACCAGATCCGCGGCGAGATCAGGATCGACCGCGTCGCCGCCAACCTGGTCTGGACCCCGGTGGAGGGCTTCAAGGCCGGCATCGAAAGCTCGGTCGCCTGGGCGAAGATCGCGCTCACCGGCCGCGAGATCGCGGCAGGCCTAGCGGGGCGGCAGATCTCGACGCAGCTGTTCATCGAGCGGAGTTTTTAGGCAGGAACGTCATTCTCGGGCGAAGCCCTCGGGTCCGGCCCAAGGATAAACTCCGCGCAGACCCGAGAATCTCAGGACGAGGAGCCGCTGATCAGAGCCTCACGGGCCCGTCATGCTCGGGTCAAGCCCGAGCATGACGGGCTACGCTACTCCCCGCGCTCCTGCCGGAGCTTCTCCCAGTATTCCAGCCGCTTTCTGATCTCGCGTTCGAAGCCGCGCTCCGGCGGATCGTAGAAGCGCTGGCGGCCGAGTGCGTCGGGCCAGTAGTTCTGGCCGGAAAAGGCGTCGGGCGCGTCATGATCATAGGCGTAATCAGCGCCGTAGCCCTCTTCCTTCATCAGCTTGGTCGGCGCGTTCAGGATGGTCTTGGGCGGCGTCAGCGAGCCCGCCTGCTTGGCTGTGCGCATCGCCGCCTTGTAGGCGACATAGGCCGCGTTCGATTTCGGCGCGGTGGCGAGATAAATCACCGTATTGGCCAAGGCGAGCTCGCCCTCGGGCGAGCCGAGCTGCTCATAGGTCTCGGCCGCGGCGCGGGCATGCACCAGCGCCTGCGGGTCGGCGAGGCCGATATCCTCGACCGCCATCCGCACCAGCCGCCGCGCCAGGAAGCGCGGATCCTCGCCGGCATCGAGCATGCGGGCGAAATAGTAGAGCGCCGCGTCGGGATCGGAGCCGCGGATCGTCTTGTGCAGCGCCGAGATCAGGTTGTAGTGGCCGTCCTGCGCCTTGTCGTAGATCGGCGCGCGGCGCTGGATCACCTCGGAAAGACCGGCTTCGTCGAAGATCTCGCCCGGCTTGGCGGCGCGCCAGGTCTCCTCCGCCAGGGTCAGCACCGCCCGCCCGTCGCCATCGGCGAAGCGTGCCAAAGCGAGCCGCGCCTCCGGCGTCAGCGGCAACTCGCGATTCTCCAGCGCCTCGGCCCGGCCGAGCATGAAGAGCAGCGCGCCTTCGTCGAGCGCCTTGAAGGTCAGGACGCGGGCGCGCGAGAGCAGCGCCGCATTGAGCGCGAAGGACGGGTTCTCGGTGGTGGCGCCGACCAGCGTGATCGTGCCGTCCTCCATCACCGGCAGGAAGGCGTCCTGCTGGGCCCGGTTGAAGCGGTGGATCTCGTCGACGAACAGCAAGGTGCCCCGACCGCCGAGCCGGCGGCCGCGGGCGGCGTCGAAGGCCTTCTTCAGGTCGGCGACCCCCGAGAAGATCGCGCTGATCTGCTCGAAACCGAGATCGGTCTGCCCCGCGAGCAGGCGCGCCACCGTGGTCTTGCCGGTGCCGGGCGGGCCCCAGAAGATCAGGCTGCCGAGCGAGCCCGAGGCGATCAGCCGGGTCAGCACGCCGTCCTCGCCGGTCAGGTGATCCTGGCCGGAGACCTCGCCGAGCGTCGTCGGCCGCACCCGGTCAGCGAGGGGGCGCGGACCGGATTTATCGAGGCCGGATACGGCGAAGAGGTCGCTCATTGCAATGGGTCGTCATGCTCGGGCTTGGCCCGAGCATCTCGGAAACCAGCTATCTGGTCATGAGATTCCCGGGTCTGCGCTTCGCTTCGCCCGAGAATGAGGGGGATGTCCAGCACCACCCTCACCCGCCGAATGTCGAGGTGACCGTCTGGCCGCCCCGCGAGATCGTCACCTCCCAGGAGCGCTTGCGCTCGCGCGTCGCGAGCTCGATCTCGCGCGAGGCGTTGATGCGCTCGCCATTGATGGCGAGGATGAGATCGCCCTTCTGGAAGCCGACGCGCGCGGCCGGGCTGCCCTCCTCGATATTGCCGACGACGACGCCCTCGGTCGAGAGGTCGATCGAGAGCTCCTCGGCCACCGCAGGCGACAGGTTCAGCACGGTAAGACCCGTGAAGGGCGAGCGGCCGGCGACCTTGACCGGCTCGCGCGGGCGCGTCTCCGGCGCCGGCATCAGCTTGACGGGGACGGTGATGCGCTTGCCGCCGCGGAGCACGGTGAGCTGCGTGGTGCTGCCGATCGGCCGCGTGGCGAAGCGATAGCCGAAGCTCTCGGGATCGTCGACGCCGACACCATCGATGGCGAGGATCACGTCCGAGCGCTTGAGGCCGCCTTCGGCCGCAGGCCCGGAGTCGACGACGCTGGCGACGACCGAGCCGGCCGGCCGGTCGAGCCCGAGCCCGTCGGCGACATCCTGGGTCAGCGCCTGCAGCCGCGCCCCGAACCAGGCCCGGCGGACCGTCGTCGCCCCCGTCTTGGCGCTGTCGACGACGACGCGGACCATGGCCGAGGGAATGGCGAAGCCGATGCCGACGCTGCCGCCCGACTTCGAGAAGATCGCGGTGTTGATGCCGGTGAGCCGGCCCTGCATGTCGACCAGCGCGCCGCCGGAATTGCCGGGGTTGATCGCGGCGTCGGTCTGGATGAAGGACTGGGCGTCGCCGACGCCCACTTGAGTGCGGGCCAGCGCCGAGACGATGCCTTGCGTCACCGTCTGGCCGACGCCGAACGGGTTGCCGATCGCCAGCACGAGATCGCCGATCTGCAGCGCGTCGGAATCGCCGAGCTCGATCGCTGCGAGGTCCTTGGCGCCCTTGAGCTTGAGCACGGCGAGATCCGTGCGCGGATCGCGCAGCAGGATCGTCGCCTCGTATTCGCGCTTGTCGGCCAGCGCCACCTTGACCTCGGTCATCCCCTCGATGACGTGGTTGTTAGTGACGACGAGCCCCGCGCCGGCATCGACGATCACGCCCGAGCCGAGCGAGCGCTGCACCTGCTCGCGCGGCAGGCCGAAGCCGCCATCACCGAAGAAGCGGCGGAAGAACGGATCGTCCATGAACGGGTTCTGTGGCCGCCGCTCAACGCGCGCGCCATAGACGTTGACGACCGAGGGCGCGGTCTTCTGCACCACCGGCGCGAAGGACAGCGTGATCTGCTGGCGCGCCTCCGGCACTTGCCGGGCCTGGGCGAGGGCCAGCGTCGAAGCGCCCGCGGACAGAGCAAGGCCGAGGGTCAGGGCGACAAGCTGACTACGATTCGGCACGATGGAACGGCGCATGCCGATCTCCTTCTTGAAACAAAACAACTGCCTCGGGCGTTCGTTTCCCGAACTATCCTTCCACGGCAGCAGCCCGGACAGTCTCGGAAACACGCGCTGCGTGATTCCGTTCCGGGTCGCGCAACACCCCGCCTTGCCCCCGAAAGGACCGTCGACGTGAGCCTCGTGCGCCTTGTTTATGCCAGCCGCAGCCGACTCGTCGAGGCGGATCGACGCGTCGAGCTCGCGCGCATTCTCGAGACGGCGCAACGGCTCAATGCCGAAAGGCATCTCACAGGTTTCCTGATGGCGACACCGGGCGGATTCGCCCAGATCCTCGAAGGCGAGGCCGGCTCTATCGCGGAAACCTATGGCCGGATCATGGTCGATCCGCGCCATGGCGATCTGCGTCTGCTGGCGCAGGATGCCGTTGCTCACCGGCAGTTCGCCGGCTGGGCGATGGCCTTCGCCGAGCGCAACGAGACGACCGCTTTCATCTTCAGTCTCTACGGCATCTCGCCGAATGCCGAAATCTTCGAACAGCCCCTGGACGTGCTGCTCGATCTCGCCGCCGAACTCGCCAGCGCCCGGGCCTAGAGCCATTCCAGTAAAAGTGCGTAGCGGTTTTGCGTCCGGAATTGCGGAGGAACAAAAGGATGGAACTGCCTATTTGGCGTCGCTGAGCAGCACCTTGTACTTCTCGATCTCGGCCGGGACCATCTTGGCGACGAACTCCGGCGACATCTCGTCGCTCGAAGGCAGCACCGAGGAGAGCTCCTTGAAGCGCCCATGCAGCTTCTCGCTGGAAAGCGCGGTGCGCAGTGCCTGGTTCAGTCGGTCGATCACCGGCTGCGGCGTGCCCTTCGGCGCGAAGATCGCATTCCAGCCCTGCGCCTGGAACGCCGGCAGCCCGGCCTCGGCCGAGGTCGGCACATCAGGCAGGCTCGGCAGGCGCTGCGGCGTCGCCACCACCAGCGCCTTGACCTTGTTGCCCTGGACCGCGCCGGAGAGCGAGGTCGCGGCATCGCAGACACCGTCGATCTGGCCACCCATCAGGTCGTTCAGCGCCGGCCCCGCGCCGCGATAGCTCACCAGCGCCACGTCGAGGCCGGACGCCTTCAGGAAGTTGCGGCAGATCAGATAGTTCGACGAGCCGACGCCGGCATGGCCGAGGCTGAGCTTGCCGGGATTGGCCTTGGCGTAGGCGAGGAACTCCTTGAGGTCCTTGGCCGGGAAGTCGAGCTTCAGCGCGATCATCGGCGAGGTCTTGGCGACGAGGCCGATCGGCACGAAATCGGCGGGCGTGTATTTGAGGTCGTTGTAGATCGTGTAGGAGGCGGCATTGGTGCCGCTGTTGCCGATCACGATGGTGTAGCCGTCGGGCTCGGCCCTCGCCGCCCGCGTCAAGGCGGTCGCGCCGCCCGCCCCGCCCATGTTCTCCATCACGATGCGCTGGCCGAGAACCTGCGCCATTTCCTCGCCGACCAGGCGCGCGATCACGTCGGAGGAGCCGCCGGCCGCGAACGGCACCAGCATGTTGATCGGCTTCGACGGATACTTGTCCTGGGCCTGTGCCGGCAGGACGGCGATCGCGGCGAGAACGGCCAGAGCAGCGCGCTTCATGAAAAAACATCTCCCTCGACGCCGGGCTTTTTCCAAAGCGGCATTCAGAACCGCCCTGCCCGATCAAAGCTGACGCTAGCATCGGCCTGACGCAGCGAAAAGCGCGAGCGAGCGCAACAATCTCGCGCAGCAATCGCGGTCGGCCCCTGTCGCAGGCAAACAAAAAGGGCGGCCCGAAGACCGCCCTTTTCGAAATGCTTGATGCCGGTGCGGCTCAGGCCGCCTGCTCGTCATCCGCCGTGAAGACCGGGCCGGAATCCTTGCCCTTGGCGTCGACGTCGCGATCGACGAACTCGATCACCGCGAGCGGGGCGTTGTCGCCGAAGCGGAAGCCCGCCTTCATGATGCGCAGATAGCCGCCATTGCGCTCCTTGTAGCGCGGGCCGAGCACGGCGAAGAGCTTGCCGACCAGGGCGACGTCCTTGATCTGCGCGATCGCCTGGCGGCGGGCGTGCAGGTCACCGCGCTTGCCGAGCGTGACCAGCTTCTCGACGACCGGACGCAGATCTTTCGCCTTCGGCAGCGTGGTGGTGATCTGCTCGTGCTTGATCAGGGCCTGGGCCATGTTGGCGAACATCGCCTGGCGATGCTCGGCAGTGCGGTTGAAACGACGACCGCGGAAACCGTGACGCATGTTTGGCTCCTTCGTTGCTTACGGCCGCCGTGCCACGGAACGGCCGTCCTTTATGCTCCGGTGCTCATGCGCCGGGCGGGAAGTGGCGCGGGAAGCAGTCCCGCGCCGGGGTCTCAGTAATGCTCTTCGAAGCGCTTCGCCAGCTCTTCGATGTTCTCCGGCGGCCAGCCCTGCACGTCCATGCCGAGATGGAGGCCCATGGTGGCGAGCACTTCCTTGATCTCGTTCAGCGACTTGCGGCCGAAGTTCGGGGTGCGCAGCATCTCGCCCTCCGACTTCTGGATGAGATCGCCGATATAGACGATGTTGTCGTTCTTCAGGCAGTTCGCCGAGCGGACCGACAGTTCGAGCTCGTCGACCTTCTTGAGCAGGGCCGGGTTGAACGGCAGCTGCGGCGCGGTCGAGACGGCCTCTTCCTTGCGCGGCTCTTCGAAGGTGATGAAGACGGCGAGCTGGTCCTGCAGGATGCGGGCGGCGAGCGCCAGCGCGTCCTCAGGCGAAACCGAGCCGTTGGTCTCGATCTGCATGGTCAGCATGTCGCGGTCGAGATTCTGGCCCTCGCGGGTGTTCTCGACGCGATAGGAGACCTTCTTGACCGGCGAGTACAGGCTGTCGACCGGGATCAGGCCAATCGGCGCGTCCTCGGGACGGTTCTGCTCGGAGGGGACATAGCCCTTGCCGGTGTTGACCGTGAACTCCATGCGGATCTCGGCCCCGTCGTCGAGCGTGCAGAGCACGAGCTCGGGGTTGAGGATCGAGACGTCGCCGATGGTGTTGATGTCGCCTGCCGTCACGGCGCCCGGGCCGGTCTTGCGCAGGGTCATGCGCTTGGGACCCTCGCCCTGCATCTTGATGGCGATCGCCTTGATGTTCAGGACGATGTCGGTGACGTCCTCGCGCACGCCCGGGATCGAGGAGAACTCATGCAGCACGCCGTCGATCTGGACGGCGGTGACGGCAGCGCCCTGGAGCGAGGAGAGCAGCACGCGACGCAGCGCATTGCCGAGCGTCATGCCGAAGCCGCGCTCGAGCGGACGCGCGATCACGGTAGCCTGACGCTTCGGGTCGTCGCCGACCTTGACTTCGAGCTTGTTAGGCTTGGACAGATCCTGCCAATTCTTGCTGATCACGACCGCACTCCTGGTGATTCAATAATGGCGGCGGCGGGCCGCCCCGTACCGGCGTCCGCCCCTGCGGACGCCGCTTCGATCCGGCTAAGGCTCAGACGCGGCGACGCTTGCGCGGCCGGCAGCCATTGTGCGGGATCGGCGTCACGTCGCGGATCGAGGTGACGGTGAAGCCGGCGGCCTGCAGCGCGCGCAGCGCCGACTCGCGGCCCGAACCCGGACCGGTGACCTCGACCTCAAGGGTGCGCATGCCGTGCTCGGCAGCCTTGCGGGCAGCGTCCTCGGCGGCGACCTGGGCGGCATAGGGGGTCGACTTGCGCGAGCCCTTGAACCCCATCGTGCCGGCGGACGACCACGAGATCGTGTTGCCCTGCGCGTCGGTGATGGTGATCATGGTGTTGTTGAACGAGGCGTTCACATGCGCGACGCCGGAGACGATGTTCTTGCGTTCGCGACGACGGACGCGTTGGGCTTCCTTGGCCATAGTCTCTTTCTTCCATCCTTCAGACGCGCCCGTGATGCCAGGCGCTGGGGATATCGCCTGCCCGCGAGCGGGTCAGGCGACGCAAAACAATGCAGCGGGCCGGTTGTCCGGCCCGCCGACACTCACTTCTTCTTGCCGGCGATCGGCTTCGCCTTGCCCTTGCGGGTGCGGGCGTTGGTGTGGGTGCGCTGGCCGCGCACCGGCAGCGAGCGGCGATGGCGCAGGCCGCGATAGCAGCCGAGGTCCATCAGGCGCTTGATGTTCATCGAGACTTCGCGACGCAGATCGCCCTCGACGAGATAGTCGCGGTCGATCGCCTCGCGGATCTGGAGAACCTCGGCGTCGGTCAGCTGGTTGACCCGGCGCTCGGCGGCGATGCCGACCTTCTCGCAGATCTCCTTGGCCTTGTGGGCGCCGATGCCGTGAATGTACTGCAGACCGATGACGACGCGCTTGCCGGTCGGAATGTTGACGCCCGCGATACGAGCCATGTTCTTCACCTCTCCATTGTGGCCATGACGCCAGGCGCCATGACAATGACAAGAACTCCGCGTCCGGTGGAGGCCGGCCCTTGCGGAGCGTTGAATCCAGTCCACGCGAGAAAGCGACGTCGACCCTTCTTGCGAAGGCATCGGCATCGCTCAGCTGAAACCGGATGGCGCGCTGGTAGTCGGTTAAGCGCGCCCTGTCAACCCAGTCGCGCCCGCCCCCGCTGCCTTTACTTCTTCACCAGCGGGCACTTGCTCTCCGACAGCGGCGCGATGATCTCGGCCGCCGGAATCTTGCGGACCACCTTGAAATAGTCCCAGGGCGCCTTCGATTCGGAAGGGGCCTTGGCCTCGACCAGCAGCATGTCGTTCAGCAGCCGGCCATCTTCGCGGATCTTGGCGCCGGGTGCATAGAAGTCGTCGACCGGCAGCTCCTTCATCTTGGCCGCGACAGCAGGGCCCGCGGCCGTGCCGGCCGCCTTCACCGCCTTGAGGTAGTGCAGCACCGAGGAGTAGACGCTGGCCTGGATCATACCCGGCATCTTCTTCGTCCGCGCCATATAGCGGTCGGCGAAGGCGCGGCTCGGCTTGTCGGCGTCATGGTAGTAGGCGGCGGTGGTGATCAGCCCCTTGGCCTTGTCGAGGCCGAGCCCGTGCACGTCGCTCAGGACCACGACCATGGCGGCGAGCTTCTGGCCGCCATCGACGAGGCCGAACTCACCGGCCTGCTTGATCGAATTGATCGTGTCGCTGCCGGCATTGGCGAAGGCGACGATCTTGGCCTTGGAGGCCTGCGCCTGCAGCAGGAAGGAGGAGAAGTCGGGCGTCGAGAGCGGCGCCCGCACGGTGCCGAGTGTCTTGCCGCCATTGGCGGCGACAACCCTCTCGATGTCGGCGGTGAGCTGATGGCCGAAGGCGTAGTCGGCGGCGATGATGTACCAGCTGTCGCCGCCCTCGCGCAGGATCGACAGCGCCGTGCCCTTGGCCGAGGTCGCCGTATCGAAGGTCCACATGAAGCCGGTCGCCATGCAGTCCTCGTTGAAGAGGCGCGTCGTCGCCGGGCCGTTGTAGAGCGCGACCTTCTGCTTTTCCTTGGCGATGCCGGCTACGGCGAGCGCCACGGCCGAATTGGTCAGGTCGGCGATGGCGGTGACGCCATCGACATCGTACCAGCGCCGCGCCAGGCCGGCGGCGACGTCCGGCTTGTTCTGGTGGTCGCCCGAGACGATCTCGATCGGCTTGCCCAGCACCGAGCCGCCAAAATCCTCGATCGCGAGCTTGGCCGCCTCGACCGAGCCGAGCCCGCCGAACTCGGCATAATTGCCCGACTGGTCGTTGAGGACGCCGATCTTGACCGCGTCCTGCGCCCGCACGGTCGAAGCCGTCGCCAGCAGCGCAGCCGCCACAAGGCAAGCAATCCGTTTCATGTCGTCCTCCCGTTTGCCGGCCGATCGGTCCACCGGCGATGGCGCGTGCCACCGGCATCGGCTGCCGTCGTCCCGTGTCTTGGCCGTCATGGGCCTGGGGCGGAGTTCAGTCGGAGGGAGGAGATGTGTCAATTGCAACCGCGGCGCGCGAAACCGCGCCTGCGCTGGCGTAAATGCGCACGGCGAGTCCCCTCACCGCTTGCGCACGAACTCCGTGCGCAGCACCAGGCCCTTGATGCTCTCGTGGCGGCAGTCGATCTCTTCGGGATTGTCCGTCAGCCGGATCGAGCGGATCACCGTGCCCTGCTTCAGGGTCTGGTTGGCGCCCTTGACCTTGAGGTCCTTGATCAGCGTCACCGCGTCGCCGTCGGCCAGGATGTTGCCGGAGGCGTCGCGGACCTCGAGCTTTTGCGCCGCGGCGGCTGCCAGTTCCGAAGCCGGGCGCCACTCGCCGGTCGCCTCGTCATAGACATAGTCGTCATCGCCATCGGCCATGGGCTCGGCTCCTTTGCCAAGAAAAAACCGCGCGACGAGAGCCGCGCGGCATCTGAATGACCGATCAGGCTGGATATCAGCCCGCCAGCGCCTGGTCGATCGCGCTCGCCACTTGCTCGATCGGCTGCATGCCGTCGATCGGCGTCAGCTGGCCGCGCTTCTCGTAATAGGGCGCGACGATCGCGGTGTCGCGGTTATAGGCTTCGAGCCGGGTCTTGAAGACCTCCGGGTCGTCGTCCTTGCGCACCGGCTGTCCGGCGGCCTTGGCCTCTTCGGCACGGCGCACGATCCGGTCGACGAGCTTGCTCTGGTCGACGCGGAGCTCCAGCACCTTGTCGAGCTTCAGCCCCTTGCCGGCCAGCATCGAGTCGAGCGCCTCGGCCTGCGCCAACGTGCGCGGGAAGCCGTCGAGGATGAAGCCCTTCCTGGCATCGGCTTCTTCGATGCGGTCGGCGACGATGCCGATGACGATCTCGTCCGAGACCAGCCCGCCGGCGTCCATCACGGCCTTGGCCTTGAGGCCGACCGGCGTGCTGGCGGCGACTGCCGCACGCAGCATGTCACCGGTCGAGAGCTGCGGAATGCCGTGCTTCGCGACGATCCGTGTCGCCTGAGTGCCTTTGCCCGCCCCCGGCGGCCCCAGGAAAATCAGCCTCATCAGCGCCTTGCCCCCCTCAACTTCGCCTTTTTGACCAGCCCCTCATACTGATGGGCCAGCAGATGACCATGGACCTGAGCCACCGTGTCCATGGTCGTCGTCACCACGATCAGCAGCGAGGTGCCGCCGAGCAGGATGATCGGAATCTGGGCATAGGTGATCATGAACTCCGGGATCAAGCAGACGATAGTCAAATAGGCGGCGCCGAGCACGGTGATGCGGGTCAGCACCCGGTCGATATGCTCGGCGGTGCGCTCGCCCGGGCGGATGCCGGGCATGAAGCCGCCATGCTTCTTGAGATTGTCCGCCGTCTCGACCGGATTGAACACGATCGCGGTGTAGAAGAAGCAGAAGAAGACAATCAGCGCCGCATAGAGGAACATGAACAGCGGCCGACCATGCGCGAGGTAGGTCGCCATCGTCGACAGGATGCCGGTGCCGCCCGAAGCCTGCGAGAAGCTAGCGATCGTGGTCGGCAGCAGCAGCAGCGACGAGGCGAAGATCGGCGGGATCACGCCGGCGGTGTTGAGCTTCAGCGGCAGGAACGAGGTCTGGCCCTCATACATGCGGTTGCCGACCTGGCGCTTGGGGTAGTTGATCAGCAGGCGGCGCTGGGCGCGCTCGACGAAGACCACGAAGGCGATGACGCAGACCGCCATCACCATGACGAGCAGCAGCAGGCCGGTCGAGATCGCGCCCTGGCGGCCGAGCTCGAGCGTCTGCGCCAGCTGGGCCGGGAATTCGGCGATGATGCCGGCGAAGATGATCATCGACGTGCCGTTGCCGATGCCGCGGCTGGTGATCTGCTCGCCGAGCCAGAGCAGGAACATGGTGCCGCCGACCAGCGTGATCGTGGTCGAGATCAGGAAGAACGGCCCCGGCTCCAGCACGAGATTGCCCGAGCCCTGCAGACCGACGCCGATGCCCCAGGCCTGGAACAGCGCCAGCACCAGCGTCAGATAGCGCGTGTACTGGTTGAGGATCTTGCGGCCCGCCTCGCCTTCCTTCTTCAGCGTCTCGAAGGTCGGGACGACGCTGGAGAGCAGCTGGATGATGATCGAGGCCGAGATGTACGGCATGATCGCCAGCGCGAAGATCGCGAGCCGGCCGACCGCACCGCCGGAGAACATGTTGAACAGGCCGAGCACACCCGACTGGGTCTGCTTGAACAGGTCCGCGACTGCATCCGGATTCATGCCGGGCAGCGGGATATAGGTGCCGAGCCGGTAGACGATCAGCGCCCCCAGCGTGAACCAGATCCGCTTCTTCAGTTCGTCGGCCTTGGCCAGCGCGCCGAAGTTCAGGTTTGCCGCAAGCTGTTCAGCCGCCGATGCCATGCGTCCGGTCCTTGGGTGTTTCTCTGGTCTAGACAGTCGAACGGCGGCCAAGGCTTCGGGCCCGGCCGCCGCTCGCGTTAGTCATGTAAGCGTGGAAGTCACGCCTGTGAAGCGGCAGCCGCCAGGATCTTGACCGTGCCACCAGCCTTCTCGATCGCCTCGACGGCCGACTTCGACGCACCGGCCACCTCGAAGGCGAGCTTCGCCTTGAGTTCGCCAACGCCGAGGATCTTGACGCCGTCCTTGGCCTGCCGGGTGATGACGCCCGCAGCGACCAGCGCCTCGATCGTCACCGCACCCTTGGCATCGAGCTTCCCGGCTTCGACCGCCTGCTGGATGCGACCGAGGTTGACCTCGTTCAGATCCTTGGAGAACAGGTTGTGGAAGCCGCGCTTCGGCAGGCGCCGATAAAGCGGCATCTGGCCGCCTTCGAAGCCCTTGACCGCCACGCCGGCGCGAGCCTTCTGGCCCTTGACGCCACGTCCGCCGGTCTTGCCCTTGCCGGAGCCGATGCCGCGGCCGACGCGGATGCGCGACTTGGTCGCGCCTTCGTTGTCACGAATATCAGTGAGTTTCATGGTTCGCCCTCCTCACTTCGCGTCGACGACGCGGACGAGGTGCTTGACCTTCTCGACCATGCCACGCGCAGCCGGCGTGTCCTGCAGGGTCGATTGGCGGCGGATCTTGTTCAGGCCGAGACCGATCAGGGTCTGGCGCTGCGAGGCGTCGCGGCGGATCGGCGAACCGATCTGCTCGACGGTGAAGGTCTTGTCAGCCTTTGCCATCGAACCCTCCTCACGCGTCCGCGCCGGCATCCGCGCCGGCATCGCGGCGGCGGGTCTGCAGGGCCGAAACCTTGAGCGAGCGACGCGCGGCGACGCTACGCGGCGAATCCTCGTTCTTCAGCGCATCGAAGGTGGCGCGCACGAGGTTGTACGGGTTCGAAGAGCCGAGCGACTTCGAGACCACGTCCTGCATGCCGACCGCCTCGAAGACGGCGCGCATCGGGCCGCCGGCGATGATGCCGGTACCGGCCGGGGCAGCGCGCAGGATGACCTTGCCGGCGCCATGACGGCCGTGGACGTCATGGTGCAGCGTGCGGCCATCGCGCAGCGGGACGCGGACGAGGCCACGCTTGGCGGCTTCCGTCGCCTTGCGGATCGCCTCAGGCACTTCACGGGCCTTGCCGTGGCCGAAGCCGACGCGGCCCTTCTGGTCGCCGACGACGACGAGGGCAGCGAAGCCGAAGCGACGGCCGCCCTTCACCACCTTGGCGACGCGGTTGATGTGGACCAGGCGGTCCACGAATTCAGAATCACGCTCTTCGCGGTTCTGACGGTCACGAGGTTCTCTCGCCATATCTTCCTCTTACTTGCGCGGACGGTGCCGATCATGGCCCGCCGCTCGCTCGAGCGCTCCGGAATGGAGCGACTTTCCAAATGCGATATGCGGGAAGCCCGTGAGGCCTCCCGCATCCCGCGATAGTCAACCAATCAGAAGCTCAGCCCGCCTTCGCGAGCAGCTTCGGCCAGCGCCTTGACGCGGCCATGGTACATATAGGCGCCACGGTCGAACACGACCTCCTTGACGCCGGCCATGATGGCGCGCTCGGCAAGGATCTTGCCGATCTGCGCCGCGGCCTCGACATTCGCGCCCGACTTGATGTCGGCGCGGATATCTTTGTCCAGCGACGAGGCCGAAGCGAGCGTCAGCCCCTTGGCGTCGTCGATGACCTGCGCATAGATCTGCTTGCCGGTGCGGTGCACCGACAGGCGGGCGCGGCCATTGGCCACCGCCTTGATCGCGCGACGGACGCGGGCCTTGCGGCGCGCAGTCGCAACTGTCTGCTTGCTCATGGCTCGCGTCCTTACTTCTTCTTGCCTTCCTTGCGGAAGATGAACTCGCCGGCGTACTTGACGCCCTTGCCCTTGTAGGGCTCGGGACCGCGATAGTCGCGGATCTCGGCGGCGGTCTGGCCGACGACCTGCTTGTCGATGCCGGAGATCACGATCTCGGTCGGCTTCGGCGTGACGATCGCGACCCCGGCCGGGATCGGATAGTCGATGTCGTGGCTGTAGCCGAGCGAGAGCTTCAGGATCTTGCCGGCGACCGCGGCCTTGTAGCCGACGCCGTTGATCTCGAGCTTCTTCTCGAATCCGGCCGTCGTACCGACGACCAGGTTGTTGATGCGGGCGCGCGAGGTGCCCCAGAGCGCGCGGGCGCGCTTGGTCTGCGAGCGCGGCTGGACGGCGATGGCGCCGTTCTCCAGTGCAACCGAGACCTCCTCGGGAACCTCGAAGGACAACTCGCCCTTCGAGCCCTTGATCTTGACCAGCTGGCCCGAGACGTTGGCAGTGACGCCAGCGGGGACCGAGACGGGCTTCTTACCGATACGAGACATTGGATCTCTCCTGATGAGCAGCTGTGCGCGAAAGGTCAGAAGACCTTGCAGAGCACTTCGCCGCCCACGTTCTGCTCGCGGGCAAGATGATCGGACATCACGCCACGGGGCGTGGAGACGATGGTGACGCCGAGGCCGTCGGCCACGCGAGGCATGGTCTCGACCGAGGAGTAGACGCGACGGCCGGGCTTCGACACGCGCGAGATCGACCGGATGACCGGCTGTCCCTCGTGGTACTTCAGCTCGATGTCGAACTCGGTGCGGCCGTTGCCGAACTCGGTGGTCGAATAGCCGCGGATGTAGCCTTCTGACTGCAGCACGTCCAGAACGCGGGCACGCAGCTTCGAGCCCGGAGTGGAAACGCGCGACTTGCGCCGCATCTGCGCATTGCGGATGCGGGTCAGCATATCGCCAAGCGGATCGATGATCGCCATGATGCTACCTCCTCACCAGCTCGACTTGACGAGGCCGGGAACCAGCCCCTTGTTGCCGAGCTCGCGCAAAGCAACGCGCGACATCTTCAACTTGCGATAGAAAGCGCGCGGGCGGCCGGTGACTTCGCAACGGTTGCGCACGCGGATGCCGGCGGAATTGCGCGGCAGTTCGGCCAGCTTCAGGCGAGCGAGGAAGCGCTCGTCCATCGACTGGTTCTCGTCATTAGCGATCGCGAGAAGACGCGCACGACGGCCCGCGAATTTCTTCACGAGCGCCTTGCGGCGGTTGTTGTTCTCGACGGAGCTTTTCTTAGCCATCGATATCTCCTGGTTTCCGCGTATGAGCCCGAAGGCTCACTGCCGGAACGGGAAGTTGAAGTGCTTGAGCAGGGCGCGTGCCTCGTCATCCGACTTCGCAGTCGTGCAGACGATCACGTCCATGCCCCAGACCTGGTCGACCTTGTCGTAGTTGATCTCGGGGAACACGATGTGCTCCTTGATCCCGAGCGCGAAATTGCCGCGCCCGTCGAACGACTTCGGGTTGAGACCACGGAAGTCGCGCACTCGCGGAAGAGCAATGGTAACGAGCCGGTCGACGAACTCGAACATCTTGGTCTTGCGCAGCGTGACCTTGGCACCCACCGCCATGTTCTCGCGCAGCTTGAAGCCGGCGATGGCGAGGCGGGACTTGGTGATGACCGGCTTCTGGCCGGCGATCATGGCGAGGTCGCCGGCGGCGTTGTCGACCTTCTTGCGGTCGGCCGTGGCTTCGCCCACGCCCATGTTGATGACGACCTTCTCGAGGGTCGGCACTTCCATGACGTTCTTGTAGCCGAACTCGGCGATCATCGCGGGACGGACGACGTCCTCGTAATGCTTCTTCAAACGCGGCGAGAGCGCCGCCTGCTGATTGTCAGCCATCGATCAGATCCCCCGAACGCTTGGCGAAACGGACCTTGCGGCCGTCATCGAGCACCTTGAAGCCGACGCGGGTCGGCTTGCCGTCCTTCGGATCGGCAACGGCCAGGTTCGACAGGTCGATCGTGGCTTCCTTGCTGATGATGCCGCCCTCGGACTGGGCGGTCGCCTTGGTGTGCTTCTTCACCAGGTTCACGCCGCGCACGACGGCGCGGGCATCCTTCGGCAGGACCTGGAGCACTTCGCCGTTCTTGCCCTTGTCGCGGCCGGCGAGCACGACGACCTTGTCGCCCTTCTTGATTTTCGCAGCCATCACAGCACCTCGGGAGCGAGCGAAATGATCTTCATGTGGTTCTTGGCGCGCAGCTCGCGCGGAACCGGTCCGAAGATACGGGTGCCCACCGGCTCCTTCTGGTTGTTGATCAGCACGGCCGCGTTGCGGTCGAAGCGGATCACCGAACCATCGGCGCGCTTGATGTCCTTGGCGGTGCGCACGACGATCGCCTTCATGACGTCGCCCTTCTTCACGCGGCCGCGCGGGATGGCTTCCTTGATCGAAACCACAATGATGTCGCCGATGCGGGCATAGCGCCGCTTCGAGCCGCCGAGAACCTTGATGCACATCACGCGGCGGGCGCCAGAATTGTCGGCGACCTCGAGATTCGTCTGCACCTGGATCATGGCCTTGATCCTTCCATTCCATATCAGCGCGGTTTCCGGACAAAGGCGTTATGCCCTGCCCGGACTACGACTGACGGGGGTCGATCGCCCCCTGGCCTCAATGATTCGACTTACGCCTTGGGAGCGTTGTCGAGCACAACCCAGCTTTTCAGCTTGGAAATGGGCTTCGACTCCTCGATCCAGACCGAGTCACCGACCTTGAACGACCCCGCCTCGTCATGGGCGTGATAGTTCTTCGAACGGCGCACCGTCTTCTTGAGGAGCGGGTGCGTATAACGCCGCTCGACCTTGACCACAACAGTTTTGTTTTGCTTGTCGCTAACGACGACGCCCTGCAGCACGCGCTTCGGCATGGTCCCCTACTCCTCAGGCGCTCACTGCCGCGGTCTTCGACCGCTGCAGTGTCTTGATGCGGGCGATCTCCTTGCGCACCAGGGTGACCCGAGCGGTATTCTCGAGCTGACCGGTGGCGCGCTGGAAACGCAGGTTGAACTGCTCCTTCTTGAGCTTGAGAAGCTCGTCCTGGAGCTGGTCCGCGCTCATCACTTTGAGATCGGACAGGCGTTGAGTCGATTTCATCTCGCCCTCCTTACTCGGCGATGCGCTGGATGAAGCGGGTCTTGATCGGCAGCTTGGCGGCGCCGAGACGGAGCGCCTCGCGGGCGATATCCTCCGGCACACCGTCGAGCTCGAACATGATCCGGCCCGGCTTGACCTTGGCCGCCCAGAACTCGGGCGAACCCTTGCCCTTACCCATGCGGACTTCGGTCGGCTTCTTCGAAACCGGCACGTCCGGGAAGATCCGGATCCAGACTCGGCCCGCGCGCTTCATGGCGCGGGTGATGGCACGACGGGCCGCCTCGATCTGGCGGGCCGTGACGCGCTCCGGCTCCTGGGCCTTCAGGCCGAACTGGCCGAAGTTGAGGTCCGTACCGCCCTTGGCGACGCCGGAAATGCGTCCCTTGAACTGCTTACGGAACTTAGTGCGCTTTGGTTGCAGCATGGCTCTTCTCGATCAGCCTTACGCAGCCTGCTCGCGACGTTCGCGGCGCTCACCACCGGAGCGGCCGCCCTCGTCCGAGAGGCGCTTGTCCTGGGCCATCGGGTCGTGTTCGAGGATCTCGCCCTTGAAGATCCAGACCTTGATCCCGCACGTGCCATAGGTCGTGAAGGCGGTGGCGACGCCGTAATCGACGTCGGCGCGCAGCGTATGCAGCGGCACGCGGCCCTCACGATACCATTCGAGGCGCGCGATTTCCGCGCCGCCGAGACGGCCCGAGCAGTTGATGCGGATGCCCTCGGCGCCCAGACGCATCGCCGACTGCACGGCGCGCTTCATGGCGCGACGGAAGGCGACGCGGCGCTCGAGCTGCTGCGCGATCGAGTCGGCGACCAGGGTCGCGTCGATCTCGGGCTTGCGCACCTCGACGATGTTGATCGTCACGTCGGCGTTCGTCAGCTTCGAGACCGTCTTGCGCAGCTTCTCGATGTCGGCACCCTTCTTGCCGATCACCACGCCCGGACGAGCCGAGTGGATGGTGACGCGGCACTTCTTGTGCGGACGCTCGATGATGATCTTCGAGACGGCGGCCTGCTTCAGCAGCTTCATCAGGGCGGCGCGGATCGCCATGTCCTCATGAAGCAGCTTGCCGTACTCGCCCTTGCTGGCGAACCAGCGCGAATCCCAGGTCCGGTTGATGCCGAGACGAAGGCCGATCGGATTGATTTTCTGACCCATCGTTCTCTCCTCAGGCCTTCGCAGCCTGAACTTCGCGCACCACGATCGTGATGTTGGCGAAGGGCTTCATGATGCGGGCGCCACGGCCGCGAGCGCGGGCATGGAAGCGCTTCATGACCAGCGCCTTGCCGACGAAAGCCTGGGACACGACGAGGTCGTCGACGTCGAGATCATGGTTGTTCTCGGCGTTGGCGATCGCGCTCTGCAGGCACTTGCGCACATCGGTCGAGATCCGCTTGCGCGAGAACTCGAGGTCGGCGAGCGCGGTCGAGACCTTCTTGCCGCGGATGAGCTGGGCGAGAAGGTTCAGCTTCTGCGGGGAGACGCGCAGGTTGCGCGCCACCGCCTTGGCCTCGTTCTCGGGCAGCGCACGGGGGGCGGAGGGCTTACCCATGGCTTACTTCCTCTTCGCCTTCTTGTCGGCAGCGTGGCCGGGGAAGGTGCGCGTCGGCGAGAACTCGCCGAACTTGTGGCCCACCATCTCCTCGGAGACGTTCACCGGCACATGCTTGTGGCCGTTGTAGACGCCGAACGTCAGACCGACGAACTGCGGGAGGATCGTGGAGCGGCGGCTCCAGATCTTGATGACTTCCGACCGGCTCGCCGAACGGGCGACCTCGGCCTTCTTCAGGAGGTATCCGTCGACAAACGGACCTTTCCAAAGCGAACGCGCCATGACGGACCTCAGTTCTTCTTCTTGCGGGCGTGACGGCTCGACACGATGAACGTATCGGTCCGCTTGTTCGAGCGGGTCTTCTTGCCCTTGGTCGGCAGACCCCAGGGCGTGACCGGATGACGGCCGCCCGAGGTACGGCCTTCGCCGCCGCCGTGCGGATGGTCGACCGGGTTCATCGAGACACCACGGTTGTGCGGACGACGACCCAGCCAGCGCGAGCGCCCGGCCTTGCCGTCATTCCGGTTCATGTGGTCGGGGTTCGAGACCGCGCCCACCGTCGCATAGCACAGGCCGCTGATCAGGCGCTGCTCGCCCGAGTTCAGGCGGACGATGACGTAACCCTGGTCGCGACCGACGATCTGGGCGTAGTTGCCCGCCGAGCGCGCCAGCGCCCCGCCCTTGCCGATCTTGAGCTCGACATTGTGGACGATCGTGCCGATCGGCAGCGAGCCCATCGGGGCCGCGTTGCCAGGCTTCACGTCGACGCTGTCGCCGGCGATGACGCTGTCGCCGACCGCCAGGCGCTGCGGCGCCAGGATGTAGGCGAGCTCACCGTCCTGGTACTTGATCAGCGCGATGAAGGCCGAGCGGTTCGGATCATACTCGATCCGCTCCACGGCAGCCGGGATGCCGGCCTTGCCGCGACGCTTGAAATCGATCAGGCGCAGCGTGCGCTTGTGGCCACCGCCGCGGAAGCGGACGGTGATGCGGCCGAGATTGTTGCGGCCACCCGAGGACGACTTGCCCTCGGTCAGCGCCTTGACCGGCTTGCCCTTATAGAGCTCGCTGCGGTCGACGATCACGAGCTGGCGAAGGCTCGGCGTGATCGGCTTGAAACTCTTCAAAGCCATGATGACGATCCTTCCCTCAAAGCCCAGTGGTCACGTCGATGGAGTGACCTTCTTCGAGGGTCACGACCGCCTTCTTGACGTCCGAGCGCTGACCGAGACGGCCCCGGAAGACCTTCATCTTGCCCTCGGTGACCATCGTGTTGACGCTGATCACCTTGACATCGAACAGCTTCTCGATCGCCGCCTTGATCTGCGGCTTGGTCGCGGTCTTCGCGACCTTGAAGACGACCTTGTTATGCTCGGAGAGCATGGTCGCCTTTTCGGTGATCACCGGGCCACGGATGACGTCGTAGTGGCGCGGATCCAAGTTCTTGGACTGGCTCATTTGAAGCGCGCCTCCAGCGCATCGACAGCCGAGCGCGTCAGCACGAGCTTGTCGCGACGCAGGATGTCATAGACGTTGATGCCCTGAACCGGCAGGACGTCGACATTCGGGATCGAACGCGCCGCCAGGCCGAAGTTCACATCGATCTCGGCGCCGCCGATCACCAGCGCGCTCGACAGGTCCAGCTTGCCGAAATGGCCAAGCAGGATCTTGGTCTTCGGCTCGGCGAGCTTGACGTCGTCGATGATGATCAGGCCGGCGTCCTTGGCCTTGGCCGAGAGCGCATGGCGCAAAGCGAGCGCCTTGACCTTCTTGGGCAGGTCATGGGCGTGGTCGCGCACGACCGGGCCGAAGGCCTTGCCGCCGCCGCGGAACTGCGGAGCCGAAGCCGCACCATGACGAGCGCCGCCGGTGCCCTTCTGCTTGTAGATCTTCTTGCGGGTGCGATCGACTTCCGAACGCCCCTTCGACTTGTGCGTGCCGGCGCGGCGCTTGGCGAGCTGGTAGCGCACCATGCGGGCGAGCAGGTCGGCGCGCGGCTCGAGGCCGAAGATCGCGTCGGACAGCTCGAGCGAGCCGGCATTGCCACCTTCAAGAGTGACGATATCGAGTTTCATCACACGTTCTCCTCAGCCTGGGCCGCAGGAGCCTCGACAATCTCGGCCTTGCCCTCACCGGAGACCTTGAACTTGCCCGGCAGGGGCGCGTCCTTCGGCAGCGAGCGCTTGACCGCGTCGCGGACATGGATCCAGCCGCCGGCAACGCCGGGGACGGCGCCCTCGACCAGGATCAGGCCGCGCTCGGCGTCCGTCTGGACGACGCGCAGGTTCTGCGTGGTAACGCGCTCGGCACCGAGATGGCCCGGCATCTTCTTGTTCTTGAAGGTCTTGCCCGGGTCCTGACGGCCACCGGTCGAACCGATCGAGCGATGCGAGACCGAGACGCCGTGCGTGGCGCGCAGACCGCCGAAGTTCCAGCGCTTCATGCCGCCGGCGAAGCCCTTACCGGTGGTCGTGCCCGACACGTCGACGAACTGGCCGACGACGAAGTGGTCGGCGGTCAGCTCGGCGCCGACCGGAATCAACGCGTCGTCGCTGACGCGGAACTCGACCAGCTTCTGCTTCGGCTCGACCTTGGCAACAGCGAAATGGCCGCGCTGCGCCTTCGAGACGTTCTTGACCTTGGCACGGCCCGTCCCGAGCTGCACGGCGACATAGCCGTTCTTGTCCTTCGTGCGGTGCGCGACAACCTGACAGTTGTCGAGCTTCAGCACGGTGACCGGGATGTGCTCGCCGGCATCGGTGAAGATGCGGGTCATCCCGACTTTCTGTGCAATCACACCGGAACGCATCGGTGCATACCTTCCTTTGGGGTCATGTCCATCCGGGGGCACCGGAAACAGAGGACCCGTTTAATCGGATCAGAGCTTGATTTCGACGTCGACGCCGGCGGCGAGATCGAGCTTCATGAGGGCGTCGACCGTCTGGGGGGTCGGATCGACGATATCGAGAACCCGCTTATGGGTCCGCATCTCGAACTGCTCACGCGACTTCTTGTCGATGTGGGGCGAGCGGTTGACGGTGAACTTCTCAATCAGGGTCGGCAGCGGAATCGGGCCGCGGACCTGAGCGCCGGTGCGCTTGGCGGTCGAGACGATCTCGCGCGTCGACGCATCGAGGATACGATGGTCGAACGCCTTGAGGCGGATCCGGATATTCTGACCGTTCATGGTCGTGTTATCTCCGTGACGTGAAAAGACGAAAGCCCCGAAGGGCTTCCGCCCTCAGATCAGCCGTTACGCGATGATCGAAGCGACGACGCCGGCGCCGACGGTGCGTCCGCCTTCGCGGATGGCGAAGCGCAGCTTCTCTTCCATCGCGATCGGCACGATCAGGTGGACTTCCATGGTGATGTTGTCACCAGGCATCACCATCTCGGTGCCCTCGGGCAGGTGCACCACGCCGGTCACGTCCGTCGTGCGGAAGTAGAACTGCGGGCGGTAGTTGGTGAAGAACGGGGTGTGGCGGCCGCCCTCCTCCTTGGTCAGGATGTAGGCCTCGGCCTTGAACTTGGTGTGCGGCTTGACCGAACCCGGCTTGCACAGGATCTGGCCGCGCTCGACGTCCTCGCGCTTGGTGCCGCGCAGCAGCGCGCCGATGTTGTCGCCCGCCTGGCCCTGGTCCAGCAGCTTGCGGAACATCTCGACGCCGGTCACGGTCGTCTTCACCGTGTCCTTCAGGCCGACGATCTCGATTTCCTCGCCGACCTTGACGATGCCGCGCTCGACGCGGCCGGTCACCACCGTGCCGCGGCCCGAGATCGAGAACACGTCCTCGACCGGCATCAGGAAGGGCTGGTCGATCGGGCGCTCAGGCTGCGGGATGTAGTCGTCGACCGTCTTCATCAGCGCGATCACCGCATCATGCCCGATCTCCGGGGTGACGCCGTCCAGCGCGGCCTTGGCCGAGCCCTTGGTGATCGGGATGTCGTCGCCCGGGAAGTCGTACTTCGACAGAAGTTCGCGGATCTCCATCTCGACCAGCTCGAGCAGCTCGGCGTCGTCGACCAGATCGACCTTGTTCATGAACACCACCAGCGCGGGAACGCCGACCTGGCGCGCCAGCAGGATGTGCTCGCGGGTCTGCGGCATCGGGCCGTCGGCAGCCGACACCACCAGGATCGCGCCGTCCATCTGCGCCGCGCCGGTGATCATGTTCTTCACATAGTCGGCGTGCCCGGGGCAGTCGACGTGGGCATAGTGGCGGGCAGGCGTCTCGTACTCGACGTGAGCCGTCGAGATCGTGATGCCGCGCGCCTTCTCTTCCGGCGCCTTGTCGATCTGGTCATACGCCGTGAACGACGCGCCGCCGGACTCAGCCAGAACCTTCGTGATCGCCGCCGTCAACGACGTCTTGCCATGGTCAACGTGACCAATCGTGCCGATGTTGCAGTGCGGCTTCGTCCGAGCAAACTTCTCTTTGGCCATGTCAGCCTCCGTCAGATCTTCTCAAGTGTTCCGTGTAATGCGTTGTTCGATCAGGCGTATTTGGCCTGAACCTCAGCAGCCACCGCGGACGGCACCTGCTCGTAATGGTCGAACTGCATCGTGTAATTGGCGCGGCCCTGGCTGAACGAGCGCAGCTGGTTCACATAGCCGAACATGTTGGCGAGCGGGACCATCGCATTCACGACGACCGCGTTGCCGCGCATGTCCTGGCCCTGGATCTGGCCGCGCCGGGAGTTCAGGTCACCGATGACCGAGCCGGTATAGTCTTCAGGCGTCACCACCTCGACCTTCATGATCGGCTCGAGCAAGACCGAGCCGCCCTTCTGCAGGCCTTCACGCAGAGCAGCGCGAGAGGCGATTTCGAAGGCCAGAGCCGAGGAGTCGACTTCGTGGAAGGCGCCGTCGATCAGCGTGACCTTGACGTCGACGACCGGGAAGCCGGCGAGCACGCCGGAGCCGATGACCGAGTTGAGGCCCTTCTCGACGCCGGGGATGTACTCCTTCGGCACCGAGCCGCCGACGACCTTCGACTCGAACTCGAAGCCCTTGCCGGTCTCGTTCGGCTCGATGACGAGCTTGACGCGGGCGAACTGGCCCGTACCGCCGGTCTGCTTCTTGTGGGTGTAGTCGATCTCGGCCTTCTTGGTCAGCGTCTCGCGATACGCAACCTGCGGCGCGCCGATATTGGCGTCGACCTTGTAGGTCCGGCGCAGGATGTCGACCTTGATGTCGAGATGCAGCTCGCCCATGCCCTTGAGAATGGTCTGGCCGCTCTCCTGATCGGTCGAGACGCGGAAGGACGGATCCTCGTTCGCGAGCTTCGACAGGGCGAGGCCCAGCTTCTCCTGGTCGGCCTTGGACTTCGGCTCGATCGCGATCGTGATGACCGGCTCGGGGAACTCCATGCGCTCGAGGATCACGGCGTGGGTCGGATCGCACAGCGTGTCGCCGGTGCGGACGTCCTTGAGGCCAGCCAGGGCGACGATGTCGCCGGCGAAAGCCTCCTTGATGTCCTCGCGGTTGTTCGCGTGCATCAGCAGCATGCGGCCGACGCGCTCTTTCTTGTCGCGCGTCGAGTTGATGACGCCCTGGCCGGCCTCGACCTTGCCGGAATAGACGCGGCAGAAGGTGATGGTGCCGACGAAGGGGTCGTCCATGATCTTGAAGGCGAGCATGGCGAAGGGATCCTCGTCCGTCGGGTGACGAACGGTCTCTTCTTCGGTCTTGAAGTCGATGCCCTTGATGTCGCCGCGATCGACCGGCGACGGCAGGAAGTCGACGACGGCGTCGAGCAGCGGCTGCACGCCCTTGTTCTTGAAGGCCGAGCCGCAAAGAACCGGGTGGAAGGCGCGGCGCTGCACGGCAGTCCGCACCAAGCGGCGCAGCGTGGCAGCGTCGGGCTCGGTCCCGTCGAGATAGGCTTCCATCGCCGCATCGTCCATCTCGACGGCGGCTTCGACCAGCTTCGAGCGGTACTCGACAGCCTTGTCGGCGAGATCGGCCGGGATCTCCTGCTCTTCGAACGAAGCGCCGAGCGCCTCGCCGTTCCAGACGATCGCCTTCATCTTGATGAGGTCGATGACGCCGGCGAAATTCGACTCCGAACCGATCGGAAGCTGCAGGCAGACGGGCTTGCCGGCGACGCGGTCGATGATGTCCTGGACGCAGCGATAGAAATCGGCGCCGATCTTGTCCATCTTGTTAACGAAGACGACGCGCGGGACGTCGTACTTGTCGGCCTGGCGCCAGACGGTCTCGGTCTGGGGCTCGACGCCCTGGTTGCCGTCGAGCACGCACACGGCGCCGTCGAGCACGCGCAGCGAACGCTCGACTTCAATGGTGAAGTCGACGTGGCCGGGGGTGTCGATGATGTTCAGGCGGTGATCTTGCCACAGGCAAGTCGTCGCGGCGGAGGTGATCGTGATGCCACGCTCCTGCTCCTGCGTCATCCAGTCCATGGTGGCGGCGCCGTCATGGACTTCGCCGATCTTATGGCTCTTGCCGGTGTAGAACAGGATGCGCTCGGTCGTCGTCGTCTTGCCGGCATCAATGTGAGCCATGATGCCGAAGTTACGATAGCGATCGATGGGATGAGAACGGGGCATGGAGATGCTCTGTCTTTCCGGGTCCGAACGGACGAATTACCAGCGGTAGTGCGAGAAGGCGCGGTTGGCTTCCGCCATCCGGTGCGTGTCTTCGCGCTTCTTGACGGCGTTGCCACGGTTGTTGGCAGCGTCCATCAGCTCGGCCGAGAGGCGCTCGACCATGGTGCGGTCGTTGCGGCCGCGGGCGGCGGCAATCAGCCAGCGGATGGCGAGAGCCTGGCGGCGCTCGGTGCGAACCTCGACCGGGACCTGATAGGTCGCACCGCCGACGCGGCGGGAACGGACCTCGATCGCCGGGGCGACGTTCTCGAGCGCGGTCTTGAAGACGGCGAGCGGATCGCTCTTCAGCTTGCCTTCGATGATCTCGAAGGCGCCGTAGACGATGCCTTCGGCAGTCGACTTCTTGCCCTCGTACATGACCGAGTTCATGAACTTGGTCACGATCACGTCGCCGAACTTGGCGTCCGGGATGATCTCGCGCTTTTCGGCACTGTGGCGGCGGGACATCGTCTAGTCTCCGGTCAAATCTCAAAAGCTGCGAACCGGCTGGGGCATCTTGCCCCGCCGATCGGGCAGGAAAATTACTTCGGACGCTTGGCGCCGTACTTCGAACGGCGCTGCTTGCGGTTCTTGACGCCCTGCGTGTCGAGCACGCCGCGCAGGATGTGGTAGCGCACGCCGGGAAGGTCCTTGACGCGGCCGCCGCGGATCATGACGACCGAGTGCTCCTGAAGGTTGTGGCCTTCACCCGGGATGTAGCCGATGACCTCGAAGCCGTTGGTCAGACGCACCTTGGCGACCTTGCGGAGCGCCGAGTTCGGCTTCTTCGGGGTCGTCGTATAGACACGCGTGCAGACGCCGCGCTTCTGCGGGCAATTCTCGAGCGCCGGAGCAGTGTTACGCGCCTTGACCGGCGAACGCGGCTTGCGGATCAGCTGGCTGATTGTCGGCATTTAAGGCCTCTCGCTCCCTTGAGCGCTAGATGAATTTCGTGTCCATTCCGGCGCCGCAAGAGGCCATGACCAAACGAAGCCGCGCCATCGGCGCCCATTTACGGGGCCTCAGGCGCGTTCGCCATGCAGAGGAACACGGAACGAGCCCGCATTCATGCGTCCTGCCATGTCGTCGTTAGACGCTGGAATTCCGATGGAGTTTCGGTCGCGAACCTCGCTTGCAACAAAGGCAAGCGACAAACGTGTCCGACAGCCATCGACAGTGGCGCGCTTATGACTCAGGTAAGGATTCGCGTCAACCCCGGATTTGCCCCTTTGGGCCCGTTGCGGTCAGCTTGTTCTGCAGGCTGACCGGCGAAGCAGTCTCTAGGCTAAAAGTAAGAGACGGATTCAGCTTCAATCGTCGTCATCTTCCGCACTCGCCCGCATCTGGTCGTTCCAGAGCCTGCGGTAGAGGCCGGAGCGCTTGCGCATCAGGCTCGTATGGTCGCCGCGCTGCACGACTCGGCCGGCATCCATGACGATGATCTCGTCCATGTCGGCGATAGAGGTCAGCCGGTGCGTCACGAACAGCAGGCTGCGGCCGCGCCCGATCTTCTTCAGCGTGCGGTTGATCGCGGCCTCGGTGGTCTGGTCGAGCGCCGAGGTCGCCTCGTCGAGGAGCAGGATCGCCGGGTCGCGCAGCAAGGCGCGGGCAATGGCGATGCGCTGGCGCTGCCCGCCCGACAGGGTCTCGCCGCGCTCGCCGACCATGGTGTCGTAGCCATCAGGCAGGCTGGTGATGAACTTATGGATCTCGGCCTTCTTCGCGGCGGCCTCGACCTCGGCGTCAGACGCCTCCAATGAGCCGAGCCGGATGTTCTCGCGCAGCGAGGTGTTGAACAGGACATTGTCCTGGAACACCACCGCCATCTGGGCCCGCAGCGAGTCGCGGGTGACGCTGGCGATATCGATGCCGTCGATCGTCACCTTGCCGCGCTGCGGATCATGGAAGCGCAGCAGCAGGCTGAGCAGCGTGCTCTTGCCCGCCCCGCTCGGCCCGACGATGGCGACGCGCGAGCCGGCGGGAATCGAAAGGTCGAGCCCGTCGATCTGGGCGCCCTCCCCGCCATAGGAGAAACGCACGCCCTCAAAGCCGATTTCATGCGCGATGCGCGGGCACTCGACAGCGTTCGGCCGGTCCGAGACCCGGATCGGCTCGTCGAGGATGTCGCGCATGTGCCTGACAGCGCCGGACGCGTCGATCACCACCGGGATGTACTGGGTCAGGTGGTTGAGATTGTAGGTGATCTCCCAGAACACCGCCTCGAAGGCGACGAAGGTGCCCACCGTGATCACGTCGTTGAAGGTGAGATAGGCGCCGATCGCCAGCACGATCAGGTGCAGCCAGAGCACGACGATCGTGATCGAGCGCTCGACCATGGTGTTGAGGAAGGTCGAGCGGCTCTGAGCCGCCCGCAGTACGCTGTTGCGCTGGCCGAACCAGCGCTGCGAGATGCGCACTAGGCCGAAGGCCTTCACCACCGGCTGGGCGCCGATATTCTCCTGGACGACGCCGAGCTCGCCCGCCTGCGCCCGCTTGACCTCGTAGCTGGCAGCGACCGCCTTCGGCGTGAGCAGCCGCGGCCCGATCAGCGCGATCGGGATGATCAGCAGTGCGAGCAGGCCGAGCTCGGTGTTGAGGTAAATCAGCAGGGCGATGCCGGCCAGCAGTTCCAGCAGCGGCAGCGCCCCCCAATTGGCGAAATGGATGACCGACTCTTCATAGGTGGTCATGTCGTTGGAGAAGCGCGACAGGATCTCGCCGCGGCGATGCCGCTCGTAGAAGCTCAGCGGCAGCTTCTGGATATGCTCGAACAGCGAGCGGCGCACATCGGTGGTGATCGCCGCCGTCACCTTCGCGTCGATCCATTCGTACCAGATCGCCACCACCGAGGTGATGATGCCGGCGATGCCGAGGACGCTGAGGATGAAGACCAGCTCGCTGCGATCCTTGTCCTCGAATACCTCGTCCAGGAGGTATTTGAGCGAGAGCGGCATCAGCACGTTGAAGGCCATCTCGACCAGGAGGCCGAGCCCGACCAGCGCGATGCCGAGCCGATGCGGGCCGAGATGCGGCCAGGTGAAGGAGAGGACGCCCTTCAGCGCGCCGGCGGCTTCGCCAGCGGTGTAGACGACCGGACCGTCATCGTCCTCGTCGTCCTCCTCTTCATCATCCTCGTCGTCTTCGTCCTCATCGTCATCCGCCGCTGCCGCGCCGGACAGCGCGCGCCGCTTCGGCTCCTCGGGCGGACGCGAGGCCGGCCGCTTCGCCGCGCCGGTGGCCTTCGTCGCCGGATCGGGCACGGCACTATTCTCGCCCGTGCCCGGCTTGACCTCGTCGTCGCTCACTGATCATCGGCGGGGCTGGACCAGCGCCCGCCGCTCCCTCTCGGATCGGATTGGCTCAGGCGCTATCGGGCGCGATGCGGTTGAAGAAGCAGTAGCGCAGGCTTTCCGCATCCTCGTACCAGCGGCCGGGGCCCTTGTCGGCGACGAGCGTGCGCTCCCAGAGCGCGTCGAGCATCTCCTGGCTCTGGATCGCCATGTCGAAATCCTCGTCGAAGAACAGCTCCGACCACTCCCACCAGGTCGCGAGCTTCTTCACGCCGCGCAGCAGGTCGTACATGTCGCAGACCTCTGAGGTGAGGTCGGCCGTCACCGAGCCGAAATAGACGCCGCGCTTGGCCACCCGGTGCAGCTCGCCGAGCGCATCCTTGACGCCGCGCGTGCCGAGATGAGCAAGGCAGCTCTCATAGACGATGTCGAACGAGCCGTCCTCGAAGGGCAGGTCCGCGACCGTGCCGAACAGATTGTACTGCGCAAGATGCGCTGGCGTGTGGCCATGAATGTAGCGGTTGTTCTCGATACCCCAGGCATCGATGCCGAGCTCGCGCAGCGCGCCGACGAGCTCGCCTGAAGCGGAACCCGCGACCAGCAGCTTGAAGCCGGGCTTTGGCTGCCAGACCATGTCGATCAGGTCGCGGATATAGGCGGGATCGCTGAAGCGACGCCAGACCTCGCCGTAGGGGCCGGCGCCACGATAGGCGTCGAAATAGCCGCGGTCGATGCGCAGCGACGGCTCGGGCACGACGATGCCGCCCGCCTCACCGGCGCTCTTGGCTAGCCCGGTCGCATAGCGCTGGCGCATCACCTTGCCCAGCATCAGGTCGCTGGCGATGTCGGCGGAATCGAGCACGCCGTTCAGCGTCGAGTCGAACAGATAGTCCCCGACGACGATCAGCCCGTCATGCTCCTTCGGCTCCGGCATGTGGTTCGTCACCACGTCGCGCACCGGAACGCCGCCCGGGATCGCGTTCACCGAGGCCATCCAGCGATGCACCTTCGCCTCGATCAGATGCGGGAAGGGATCGCCCAGCGACGCCGGCAGCGATTTCAGCGCCGCCTTGGTCAGCGCCTCGTCGTCGAGATTGGCATAGGACAGCGCGTCGATGCCGGCGATCAGCCAGTTGAGCACGCCGTGGCGGCCGACATCGTGGCGGGCGCCCTCGATATAGACGCAGCAGCCGCCGAAGCTCTCCGACATGAACCAGGCGCCCTCGATCTGGCCCTCCCAGAACGGCTTGTCGAACAGAGCGGCGACGCGCAGGTAATGCGCCGGCCGGTCGAAATGGGCGAGATGGCGGCTCATGCCCTGGCGCAGCCGGCCTTCGCCGAAATCGATGGTGCCGAGCCAGTTGTGCGGCAGGCACATCAGCACGAAGTCGAATTCGCGCGTCTCCGGCCCCTTGCCGTTCATCATGTCGAGCCGGTAGCGGCCACCTTCCGCCTTGCCGACGCGAAGGACGCGATGATTCAGGAAGACCTCGGCGTCGAGACTGGCGCTCAGGCCCTCGACCAGCTGCTCATTGCCGTTCTGGATCGAATAGACGTCGATATAGCCGTCGACATCCATCAGATAGTTCTTCAGCGCGTTGAGGCCGTTGCTGAGGTGGCCTTCGGACGCCACGTCGGAGCGCGCCATCGCCCGGAAGAAGCGCCGGGCGACCGGATCGGCCACCTCCTGCTCCAGCACCTCGTCGGCGCTCATGAACATCCAGGGATGGTTGTTGTCGTGCTTGCCGGCGCCCTCGTAATAGGCCTGTTGCGACATCAATTCGGCGCAGCGCGCCCGGAACGCCAGGATGGCGTCGGCGGTCGCATCGCCATAACGCCGGCGCATGCCCTCGACGCCGTCGACCAGCTTGCCGTCGAGGTCGAGAGCCTGCGAATCCATCGGGATGGTCTGGAAGCCGAAGCCCTCGATCATCTCGCGCAACGGGTCGTGGCCAAGCTGGGAATAGCCATAGATCTCGGCGACCCCTGCCTCGTAGAGGGCCGGCGCGCTGTCGAAGCGGCGCGAGACGATCTTGCCGCCGAGCCGCTCGGAGGCCTCGAACAGCGTCACCCGGCACAGGCCCTGCATCTTCTTGCGGACCTGCCAGGCCGTCATCAGCCCGCCGGGACCGCCCCCGACTATCGCAACTTCCAGCATTCTACCCGCCCTGCCCCAGCGTCTCGCGCTTCATGCTCTGTCATGAGGATTTATAGCGCCACGGAGTTGCCATAATTTTACTGCCGCGGCCATGCCTCTGTTTCGGTGTGACCCGTCTTGCCACGTCTTTCCGGCATGGAGAGCCCCCGCCCTCCACCAAGCCCCCATTGCGGAAGCGGCATCGCTTCTGGAACGAGCGCGGAATCGACATGGACGGCCCGGACGCACCGACAAAACCCTTGCGACCGCCAGTGCGACAATCGCATCGAGAGACGCCTGCTCAGTCGGCCTCTCTGGCCTAGAGCCGGATCCGTCTCTCACTTTGAGTTAGAGACCGTTTTACCGATCAACTTGCGGTGCAAGTGGATCGGAATGGGCTCTAGTCGCGCCCCGAAACGCCGCCGGTCACGCCGGCACCACGCAGCAGGCCGATCAGATCGGCCTGGCGGTGCAAGCCGGTTTTGGCCATGACGCGCTTCAAGGTCGAACGCGCGGTCTCCTCCATCACGCCGAGCGCCGCTGCCGCCTCTCGCGGGCGATGCCCGGCGGCGATCAGCGCCGCGAGCCTGGCCTCGGCCGGCGTCAGGTCGAACAGCCCCTGCACGACATCGGCGGTCGGCACGTCCTTCACCACCACCGGTGTCACGACGAGGATGCTCGCGGCACGCGAGAAGATGTCGTGGGCAGCGCCGCGGATCGGCGTCAGATGCAGGATCAAAGGCGGCTGGCTCTCGCGACGCGCGACCGGGATCGAGCGCACCGTCGCGCTGGCGATCTGTCCCCTCGCCTGCAGGGCTGTCACGAGCAGGCCATCCGCTGCGGCATCGACGAGCCCCAGGCGCGACGGGCGGTCGACGGCGACGGACGGGATCAGCGCCTCGAAGCGGGGATTGAGCGCCAGCGCCCGCCCTTCTTGATCGAGGATGGCAGCCGGCAATCCGATCGCCTCCAGTGCCCGGGCCGCCCCCTGTGCCCGTTCGAATTCGAGCCGGGACGAGAGCAGCATGGCCCGCGCCAGGTGCGGCCGCATCAGGTCGAAGCGCGCGATCAGCTTGTCCTCGACATGGCCCTCCTCCCGCTCGCGCTCGGCATGCAGGATGAAGGCCTCGCCGGTCGGAGACGCGATCGAGGTGGCGACCCCGATCCCGAGACCCTGGGGGGTCAGGAAATCGCGGTAGACCGGCTCGCTCACCATCTCGTCGTCGGAGAGGATGTCGATGTCGCGCAGGAAGCCGGCATGGCGGCGCTCGAGCAGGCGCCGCGTCCGCTCATTGCCGGGGAAGCGGTTGAAATGCGCCGCGACGACCTGGTCGAACTCGGGCGAGGACGAAATCCAGCGACTGGAGCTCGGCGTCACCGCGACCAGCACTGCGCCGGCGCCGCGGGCGATATCCTGGAAACGCCGCAGAACCTGCGGCCACAGCTCCGGCACCACCGCCGCTTCGTAAAGACTGTCTAGAAACTGTTCGTCCATAGCCCCGGTCGCACCCAGGCATGGTCCGCAGAACGGGGCATCCATCCGCCGACCATGCCTCCGCATGGTGTGTCAGCATGCTCTTCTTCGCTCGGCCGCTTCCGGCCGCACAAAGAAAGGCATCCTGGCGCATCGCTGCCCCCCGACAGGTTTCGCAACGTAAGCTTAGCCCGATTGCACTAGAAAAGGTCAAGAGTGATGAAACGAGAACGGCCGCCCGAGGGCGGCCGTTCCACAAAGTCAGCAAGTTCGCCGGTATTACTCCGCCGCCGGCAGCACCGCTGCGGCAGCGGCCGCGGCCTTGGCCGCAGCATCCGCCTTCTGGCCGACGATGAGATCGTCGCGACGCGTCGCCACCTGCTTGATGCGGGCGACCTGCGCGCCGGTGCCGGCCGGGATCAGCGAGCCGACGATGACGTTCTCCTTGAGGCCTTCCAGCATGTCCATCTTGCCGTTGACCGCCGCCTCGGTGAGGACGCGGGTCGTCTCCTGGAAGGAGGCGGCCGAGATGAACGAGCGGGTCTGCAGCGACGCCTTGGTGATGCCGAGCAGGACCGGAACGCCGGAAGCCGGCTTCTTGCCTTCCTCGCGCAGCTTGGCGTTGACCTCTTCCAGCTCGATCCGGTCGATCTGGTCGCCGGTGAGAATGTCGCTATCGCCGGATTCGGTGATCTCGACCTTCTGCAGCATCTGCCGGACGATGACCTCGATGTGCTTGTCGTTGATGGTCACACCCTGGAGGCGGTAGACCTCCTGGATCTCGTTGACCAGGTAAGCGGCAAGCTCCTCGACGCCCTTGATCGCCAGGATGTCGTGCGGCGCCGGGTTGCCGTCGAGGATGTAGTCCCCGATCTCGACGACGTCGCCATCCTGCAGGTGGATGTGCTTGCCCTTCGGGATCAGGTACTCGACGCCATCAGTGCCGTCATGCGGAGTCAGCGTGACGCGACGCTTGTTCTTGTAGTCGCGCCCGAAGCCGATGACGCCGGCCTTCTCGGCGATGATCGCGGCATCCTTCGGACGCCGCGCCTCGAAGAGCTCGGCGACGCGCGGCAGACCACCGGTGATGTCGCGGGTCTTGGCCGAGTCGGTCGAGACACGCGCCAGCACGTCGCCGGCCTTCATCGATGCGCCCGGCTCCACCGAGATGATGCCGTCGACGGGCAGGATGTAGCGAGCCTCGCCGCCACGGGCGAGCTTCGCGATCTTGCCATCCGGGCCATGCAGGGTCATCGCCGGACGCAGGTCCGAGGTACGGGCCGAACCGCGCCAGTCGATGACGAGGCGCTTGCTGATGCCGGTCGCCTCGTCGGTCGTCTCCGTCATCGACATGCCGTCGACCAGGTCCTCGTAGCCGACCTTGCCGTCGACTTCCGCCAGGATCGGGCGGGAATAGGGATCCCACTCGATCAGGCGCTGGCCGCGCTTGACCTTGTCGCCGTCGTCGACGCGCAGCTTCGAGCCGAACTGGACGCGGTGCACCGCGCGCTCGGCCCCGTCCGGACCGGTGATGACGATGGCGAGGTTGCGAGCCATCGCGATCAGGTCGCCGTCCGAGTTCCGCGCCGCATTGCGGTTGCGGATCTTGACCGTGCCCTCGAAGTTCGACTCGACGAAGGACTGGTCGGCGATCGTGGCCGCGCCGCCGATGTGGAAGGTACGCATGGTGAGCTGCGTGCCCGGCTCGCCGATCGACTGCGCCGCGATGACGCCGACGGCCTCGCCCATGTTGACGGGCGTGCCGCGGGCCAGATCGCGCCCATAGCAGGTCGCGCAGACGCCGTTCTTGGTCTCGCAGGTCAAGACCGAACGGATCTTCACCTCCTGGACGCCCGCGGCGTTGATCTTGGCGATGTGGCTTTCCTCGATCACCGCGCCCTTGGCGACAAGGACGTTGCCATCGAGGTCGGTCACGTCCTCGGCCGCCGAACGGCCCAGGATGCGCATGCCGAGCGAAGCCACGACCTGGCCGGCATCGACGATGGCGCGCATCTTGATGCCGTTGTCGGAGCCGCAATCCACCTCGGAGATGATCGCGTCCTGCGCCACGTCGACGAGACGACGGGTCAGGTAACCCGAATTCGCCGTCTTGAGCGCCGTGTCGGCCAGACCCTTACGGGCGCCGTGCGTCGAGTTGAAGTACTCGAGAACGTCGAGGCCTTCCTTGAAGTTCGAGATGATCGGCGACTCGATGATCTCGCCGGACGGCTTGGCCATCAGGCCGCGCATGGCGGCGAGCTGGCGCATCTGCGCCGGCGAACCACGGGCGCCCGAATGGCTCATCATGTAGATCGAGTTGATCGGCTTGTCGCGACCGGCATCGTCCTTCTTCACGGTCGAGATGCGGGCCATCATCTCCTGGGCGAGCTTGTCGGAGCACTTCGCCCAGGCGTCGACGACCTTGTTGTACTTCTCGCCCTGGGTGATCAGGCCGTCTTGGTACTGCTGCTCGTAATCCTTGGCGAGCACGCGGGTCGCGTCGACGATCTCCCACTTGTTCTCGGGGATCACCATGTCGTCCTTGCCGAACGAAATGCCGGCCTTGAAGGCATGCTTGAAGCCAAGCCCCATGACGCGATCGCAGAAGATCACCGATTCCTTCTGACCGCAGCCGCGATAGACGGCGTCGATCATGTTGGAAATCTCCTTCTTGGTCATCAGCTTGTTGACGACGTCGAAAGACATGGCCGGATGGTCCGGCAGCGCGGTCGAGAGGATCACGCGGCCCGGCGTGGTGTCGTAGATCTTGGTGTAGGGCTGGCCGTCACGGCCGGTGCCGGTCCAGCGATACTTGATCTTCGAATGCAGCGTGACGACCTTCTCGTGCAGCGCGTATTCGAGCTCGCCGAAATCGCCGAAGATCTTGCCCTGGCCCGGCTCGCCATCCGAGATGATCGAGAGGTAGTACAGGCCGAGCACGATGTCCTGCGACGGCACGATGATCGGCATGCCGTTCGCCGGGTGCAGGATGTTGTTGGTCGACATCATCAGGACGCGCGCTTCCAGCTGCGCTTCCAGCGACAGCGGGACGTGCACGGCCATCTGGTCGCCGTCGAAGTCGGCGTTGAACGCGGCGCAGACCAGCGGGTGCAGCTGGATCGCCTTGCCCTCGATCAGAACCGGCTCGAAGGCCTGGATGCCGAGGCGGTGCAGCGTCGGCGCGCGGTTCAGCAGCACCGGATGCTCGCGGATGACCTCGTCCAGGATATCCCAGACCTCGGGCTTCTCCTTCTCGACCAGCTTCTTGGCCTGCTTGACCGTGGTCGAGTAGCCCTTGGCGTCGAGGCGCGCATAGATGAACGGCTTGAACAGCTCGAGCGCCATCTTCTTCGGCAGGCCGCACTGGTGCAGCTTCATCTCCGGGCCGACGACGATGACCGAGCGGCCGGAATAGTCGACGCGCTTGCCGAGCAGGTTCTGCCGGAACCGGCCCTGCTTGCCCTTCAGCATGTCGGCGAGCGACTTCAGCGGACGCTTGTTGGCGCCGGTGATGACGCGGCCGCGACGGCCGTTGTCGAACAGGGCGTCGACCGACTCCTGCAGCATCCGCTTCTCGTTGCGGATGATGATGTCCGGCGCGCGCAGCTCGATCAACCGCTTCAGGCGGTTGTTGCGGTTGATGACGCGGCGATAGAGGTCGTTCAGGTCGGAGGTCGCGAAGCGGCCGCCATCGAGCGGCACCAGCGGACGCAGGTCAGGCGGGATCACCGGGATGATGGTCATCACCATCCATTCCGGCTTGTTGCCCGACTCCTGGAAGGCCTCGATGATCTTGAGGCGCTTCATCAGCTTCTTCGGCTTGAGCTCCGACGTCGTCGTCGCGATCTCATGCTTCAGGTCGGCGTTGATCTGGTCGAGATCGAGCGCGCGCAGCATCTCGCGGATCGCTTCCGCGCCGATCATCGCCGTGAAGGTGTCGGCGCCGTACTCTTCCTGGGCGCGGACATACTCTTCTTCGGTCAGCAGCTGGCGATCCTTGAGCGGGGTGAGGCCCGGCTCAAGCACGACATACGATTCGAAGTAGAGGATGCGCTCGAGGTCCTTGAGCGGCATGTCCATCAGGAGGCCGATACGCGAGGGCAGCGACTTCAGGAACCAGATATGCGCGACCGGGGCGGCGAGCTCGATATGGCCCATGCGCTCGCGCCGGACCCGTGCCAGCGTCACCTCGACGCCGCACTTCTCGCAGATCACGCCCTTGAACTTCATGCGCTTGTACTTGCCGCACAGGCACTCGTAGTCCTTGATCGGCCCGAAGATGCGGGCGCAGAACAGGCCGTCGCGCTCGGGCTTGAACGTGCGGTAGTTGATCGTCTCGGGCTTCTTGATCTCGCCGAACGACCAGGATGCGATCTTCTCAGGGCTCGCGATCGAGATCTTGATCGCGTCGAACGCCTGCTGCACCGGCTGCTGGCCGAAAAGGTTCATGACCTCTTGCTTCATAGCCTGTCTCCTGTGACCGGTGGGGTTTTGGGGAAAACCGCCCTGCCCGGCCTTTGATCCATCGGCCGGCGGCGCCACTGCCGCCGGCATGAGTAACGAACGCCGTCGCGCCCTTGCGGGCGTGACGCCTTACTCGGCTGCCTCGGCGGGCACGTCGCCCTGCTTCGGCTTGGTGTTGATCAGCTCGACGTTGAGGCCGAGCGAGCGCATTTCCTTGACGAGTACGTTGAAGCTCTCGGGGATGCCCGCTTCGAAGTTGTCCTCGCCGCGCACAATCGACTCGTAGACCTTGGTGCGGCCGGCGACGTCGTCCGACTTCACCGTCAGCATCTCCTGCAGCGTGTAGGCGGCGCCGTACGCTTCAAGCGCCCAGACCTCCATCTCGCCGAAGCGCTGGCCGCCGAACTGGGCCTTGCCGCCGAGCGGCTGCTGGGTGACCAGCGAATACGGGCCGATCGAGCGGGCGTGGATCTTGTCGTCCACCAGATGGTGCAGCTTCAGCATGTAGATGTAGCCCATCGTGACCTTGCGGTCGAAGGGCTCGCCGGTGCGTCCGTCATAGAGCGTCGACTGGCCGGACGAGTGAAGACCCGCCTGCTCCAGCAGCCGCTCGATGTCGGACTCCTTCGCGCCGTTGAAGACCGGGGTCGCGATCGGCACGCCACGGCGCAGGTTCTGACCCATCTCGATCAGCTCGGCGTCGTCCATCGAGGCGATGATCTCGTTGTCCTCGTAGACGGCGTCGAAGGAGGCGCGCAGGGCCTTGGAGTCGTGCGCCTTGCGATAGGCGTCGATCGCCTTGCCGATCTGCTTGCCGAGACCGGCGGCAGCCCAGCCCAGATGCGTCTCCAGAATCTGGCCGACGTTCATGCGCGAGGGCACGCCGAGTGGGTTCAGCACGATGTCGGCATGGGTGCCGTCCTCGAGGAACGGCATGTCCTCCGCCGGCACGATGCGCGAGACCACGCCCTTGTTGCCGTGGCGGCCCGCCATCTTGTCGCCGGGCTGAATCTTGCGCTTCACCGCGACGAAGACCTTGACCATCTTCATCACGCCCGGAGGCAGCTCATCGCCGCGTTGCAGCTTCTCGACCTTGTCGAGGAAGCGCTGCTCGAGGCGCTTCTTCGACTCGTCGTACTGCTTCCGCATCGCCTCGATTTCGGTCATCAGGGCGTCGTCCGCCGTGGCGAACAGCCACCACTGCGAGCGCGGGAACTCGCTCATCACCTCACGGGTAATGACCGTGTCCTTCTTGAAGCCCTTCGGACCGGCGAGACCGGTCTTGCCGGTCAGGATCTCGGCCAGACGCGCGAAGGTGTTGCGGTCCAGGATCGCCTGCTCGTCGTCGCGGTCCTTGGCGAGACGCTCGATCTCCTCGCGCTCGATCGCCTGGGCGCGCTCGTCCTTGTCGACGCCGTGGCGGTTGAACACGCGGACCTCGACGATCGTGCCCTGGACGCCCGGCGGCACGCGCAGCGAGGTGTCGCGCACATCCGAAGCCTTCTCGCCGAAGATGGCGCGCAGCAGCTTCTCTTCCGGGGTCATCGGGCTCTCGCCCTTCGGCGTGATCTTGCCGACGAGGATGTCGCCCGCCGCCACTTCCGCGCCGATGTAGACGATGCCGGCTTCGTCGAGGTTCTTCAGCGCCTCTTCCGAAACGTTCGGGATGTCGCGCGTGATTTCCTCAGGACCCAGCTTGGTGTCGCGGGCCATGACCTCGAATTCCTCGATATGGATCGAGGTGAAGATGTCGTCCGAGACGATCTTCTCCGAGAGCAGGATCGAGTCCTCGAAGTTGTAGCCGTTCCACGGCATGAACGCGACGAGCACGTTGCGGCCAAGCGCGAGCTCGCCGAACTCGGTCGACGGGCCGTCAGCGACGATGTCACCCTTCTTGATGACGTCGCCGACGCGGACCAGCGGACGCTGCGTGATGCAGGTCGACTGGTTCGAACGCTGGAACTTCTGCAGACGGTAGATGTCGACGCCCGGCTTGGTCGGGTCCATCTCGTCCGAAGCGCGGATGACGATACGGGTCGCATCGACCTGGTCGACGATGCCGGCGCGACGAGCCGCGATGGCAGCGCCGGAGTCACGGGCGACCGCGGCCTCCATGCCGGTGCCGACGAACGGGGCGTCGGCGCGAACCAGCGGCACCGCCTGGCGCTGCATGTTCGAGCCCATCAGCGCGCGGTTGGCGTCGTCGTTCTCGAGGAACGGGATCAGCGCCGCGGCGACCGAGACGACCTGCTTGGGCGAGACGTCCATGAAGTCGACCTTGTCGACCGGCACGACGATGACCTCGCCGGCGCGGCGGCAGACGATCAGGTCATCGGTCAGACGGCCTTCCTCGTCGACGACTGCATTCGCCTGGGCGACGTTGTACTTCGCCTCTTCCATGGCCGAGAGATAGATGATCTCGTCGGTCTGCTTGCCGTCGCGGATGCGCCGGTACGGGCTCTCGATGAAGCCGTACTTGTTGACGCGCGCGAAGGTGGCGAGCGAGTTGATCAGGCCGATGTTCGGGCCTTCCGGCGTCTCGATCGGGCAGATGCGGCCGTAATGCGTGGTGTGGACGTCGCGCACCTCGAAGCCGGCGCGCTCGCGGGTCAGGCCGCCCGGGCCAAGCGCCGAGAGACGGCGCTTGTGGGTGACTTCCGAGAGCGGGTTGGTCTGGTCCATGAACTGCGAGAGCTGCGACGAGCCGAAGAACTCGCGCACGGCCGCAGCCGCGGGCTTCGCGTTGATCAGGTCCTGCGGCATCACGGTGTCGATGTCGACCGAGGACATGCGCTCCTTGATGGCGCGCTCCATGCGCAGGAGGCCCAGACGATACTGGTTCTCCATCAGCTCGCCGACCGAGCGCACGCGCCGGTTGCCGAGATGGTCGATGTCGTCGATCTCGCCCTTGCCGTCGCGCAGGTCGACCAGCGCCTTGACGACCGCGAAGATGTCCTCCTTGCGCAGGATTCGCACGGTGTCGGCGGCGTCGAGGTCGAGCCGCATGTTCATCTTGACGCGGCCGACGGCCGAGAGGTCGTAGCGCTCCGAGTCGAAGAACAGCGACTGGAACATGTTCTCGGCGGTCTCGAGCGTCGGCGGCTCGCCCGGGCGCATCACGCGGTAGATGTCGAACAGCGCCTCTTCGCGACGCGAGTTCTTGTCGACCTGGAGCGTGTTGCGGATGTAGGGGCCGACCGTGATGTGGTCGATGTCCAGCACCGGAATCTCGGTGTAGCCCTTGTTGATCAGGTCGATCAGGTTGCCCTTGATCTCGCCGGTCTTCGGGTCAGCGGCCATATTCAGTTCTTCGCCGGCCTCGGCGTGAACTTCGCCGGTGCTGGGGTCGACGAGGTCCTCGGCAATGTACTGGCCGACAAGATCCTCGTTCGTGGCGCGCAGGAACTTCAGGCCCTTGTCGGCGAGCTGGCGGGCGGTGCGCGCGACCAGCTTCTTGCCGGCCTCGATCACGACTTCGCCGGTGTCGGCGTCGATCATGTCGACGCTCGCCTTGAAGCCCTTCATGCGCTCGGCGTCGTACGGGACGCGCCAGCCGTCCTTGTCACGGACATACTCGACGCGGTTGTAGAAGCGCTTGAGAATCTCCTCGCCGTCCATGCCGAGCGCGAACAGCAGCGAGGTGACCGGGATCTTACGCTTGCGGTCGATACGGGCGTAGACGATGTCCTTGGCGTCGAACTCGATGTCGAGCCAGGAGCCGCGATAGGGGATGATGCGGGCGGCGAAGAGCAGCTTGCCCGACGAATGGGTCTTGCCCTTGTCGTGGTCGAAGAACACGCCCGGCGAGCGGTGCATCTGCGAGACGATGACGCGCTCGGTGCCGTTGACGATGAAGGTGCCGTTGTCCGTCATGAGCGGCATCTCGCCCATGTAGACGTCCTGCTCCTTGATGTCCTTGACCGACTTCGCCTGGGTGTCCGGGTCGATATCGAACACGATCAGGCGCAGCGTCACCTTGAGCGGCGCCGAGAAGGTCATGCCGCGCTGGCGGCACTCGTCGACGTCGTATTTCGGCGGCTCGAAGGTGTACTTGACGAACTCCAGGAGCGAGGCGCCCGAGAAGTCGCCGATCGGGAACACCGACTTGAAGACCGACTGCAGGCCCTCGTCGCTGCGGCCGCCCTTGGGTTCCTCGACCATCAGGAACTGGTCGTAGGATGCCTTCTGAACCTCGATGAGGTTCGGCATCTCCGCCACTTCCTTGAGCTTGCCGAAGAACTTGCGGACGCGCCTGCGACCCTGGAGGGAAGTTACCATCATGTTCCTCGCAATCTCGGACGGCTCACCCGGTGGTCCGGGCCGCGGGCGGAACGGGCCGCCGGGTGAGCCGCTCGGCGCTTCATGCGCGCCGACATTCGAACTGGATCGACCTGCATCGTGGCAGGTCCTGCAAAGCGACGTTCCGGTTACCGGAAACGACGCAACAGCCCCGGAGGCGGCGAGCCGCCCCGGGACTGTCCTTGTCGACTAGATACGGACCGGCATCAGCCGGCCCGAGCTCACTTGAGCTCGACCTTGGCGCCGACGGCCTCGAGCTGCTTCTTGAGCTTCTCGGCCTCGTCCTTGCCAACGGCTTCCTTGACCGGCTTCGGAGCGGCCTCGACCAGGTCCTTGGCTTCCTTGAGGCCGAGGCCGGTGATGGCGCGGACTTCCTTGATCACCTCGATCTTCTTGTCGCCAGCGGCGGCAAGAACGACGGTGAACTCGGTCTGCTCTTCGACAGCGGCGGCAGCGCCACCACCAGCAGCCGGGCCAGCCGCAACGGCGACGGCGGCGGCGGCGGAGACGCCCCACTTCTCTTCGAGCATCTTGGCGAGGTCAGCAGCCTCGAGAACGGTGAGCGACGAGAGATCGTCGACGAGCTTGGCGAGATCGGCCATGGTTTAAGTTCCTGATGTAAGAGGTTCGAACGATTAAGGGTTGTCGGCTGCTCAGGCAGCGTCCTTGTCGGCATATGCCTGGAACACGCGCGCGAGCTTTGCGGCAGGCGCGGTCGAGAGCTGGGCGATCTTGGTCGCAGGGGCCTGCAGGAGGCCGAGCAACTTGGCGCGCAGTTCGTCGAGCGAGGGCATCGTGGCCAGAGCCTTGACACCATCGGGGTTCAGGGCGGTCGTGCCCATCGCGCCGCCGAGGATGACGAGCTTGTCGTTCTCCTTGGCGAATGCGACGGCGACCTTCGGCGCCGCGACCGGATCGCTGGAATAGGCGATCAGGGTGGGACCCGTCAGCAAGGGGCTGATGGACGCGACGTCGGTGCCTTCAAGAGCGATCTTGGCCAGCCGGTTCTTTGCGACCTTCACGGTGGCGCCATTGGCCTTCATCTCGCGACGAAGCTTCTGGAACTGGGCCACCGTCAAGCCCGCATAGTGGGCCACGACAACGACCGACGTCTTCGAGAAGACATCGTTCAGCGTCGCGACGGCATCAGATTTTGCCGCTTTATCCACTGGGCTCTCTCCGGTAGGCGACAGGCTTTGAGACCCGCCGCCAGTTGCACGTGCCGCTCTGGAAAAGTGACCGGTTGACACCGACCCCTCACCGGAGCGACGCTCAGTGCCCTGTCCCCAGCCATGGCCGAAGCCGTGATCGGGCGAGATGGTTCGAACCTCGTTCGGCACCTTTCGGCGCCGGAAAAGCTCTTGCACCGTCTATGCAGGCCTCTTGGCGAAATTATGCCCCCTGGCCGGAGCCAAAGGCGCACCTGCAGTCTCAGACAGGACTGGATGCCCGGCCCTCGGAGATCACTCCCCTCAGACCAAACACCCATTCTTTCGGTGGCGAACCACCGAAAAACGCGAAATGGACCTCCTCGTGCCAAGCACGCGGAAGCCCCGTCACTTATGGAAACACGCAGGAGGCTATAGACCCTCCCCCGGCTTCTGCCAAGTGGTAATCCCTGCGGCGAAGCGCAAGGTGGGGCTGCAGCCGCGGTGAAGCGGCTGCTGCGCTCAAGATCACGATGATTTTGGACCGAGCCGGTCCAAAATCATAAACGTGATCGATTCCAAGAGTTTAGAGCAGGATTGATGCGAAAAACCGGTTCCCACTTTTTCGCATCCTGCTCTATCAGCCGCCGAGGACCGTATTCGGCTCGATCTTGACGCCCGGACCCATGGTCGAGGAGATCGCGACGCGCTGGATATAGGTGCCCTTGGCACCGGCCGGCTTCGCCTTCGAGACCGAATCGACGAAGGCCTTGATGTTCTCGCCGAGCTTGGCGGCATCGAACGAGGCCTTGCCGACGGCGGCGTGGACGATGCCCGCCTTCTCGACGCGGAACTCGACCGAGCCGCCCTTCGAGGCGGCGACGGCGGCGGTCAGGTCCATGGTGACCGTGCCGACGCGCGGGTTCGGCATCAGGCCGCGCGGGCCCAGCACCTTACCGAGGCGGCCGACGAGGCCCATCATGTCCGGGGTCGCGATGCAGCGGTCGAACTCGATCGTGCCCTTCGACACGATCTCGACCAGCTCCTCGGCGCCGACGATGTCGGCTCCGGCCTTCTTGGCCTCTTCGGCCTTGGCGCCGCGAGCGAAGACGGCGACGCGCAGCGTACGGCCCGAGCCGTTCGGCAGGTTGCAGACGCCGCGGACCATCTGGTCGGCGTGACGCGGATCGACACCGAGATTCATCGCGATCTCGACGGTCTCGTCGAACTTGGCGTTCGCGCGGGCCTTGACCATCGCGACGGCCTCGGCGAGCGGGTAGAGCTTGATGCGGTCAACGCCTTCACGGCCTTTGACGACGCGCTTTCCGACATGTGCCATTGTCAGTTCCCCCTCAGCCCACGACTTCCAGGCCCATGGAACGGGCCGAGCCACGGATCATCGCCACCGCCGAATCGACGTTGTCGCAGTTGAGATCCGCCATCTTCTTCTCGGCGATCTCCTTGAGCTGAGCCGACGTGACCTTGCCGACATTGCCGCCCTTGCCCGGGGTCTTCGAACCCGAGGTCAGGCCAGCAGCCTTCTTCAGCCAGTACGAGACCGGCGGCTGCTTCATCTCGAAGGTGAAGGAGCGATCCTGATACGCGGTGATGATCACCGGGATCGGCATGCCCTTTTCCATCTGCGCGGTCTTCGCATTGAAGGCCTTGCAGAATTCCATAATGTTGAGGCCGCGCTGACCGAGCGCGGGACCGATCGGCGGCGACGGATTGGCCGCGCCCGCCGGAACCTGAAGCTTCACGTAGCCCGTGATCTTCTTTGCCATGATGGCTGCTCCTGTCGTCCGCCCCGGTGCCGACCGAAACGACGACGCCCCGCCCGCGAGCTGCTATCGCTCCGGATCGGGGTGTTGCAGGGCGTGGTGCGGCGCGAAGCTCCGGCTGGCTGACCGGCGCGCCTCCCACGCATGTGAGGGCCGCCCTATGGCACAGGCCGCTCCGAAAGGGAAGCCCCTGATGGACCTGCGCGAAGCGGGCGCCGTGTCGCAGGCGCGAGCCTCTGCGCCTCGCGAGCCAGGATGCCGTCCGCGTCGAGCTCGCGGATCGGCCGGTCGAGTTCGCGTGGCACCTCGCCGACGAGTTGCAGCATCAGGTAGCGCCCGCAGCAGACACGCAGGAAGGAGGCGAAGTTCTCGCCATCGCCATGGGTCTCGATCAGCTCGCCATGCAGCCTGGCGAGGAGCTGACCGAGGCTCATGCCATCGCGCCCGCCGATCTCCTCGAGCACCCGCCAATACAGGTTCTCAAGCCGAACGCTGGTCGAGAACCCGTTGAGCCGCACCGATTTCAGGCGCGTGCGCCAGAGATCAGCATCGGCATTGATGAAGAGCTTGCACATGGCGCCCTCCCCGCACGCAGCCGCCGCCGCGCATCATAGCGCAGCGGCCAGTCAAAGCGACCATATCGCCTCAAGCAGCCTGGCGCAGCCCGCCATGGCTGATCTGCGTGCCGAGCACCACAAGGAATTGCGCGATCCAGGCCGGGTGCGCTGGCCAAGCCGGCGCCGTCACCAGATTGCCGTCGGTCGCCGCCGCATCGATCGCGATGTCGGCATAGCGGCCACCGGCGAGCTCGACCTCGGGACTGCAGGCCGGATAGGCCGAGCAGCTGCGCCCTTTGAGCACATCGGCGGCCGCCAGGATCTGCGCCCCATGGCAGATCGCGGCGACCGGCTTGTTAGCCTCGAAGAAGTGCCTGGTGATCGCGATCACCTGCTTGTTCAGGCGCAGATATTCCGGCGCCCGGCCGCCTGGCAGCACCAGCGCGTCATAGCTCGTCGCATCGACATCGGCGAAGCTAGCATTGAGCGTGAAATTGTGGCCGCGCTTCTCCGAATAGGTCTGCTGCCCCTCGAAATCATGGATCGAGGTGGCAACGCTCTCGCCCTTCGCCTTGCCCGGGCAGACGGCATCGACCTTGTGGCCGACGGCGAGCAGGGCCTGAAACGGCACCATGATTTCGTAGTCCTCGCCGAAATCGCCGACGATCATCAAAATGCGCTTGCCGCTCATCATTGTCCTCCCTGGCATCCGATTATGGACCTGCAGGATAAGCGCGGCGCAGATGGCGCGGGTGTTATCCGGTTAACGCAGCTTCAATCGGCCCAGGCATCCTCGCATCCGCGGCAAGCTGCCGCCTTGGGTCGCCGTTCAGTGACGAACGGGTTCCGGTCATGCACTGACTGGAGACCGGCCCATGATCTGCTCACCACAATGCCTAGCGCAGATGGATTGTCATGGCCCCTGACATGAGCACGACGGCTCGCCGCCCCACTACCGGCTTGCGCCAGTTTCTGGATCCCGAGCAGCAACGCGATTGGATCGAAGGCAAGGCGGAGTTGCACGACGCCGACAAGCGGTCTGAGTCCCTCGAGTTGCGTTTCAAATACGTCCCGCGGTTCCAGAAGCTGCTTCGTCGCCCACAGGCGCAAGAGGTCCTGGAGATCCTCGGGCTCTACGGTTCAAATTGCGTTCCCATCCCGCGCAGGAGCGAGCGCCACTACTGGTCCGTGTCCTGCTTGCCGTCGACCTCCGACAAGCCCCTCATACGCGTCAATGCCAGCTGGATGGAGCTTTTCACGCTCTATGCGGACGGCGACGACATCCGGGCGAGGTTCCTGGTGCATCTTTCGGATGTCACGACGGATCGTTCGCTCGAGCAGGGCCATGTGGACGAAGCTTTTCTCGAGCGCTGCGTCACGACGCCGGAAGATGTCAGCTATTTCCTCCCTCGTGGCGCAGACATGTTCGGCATCAATGTGCGGAGCTCCGCATCGATCCGCCGTTTCCTCGCAGCTCCCCGCGCCCTTGGCGCCATCAGGACGTTCAATCTGACGCACATGAACCGCGGTCGGAACGCCTATCAGGCGAGCCACTGCTACAGCCTTGCGGATTACATGCTCGCGAAGTGAGCGGCGCAGCTCAATCGGCCCTGGAATCGCGCACCAGATAGTCGCCGAGCGCCAGGCCGATATGGACGACGACGAGCGCGATCAGACCGAAGGCGAGCCAGGCATGGCTGAGCAGCAGCAGGTCGGCATGGCCCGCCTCCGGCGACCAGATCTCCGGCAGCGAGAAACCAAAGAGCAGCTGCCGCGATCCGAAGCCGGAGGCACCGGCCCAGCCCAGCAGCGGCACCACCAGCAAGCCGAGATAAAGCAGCGCATGCACAGGCCGGCTCGCCGCGCCCTTCTGCCAGCGCGCCGTCACCTGCGCGAACAGGCGGTAGCCGATGCGCACCAGAACGAGGCAAAGCAGCAGGACGCCGGTGGTCTTGTGGCCAAGATGCATGAGATCGGCGGCCGGCCCCTGGCCGAGCTGCTTCATCGTCACACCGGTGGCGAACAGGCCCAGCACCAGCACCGCCGTCAGCCAGTGCAGCACCTTTGCAGCGAGCGGCAGCGGCAGCTCGGCGGCCGTCTCCGCCCCGGACTTCGGAAACGCAATGCTCATGCGCTCGCCAGCTCCCTGCGCCTGATGAAGCCGTCGACAGCCTGCCGAAGCTCCGCGGCCTGCCGGTCGAGGTCGGCCGAGGCTGCGGTGACCGAGCCGGCGGTCTGGCGCCAGCTCGCCAGCGTGCCGGCGAGCTGTTCGACCTGCTCGGCCACGAGCCTGACATCGCCCGCCGTCCGCGTCGTCGTCTCGCTGATCGAGCGCGAGCCGACATCCTGGCGCGCGGTCAATTCGGCGATCGACAGCGCCGCCTTGTCGACCTTCTCGACCGAAGTCACCAGCGCGCCGACGCGCAGGGTGATGCGCTGGGCCGCGATGGTGATCTGGTCCAGCCCCTTGCGGACATCGTCGGTCGCCTCGGCGGTCCGGTGCGCGAGCTGCTTGACCTCGCCGGCGACGACGGCAAAGCCTCTGCCCGCCTCGCCGGCACGCGCCGCCTCGATCGTGGCGTTGAGCGCGAGCAGATTGGTCTGGCTGGCGACAGTGCCGATGATGTCGATGACGTCGACGATCTTGCCGACGGCCGCGCTCAGGATGACCGTGTCGGCGGTCGCCTCCTCGACCAGCGCTTTCGCCGCGTCCGCGACTTCGGAGGTGCGCTGTGCCTCGCTCGCCGCCGTGGCGAGCAGCGACGACACCTCGGTGATCGCTCCAGCGACGTGATCGACATGACCGGAGACGCGCTGCGTCGATCGCGTCGCCGCCCCGGCCCGCTCATCGACGATGCCCGAAAGCTGCGCGAATTCGCCGGCGGCTTGCGACAGCCGGGCCGCATGCTGCTCCAGCGCCTGCGCGATCGCCGCGATCCGCTCCTGGAAGGCGCCGTTGCGTGCCTGGGCCGCTTCCTGGCGCGCCACCTCGCCCGACAATGCGCTCATTCGCGCCTCGACAGCCTCCTGCTCGGCCTGCAGCCCGCGCTGATGTGCCAGCAAGGCGCTGCCGAGCATGCCGATCTCGTCGCTGCGCATCGCGAGCATCTCGAGCCCGCGCTCCTTGCGGTTCTCCGCCAGGGCCCGCGCCATCTCGGTGATCGGACGGACCAGCCAGCGGTGCTCCAGCCTGACGATGAAGACGAGGCTGAACAGCCCGAGCAACGAGAGCAGCACCTTGTTCTGGTGGGCGCTCTCGACATGCTGCGACAGGTCGGCACTCAGCCGGCCGATCTCCTCGCCGAGCCCGCGCCGCAAGGCCGAGCGCTTGTCGGCGATCACCCTGAGCTCGGCCCGCGCCGTCGGAATATCGGCAGCCTCGCGCATCGCCATGGCGCGCGCCACGATCACCTGCGTATCGGCCTGCAGCTTGCCGTCGAGCCGGGTGGCGATGTCCTCGGCCGCGATCGCGAGCACGTCGAGATCGGAGGGCTCTGCCCGGGCGCCTGAGAAGGTTGCGATGCTGATCCGCTCGAACAGCATGGTCGTCGCTTCGAGGCGGCTGGCAAGGTCGCTCTGGGCTTCCAGGCTGCGGGTGAAGGCTTCGAGCTTGCGCGAACCGATCAGCTCGGTCGCGACATAGAGGCATGACAGCGCGCCGAGCAGCACACCCCACAGCGCCAGGCGCTGTCCGACCGTCGCCTTGAATGTCCTGGGAAACATGCCTGCCCGCCCGAAAGCCGGCGCGGACAATCTCATACACGCCTGAAGGAGGCGTTAACTACAAAAGCACGCAAAAAGGGCGCCGTCTCCGGCGCCCTCGGTAATCTCGACCAGCGACGAGCCTCAGAGCTTCTCGACCTGGCTGTATTCCAGCTCGACCGGCGTGGCGCGGCCGAAGATCGAGACCGCGACCTTGAGGCGGGCGCGAGCATGGTCGACGTCCTCGACGACGCCGTTGAACGAGGCGAACGGGCCATCGGCGACCTTCACCTGCTCGCCGACCTCGAACACCACGGTCGGCTTCGGCCGCTCGATGCCCTCGGCGACCTGGCCCTTGATCCGCATCGCCTCATGCTCGGGGATCGGCATCGGCTTGGCCTTGTCGGCGCCGAGGAAGCCGGTGACCTTGGGCGTGTTCTTGATGAGGTGGTAGACCTCGTCGGTCATCTCGCACTTCACCAGGACATAGCCGGGGAAGAACTTGCGCTCGGTGTCGACCTTGCGGCCGCGGCGGACCTCGACGACCTTCTCGGTCGGGACCAGCACTTCATCGAACTTGTCGGAGAGGTTGCGCTGCGCGGCCTGATCCTTGATCGACTGCGCGACCTTGTTCTCGAAGTTGGAGTAGGCGTGGACGATGTACCAGCGTGTGCTCACGTTCTTGCTTCCGTTCAGCGCGCGAGGATGAGGCCGAGACCCCAACGGATGACCGTGTCGGTGAAGAGGAAGAACAGGCTCGACATGAGCACCATCAGCAACACCAGGCCGGTGGTGATCAGCGTCTCGCGGCGCGAGGGCCAGGTCACCTTGGAGGCCTCGTTGCGCACCTCCTGCAGGAACTGGAAAGGATTCGTCTTCGCCATCGGGCTCGTCACCTCGGTTCCGGATCGCCACTTTCGGGCGGTGATTCGGCGGTCCTGAAAGATTCGCGGCGCGGGGCTCAGGGAGCCGCGCGCCGTCGTTAGGGGCTTCTTACAACGCGAAAGCTCGCTCGCCAAGCGGTTTTAAAACCGCTCTGGTCAAGCCCGCTCGGCAGCGATCAGCAGGAAGGCCGGCCGCTCGCGCTCCCTGGCCCAGTCGGGCTCGGCGGCGATCTGCTCTCGCGTCGGCCCCCACTCCTCGACATGCCCCAAGCGAAGGCCGAGCCCGACCAGCAGGTTGAGATAGGTACCGAGCATGCGGTGCTGCTTGACGACGCCATCGGCAAGCCAGTCGGTGACGCGCTTGCCCTCGTCGAGATAGACCCCGACCGGCCAGACCGGCAGGCCCGAAGCGTCCTCGCTCCAGAGCTGGTGACGCGGCGCCGTCATGATCGGATGCTCGACCGAGAAGACGAAGCGCCCTCCCGGCTTCAGTGCCCGCGCGACGCGGCCGAACACCGCCGGCAGATCAACGAGATAATGGAACGCGAGCGAGGAATAGATCAGGTCGAAACGCTCGGCCGGCGGCTCGTAAGCCTCGAGATCGGCCTGCTCATAGCGGACACTTGCCGCTGAAGTCTCCGCCCTCGCCCGCGCCAGCATGCGCTCGGAGACGTCGACGCCGACGATCTCCGCCGCGCCCTCGCTCGCCGCGAAGCGGCAGAACCAGCCGAATCCGCAGCCGAGATCGAGCACATTGCGTCCAGCGAGCGGCGGCAGCAAAGCGCGCAGCGCGGGCCATTCCGGCGCGCCGTCGAGCCCGCGCTGCGAGCGCGGCAACTGGCTGTAGTTCTGGAAGAAGCCGGCGTCGTCGTAGATGTTCTGGGTCATCTCGAATCTGACGAGCGGCTGGCAGGGGCGGTAGGGCTCGAACCTACGACAACCGGTTTTGGAGACCGGTACTCTACCAACTGAGCTACACCCCTGTAGTCCGGCTGTGCTTTGCCCGAACCTCACGGCATTTTCAAGTCGAAATCGCAATCGGCTCGTTCGAAGTTGACTCATATCCTCAGCCGACCACGGCAAAGCCCCGCGGATTCAGCATATTTCGCCGAAGGCCGATCACGGAGGAGTTGTTTCTGGAAGTGGCCGCACAGCGATAAAAGGCGGCGCTACCCGCCGCCTTTCCGAACAATGACCCCGGTTGGTCGCTTACTTAGGCAGGCGGCCGATGATCTTCTGCTTGCCGTCGACCACCTCGGCCAGGAAGCTCTCGCGCTGGACGTCGCCCTTCGCGTCGAAGGTCGTCTCCATCAGGATGCCGGGCTCCTCCTCCGGCCTGATCGTCGCGCCGTGCAAGGTCGCTGCGACCTTGGTCGGCTCGAACTTGCCTAGCTTCTCCGTCGCCCATTTCACCGCATGGACGGCCATGTAGCCCTTGATGCCGTTATGGTCGGGCACGAACTTGAAGCGCGCCTCGAAGCGCTTGCCGAAATCCTGCAGAGCGGGGATCGGCGCATCGACGGTCTGGCCGACATGGCCGCGCACGCCATCGGCTGCCTTGCCCGCGAGCTCGATCACCTTCTGGCTCAGGATCGTGGTCTCGCCGATCACCGGCTTGCCGACATTCTGGTCGCGCATCGCCACCAGCAGCCGGGCGCTCTCCTCCTCGTTGAGATAGACGAAGACGGCGTCGACCTGCGCGTTCTTGACCTTGATCGCCTCGCCGGCGAAATCGGCCTGGCCCTGCTCGGTCGAGAGATCGACCGGCACCTCGATGGCGCGGCTCTTCAGCTCCTTCAGGATGGCCTCGTGCCCGCCCTTGCCGAAGTCGTTGTTGACCCAGACCACCGCGACCGACTTGGCCTTGACCTGATCCTTCAGATAGGCGGCGATCTTCGGCATCGCCGCCGACTGGCTGAGCGAGGTCCGGAAGATGAAGGGATTGCCCTGGGCGGTGTAGGCCGTGCCGTCGCCGGCCGCCAACTGCGCGATCTCGGCGCGCTGTGCGATCTGCATCGAGGCCATGATCGAGCCGGTATAGACCGGCCCGAGCACCGCATGCGTGCCCTCGTCGATCGCGCGCTGCACGGCGGCCCGCGCATTGGCCGGGTTGGTCTGCGTGTCATAGGCGACGAGATCGATCTTGCGCCCGAGAATGCCGCCCTTGGCATTGATCTCCTCGACAGCGAGCTCGATGCCGCTCTTCCAGTTGGTGCCGGCGGTCGCGCCCGGCCCGGACAATTCGGCGATGGTGATCAGCTTCACCTTGTCCTGCGCCAGGGCTGGCGTCGCCGCCAGTGCGAGCGCCAGGGCAACAGCTTTCAGGGCGATGTTCATGGGGCTCCTCCCGAGCTTCGACGGCCGTTACAGGCTCTCAGCCGAAAGCATAGGCTCTAGGACACTGTATGCAAGATGATTTGGTAAGCCGCGCCAAGTGCTGCTGACCGTTCAGCCCGGCGCCTCGCCGCTGCGCAGCACGTCGGCATAGGCGTCCCAGGCCCGCATGATGTGCCGATGCAGGATCGAATCGAGGTCGGCCAGGCGCCCGGCCGCAAAGGCCTCGACCATCAGGTGATGCTCGGCCATGGAGCGCTCCTGCTCGCCTTCCAGCGGGACCGAGAGATGCGTGCGCAGCGCCGCAACGCGGCCGGAGACCCCGCGATAGGCGTTGCCGAGATAGCGGTTGCCGCAATGCTGGAAGAAGACCTCGTGGAAGACAGTGTCGGCCCGGGCATAGTCGCGGCGGCTGCCGTTCGCCTGCGCCGCCTCCATGGCCGCGAGCCCATCCTTCATCGCGGCCAGCGCCGCCGCCCGCGCCTTGCTCATGCATTCGCGCAGGGCCTGCGTCTCCAGCATGTAGCGGAAGACGCAGAGCTCGGAGACGTCCTCCTCGGTCGGCGCGAAGACGAAGGTGCCCTTCTTCGGCACGATCGTCACCAGCCCCTGCAATTGCAACCGCGCCAGCGCCTCGCGCACCGGCGTGCGGCTGACGCCCAGGGCCTCGCTCAGCGCCTCCTCGGACAAAGTCTCGCCAAGGCGCATCTCGGCGTCGACGATCGCATCGCGCAGACGCTCCTCGACGATGGCGACCAGTGATTTCGGCTGCTCGACCTTGAGATCAGGCATAGTTGTCACGACCCAGGAAAGCCTCGTAGCTCGGCAGGTCGAGCATGGCGGGCTCCAGCCCGCGCGTCGTGCCCGTGCGCTTCAGCTCGCGCGCAAAGGCCGCCATCATATGGGCGTAGGCCAGGGTCGAGGCCACCGGATAGCTCAGCACTTTGAAGCCCAGCCGCTCGAAATCCGCCGTCGTCAATGGCGGCACCCTGCCCTCGACATAGTTGAACATCAGCGGCGCCTCGATCTCGCCCAGCGCCCGCTTCATCTCCTCCTCCGACTGCAGCATCTCCAGCAGCACGAGATCGGCGCCGGCCTTCGCATAGGCCTTGCCGCGCGCGATCGCCTCGTCGAGGCCGAGCGGCAGCCTGGCATCCGAACGGCCGATGATCAGGAAATCCGGATCGCGCCGGGTCGCGACAGCGATGCGGATCTTCTCGGCGTGCTCCTCGGGCGTCACCAGCGCCAGCCCCTTCATCGCGCCGCAGCGCTTGGGCGTGACCTGGTCCTCGAGATGGATCGCGGCGACGCCTGCGGCCTCGTATTCGGCGACGGTGCGGGCAACGTTGTTGAGGTTGCCATAGCCGGTATCGGCATCGGCGATCAGCGGGACCCTGATCGCTGCAGCGAGCGCTCGGCCACGCGCCACCATCTCGGTCATGGTCAGGAGGCCGATATCGGGCGCGCCGATCAGGCTGGCGGAGAGGCCGTTGCCGGTCATGTAGACCGCCTCGAACCCGGCCTGCTCGATCGCCCTGGCGCCGATGGCGTCATGGCAGCCCGGCGCGACGACGAGGCCGGGCTGGCGCAGCCTGTCGGCAAGCGAATGGCGGGGACTCATCGCGATCTCCAGTCCGTATGCAAGATACAGGAAGCTGACACGGGACGCTCCGTGACGCCAGCCCTACCCCTCTGCGCCCACGGACCGAGGAATGCTGGAATCAAAAAGGGCGGCGTTGCCGCCGCCCTTTCCCAAATCGCTATGCGCGTCGATCAGGCGATGATCGAAGCGACGACGCCGGCGCCGCAAAGTTTGCGGTTTCCGCGAACGTCGTTGTTGCTTCGATCAAGCGATGATCGAAGCAACAACTCCTGCTCCAACCGTGCGTCCGCCTTCGCGGATGGCGAAGCGCAGCTTCTCTTCCATCGCGATCGGCACGATCAGGTGGACTTCCATGGTGATGTTGTCACCAGGCATCACCATCTCGGTGCCCTCGGGCAGGTGCACCACGCCGGTCACGTCCGTCGTGCGGAAGTAGAACTGCGGGCGGTAGTTGGTGAAGAACGGGGTGTGGCGGCCGCCCTCCTCCTTGGTCAGGATGTAGGCCTCGGCCTTGAACTTGGTGTGCGGCTTGACCGAACCCGGCTTGCACAGGATCTGGCCGCGCTCGACGTCCTCGCGCTTGGTGCCGCGCAGCAGCGCGCCGATGTTGTCGCCCGCCTGGCCCTGGTCCAGCAGCTTGCGGAACATCTCGACGCCGGTCACGGTCGTCTTCACCGTGTCCTTCAGGCCGACGATCTCGATTTCCTCGCCGACCTTGACGATGCCGCGCTCGACGCGGCCGGTCACCACCGTGCCGCGGCCCGAGATCGAGAACACGTCCTCGACCGGCATCAGGAAGGGCTGGTCGATCGGGCGCTCAGGCTGCGGGATGTAGTCGTCGACCGTCTTCATCAGCGCGATCACCGCATCATGCCCGATCTCCGGGGTGACGCCGTCCAGCGCGGCCTTGGCCGAGCCCTTGGTGATCGGGATGTCGTCGCCCGGGAAGTCGTACTTCGACAGAAGTTCGCGGATCTCCATCTCGACCAGCTCGAGCAGCTCGGCGTCGTCGACCAGATCGACCTTGTTCATGAACACCACCAGCGCGGGAACGCCGACCTGGCGCGCCAGCAGGATGTGCTCGCGGGTCTGCGGCATCGGGCCGTCGGCAGCCGACACCACCAGGATCGCGCCGTCCATCTGCGCCGCGCCGGTGATCATGTTCTTCACATAGTCGGCGTGCCCGGGGCAGTCGACGTGGGCATAGTGGCGGGCAGGCGTCTCGTACTCGACGTGAGCCGTCGAGATCGTGATGCCGCGCGCCTTCTCTTCCGGCGCCTTGTCGATCTGGTCATACGCCGTGAACGACGCGCCGCCGGACTCAGCCAGAACCTTCGTGATCGCCGCCGTCAACGACGTCTTGCCATGGTCAACGTGACCAATCGTGCCGATGTTGCAGTGCGGCTTCGTCCGAGCAAACTTCTCTTTGGCCATGACACCTTAGTTCCTGACGACGCCCGCGCAGGGCCGGAAAACGCGGTCGCATTAGGGCGTTTTGGGGCGCGATGCAAGCTGGAGGGCATCAGGGCGACACGCAACCGCCGCAAGCGGCATGGCATCGACCGTTTCCGGTACTATGCTGCCCTCTCTTCTACCGGCGCTCCACGCGATGAGGCGTCCCGCTGCTCTTTAGCGAAACGGCTGCAATCCGCCGGGTGCGAGGCGGAACAGCATACGACTGACCGGATAATCGTCCTTCATCGCAGCGATCTCTCGCAAGGCCGCGACGGCTTTCGGATCGTCGCCATCGCCGAAGGCGAGCACGCTGCGCCCCGGCATGGCGATCACGACCGTCTTCGGCAGACGGGGAATGTACTTCCAGGGATTCGGCAGCAGGAGCAGCGAGACGGTGTAGTCCGACGGCTTGAAGTCGAAGGCGCGGATCGCACCGCGAACGAGGATATCAAACGTCCTGGCGCGGCGTTCGAGATTGGCGAGCGCCGCCTCGAACACGTCCGCATCGCTCAGGCCATAGCGCCGCCCCTCGCCCACCGAAACGAAACGGGTGATGCGCGGCAGATCCTGCGCCGGCACGACGATGACGTCGCCGGCGAGCGGCAGATGCAGCAGCTTGCCCTCGGGCACGCCCTGCTTGCGGGCGAGCGCCGCGAACTCCTCGACATAAGAGCGGTTCTTGAGGACAGGCAGCAGCGCATCGCGGAAGCGGGCGATCTCCGCCGGGCTGGGCTTGTTCGGGTCGCCATTGGCCGCGACCCGGTCGAGCTTCTGCAAGAGGCTGTCGAAGCCCCGCTGCCTTCCGGCTGCATCGGGCTCGGCGTTGAGCTGGGCCGACAGTCTCGCCAGCCCGAAGCGCATCTCGGTGCCGCCGGCCATGACGACGAAGTCGCCGCCATCGACACGCGCGCTGCTGATGCCGGTCCGCCCGCGACTGGCCGCCTGCAGCAGCTCCGCCAATTCGGCCTCGCTGATCAGACGGGCCTCGTTCAACCGTGCCCGATCCAGCGCCCCCACAGGCGCAATCAAGCCCGCCAGGCACAGCAATGCCAGCAGGAACGCACGCAACGCGCTGCCCATGAGGCCCCCACCCCATACGTCACGAGTCAATGCTCGCACACAACCTGAGCGAGAGCAATGACGCAACGGCACTCGCCCTGGAAGAGGCTGGCGTGCGACACCGGCCGCGGCTTAAGAGAACTCTCCTACTCGTTCAGGATCATCCCATGACCGAACCCAAGCCCGGCCCGCGCATCGCCATCACCTATTGCAGCATGTGCAACTGGCTGCTCCGCTCCGCCTGGATGGCGCAGGAGCTGTTGCAGACCTTCGGCCAGGATCTCGGCGAGGTCGTGCTGATCCCGCGCACCGGCGGCATCTTCCAGATCCACTATGACGGCGATCTGATCTGGGATCGCACCGTCGATGGCGGCTTCCCGGATGTGAAGCAGCTCAAGCAGCGCGTGCGCGACCGGCTCGATCCCGAGCGCGATCTTGGCCATCTCGACGACCACAAGAAGAAGCTCGTGCAGGGCTGATCAGAGCCCACACCTGGCATGGGCCTGAAGGCCACCCGGAGGCCTTCTCGAAACTCGCTCCGGCGAGTCGGCTGGCGGTGTTTTCGAGAACCGGAGCGCAGCGGACATTGGTCCGTGAGCACCGGAAGCGCAGAAAACGCCGTCAGACGGCCGCTGGAGTAGAGTTTCGGGGCGGCCTCAGATGCCGCCGCCGCAATCGCCGGCCAGGATCTGGTCCATCGAGCGCGAAGGCTCGGCGCAGCCGGCCTCGCCCACCACCTTCGCCGGCACGCCGGCGACGGTGGTGTTGCGCGGCACCGCCGCGAGCACGACCGAGCCGGCGGCAACCCGAGCGCACTGTCCCACTTCGATATTCCCAAGAATCTTGGCGCCGGCGCCGATTAGCACGCCCTTGCGGATCTTGGGGTGGCGGTCGCCGCCCTGCTTGCCGGTGCCGCCCAAGGTCACGTCCTGCAGCATCGAGACATTGTCCTCGATCACCGTGGTCTCGCCGACGACGAGGCCGGTGGCATGGTCGAGGAAGATGCCCTTGCCGATCTTCGCGGCCGGGTTGATGTCGGTCTGGAACACTTCCGACGAGCGGCTCTGCAGATAGAGCGCGAAGTCGCGCCGATCCTGCCGCCACAGCCAGTTCGCCAGGCGGTGCGTCTGCAGCGCGTGGAAACCCTTGAAATAGAGCACCGGCTCGATCAGCCGATAGCAGGCGGGGTCGCGGTCGAGCACGGCGAGAACGTCGGCGCGAATGCCCTGCCCGATCTCAGGATCGGCGTCGATCGCCTCGTCGAAGGCCTGCGCAATCAGTTCGGCCGGCACGGCGCCATGGCCGAGACGCGCCGCGATGCGATGCCCCACCGCCGCCTCGAAGCTCGGCTGGTTCGAGATCGTCGCCAGGATGAAGCTCGCCATCGCCGGCTCGCTCACGATCGCCTGCTCGGCCTCGTTGCGCAGCCGCGACCAGACGGGATCGACGCGGTCGAGGCCGGTGGCGGGATCGCGGATCTCGATATTCGGGCGCCCGGATGGCATGGCGTTCTCCGCTACGGTTCGCTCGTAGATCAATCTGGTGCGATCAGCTCGCGCCAGAGCACGTGGTGCCGCCTTCTAGCTGAATCAAGCCGCGAAGAACAAGAATCGATTTGCGAGGCAATAGTCACAAGCCATTGTCGTAGAATAATATTCTACTTGAGGAGAATTTTATTCTACGGACGACGAGCCAGAAACTCGACGACTGCCTGCTTGTGGGTGCGATCGCCGACCGCGAGATTATGGTCGCGCCCTTCGATGGCAAAGCTTTGCGCGCCCGGGATCAGCGCCGCCAGCTCCGGACCGGAGCCGGAGACGTCGTCCTTCGTGCCGACGCTGACCAGGGTCGGCACGGCGATCTGGCCGACCTCTTCCTTGCTCAGCGTCTGGCGCGTACCGCGAATGCACGCCGCGAGGGCCCGCAGGTCGCTGCCGGTGTTCTCGGCGAAGGCGCGGAACATGCGCTGCATCGGGTCGGTCAGATCGGCGAGCGAAGGCGCCTCCATCGCATCGGCGATGCCGAGCGGCAGCCCGACGCCCTCGACGAGATGAATGCCGAGCCCACCGAGCAGGAGCGAGCGCACGCGCTCGGGGTGGGCGAGCGTCAGATGCGAGGAAATCCGCGCACCCATCGAATAGCCCATAATGTCGGCGCGCTCGATCGAGAGATGGTCCATCAGCCGGCGCGCATCCTCGGCCATGATGTTCGAGTGATAGGCCTCGGGATCATAGAGCTTCTGGCTGCGGCCATGGCCGCGATTGTCGTAGAGCACGACACGCCGGCCGGCATGGGTCAGCGTCTTCGTCCACTGCGTGTTGACCCAGTTGACCGCATGGCTCGAGCCGAAGCCATGGATCAGCACGATCGGATCGCCACTACCTTCACCGGTCGGGGCGAAGTCGAGATAGGCGATGGACACGCCGTCGGAATCGAATGTCTGCATCGGCCCTGCCGCCAAGCTGCTCTGATCTGAGGATTGGTCTGCCACGACGCAGGGAATTTGGGTAGCGTCCTCGCATATGGGCACTGGTCGTCCCGGGCGGAGCGAAGCGGAGACCCGGGACCCATGCCTGAACCTCATTCGGAAAAGCTCCGGCATGGATCCCGGATCTTCGCTGCGCTCCGTCCGGGATGACTCGCGCAAGTTGATGAAAGGTGCCCGCCCCTTTCCGCGACGCCGCGCGCCGCTTATGACGAGACCATGAGCGAGCAAGCCCAATCCTCGGCCGGCGGCCGTATCGAACTGGTCGACCTGGCCCGCGGCATCGCGCTGCTCGCGATGTTCGTCTACCACTTCGCCTATGATCTCTCCTACTTCCGGCTGATTCGGGTCGATGTCGTCAGCGACCCCGCCTGGCGCGCCTTTGCCCGGCTGATCGCCGGCTCCTTCCTGGCGATCGTCGGCTTCAGCCTGGTCCTGGCGACCCAAAAGGGCTTCGACCGCGGCAATTATCTGCGCCGTGTCGCCCTGATCGCCTGCGCTGCGATCCTCGTCACCTCCGCCACCTGGTTCGCACTGCCGGACGTCTTCATCTTCTTCGGCATCCTCCACCACATCGCGCTGGCGAGCGTGCTGGCCCTGCCCTTCCTGTTCCTGCCGACACTGGTCATCGCCATCACGGCGGTCATCGTCTTCGCCCTGCCCTTCATCCTCGGTAGTGGCGTCTTCACGCAGGACTGGCTGTCCTTCCTCGGCTTCGGCCCCTGGCCGCTTACTGCCGATTTCGTTCCGGTCTTCCCCTGGTTCGGCTGTGTGCTCGCGGGCATGGTGCTGGCGCGGACAGCTCTGCCGAAGGCGCTGGGCAGTGGCTGGGCGAACTGGCGGGCGACCTCCACTCCGGCCAAGATCATCGTCCTCGGCGGCCGCAACAGCCTGTTCGTCTATCTCGTCCACCAGCCGCTCTTCATCGGCGCGCTGTTCCTGTTCATGCAGGCGACCGGGCATATGGCCGCGAAGCTGCCGGACGCCGAAGCCGTGCCGTTCCTGACCGCCTGCCAGCGTTCCTGCACCGGTACCGGCACGCCGAAGGAGATCTGCGAGCGCGTCTGCGGCTGCTCGATGGACGGGCTCAAGCAGGCGAATCTCTGGGTCAAGGCAATGGCCGACGCGCTCAGTCCGGCGGAAACCGAGCAGGCTCGCGGGATCGGCCAGAGCTGCGCCCGCCAACCCTGATCGCCTCGCCGCGCGCAGCGGCGACAGGTCACGGCAGCATCGAAGCCGATCTGTCGCGCACACGCTGGCGCGGCCCGCCACGAGCGATTATGGTGCCGCCCAAATCGCAAGGACGAGAGCTATGGCCGATCACGGCACCCCGCATTTCCACAATGATCCCGGCGTCGCCGTGATCCATGTCGGCGCGCGCGAGTTCATGTGCATCGGCGCCAAGCCGCCGTTCGACCATCCGCACGTCTTCCTCGACATGGGTTCGGACGATGAGATCGTCTGCCCCTATTGCTCGACGCTGTTCAAATACGAGCCGTCGATCGGCCATGGCCATTGCAAGCCGGCCGAGTGCGAGTACCACGACACCGCCGCCAAGGCGGCGTGAGGACATCCTGCCGGGGGCGCGGCAGGACATGACATCATGGCCACTCTCCCGATCCTCATCGCGGGCGCCGGCATCGGCGGCTTGACCGCCGCGATCGCCCTCGCCCGCCGCGGCATTCCCGTCGCCATCGCCGAGAAGCGCACCCGTTTCGACGAGGCCGGCGCCGGCATCCAGGTCTCGCCCAATGCCGGGCGCGTGCTGGAATCGCTCGATCTCGGCCTGGCCCTGCGCCGCGCCGCGATTCGGCCCGAGGCACTGGCGATCGGCCATTGGGGCGGCGGCAAGCCGCTGCTCGCCATGCCCTTCGCGCCGCCGGTCGAGGACGCGACGCCGTCGCGCTCGCTGAAGCGGGCCGACCTGCACCAGCTCCTGCTCGATTCGGCCCGGACCTTGCCGAACATCCGCTGGATCATCGGCCGCGGCCTCGTCGATGCGCATGAAACGGAAGCAGGCGTCGCGGTCACGCTCGGCAGCGAGAGCGGTGGAACCGAGACGGTCGAAGCCATGGCCCTGATCGGCGCCGACGGCCTCTGGTCGCGCGCCCGCGCCCTCGTCGGCGATACAACCGAGCCCGGCTTCACCGGCTGGGAGGCCTGGCGTTCCTTGATTCCCGCGGAAGGCTTGCCGGATGCGCTACGCCGCCCGGCGGTGGCGCTGCATCTCGGCTCAGCCCGCCATGCGGTGCATTACCCCGTCTCCGGCGGCAAGGAGATCAACCTCGTCCTGATCCGCGCCGCACGCGAGGCGCAGGCAGGCTGGTCGCGCGAGGGCGAGGCCTCGCAACTGACCGAGATCGCCGGCAATGCCGGCCCCGGCCTGCGCGAACTGATCGAGCGCGCCCCGAACTGGCGGATCTGGTCGCTCTACGACCGTGCGCCCGCCCGGATGGCGAAGGGCCGCATCGCTTTGCTCGGTGACGCCGCCCATCCGATCCTGCCCTTCCTCGCCCAGGGCGCCGCCCTGGCGATCGAGGACGCCGCCGTTCTCGCGCACGAGCTCGCGACAAGACTGGCGAGCGAAGGTGCATCGTCGGTGCCAGCGGCGCTGGCCGCCTATGCCAAGGCGCGCGGCGAGCGCGCGGCGCGGGTCCAGCAGGCCAGCCGCAAGAATGGCGAGGCCTACCATCTCGGCCGCCCGTGGAGCTTCGCGCGCGACTTCGCAATGCGCCGCATGGGCCCCGACGGCATGCGCCAGCGCCATGCCTGGATCTACGACTGGCGCGCGCCGGGCTGACGAAATCGTCATCGCTTCGGCTCGGCTGATCTCGTCAACGCCGCATTCGCTTCCTAGATTGTCCGCGGGTGACACGAAACGAAACGAGCCAATGATCCGTATCGACCTCAACAATGCCGCCAGTGCCCGCCTGGTCCGCTTGCCCCGCTGGGCGAGCTGGCTGGTCATGGCCGGAGCCTTTGTCGTCGGCGTGCTGATTTTCCTGGTCGCGGCTAGCCTGGCACTGATCCTCGTGCCGCTGGTCATCGCCGGCGGCGCCTTCGCCGCCTGGCAGATGCGCCGCCGCATGCGCGCGGCCGGCATCGATCCGCAGAACCCCTCCGAGCGCAGGCAGCCCGAGACCGCGCGCGGCGAGATCGTCGACGCCGAATACCGGGTGATCGAGCCCGGCGAGCGGCGCTAGACCGGAGCCCGCGCGGCCAGTTCGGCCCGCAGCCGGACATTCTCCGCTTCCAGCTCTTCGAGCCGCTGCCGGACCGGCGCGAGCGCCGGCGCCAGCTCGGCCTCACTGAAGCGCGGCGTGATGTGCTGCGGGCAATTCCAGTCGAAGGCCTCGACCTTGATGGTGACGCCGCGCTCCGGCACGGCGCGATAACCCGGCACGATCAGGCGCTGCACCAGCTCAGGCTCGGCCGCGAGATCATGGAAGCGCGCCCGCCCGAAAATTTTCAATCGCGCCCGGTGGCCGTAGTCCATCAGGAACAGGCAGAGCCGATCGTCGGCGCTGAGGTTGCCGAGGCTGAGATATTGCCGATTGCCGCGCAGGTCGGCGAAGCCGAGCGTCGTCTCGTCGAGCACGCGCAGGAAGCCAGCCGGCCCGCCGCGATGCTGCAGATAGGGCCAGCCCGTCTCCGACACGCTCGCAAGATAGAAGGAATCGCGCGCCGCGATGAAGCCAGCCTCGGCCTCGCCGAGCCGGTCATTATGCGGCTCGCCCTCTTCCTGCCTGGCATAGGCGCGCCGGCTGCCTTGCGCCTCCTGCGCCGCCTTCACGGCTGGTGTCGTCGCGATCTCGAGAAAACGGTGGGTCATCACATCGCTCCGCAAGGATGGCTGCCGGGCATCGCCCGGAGTAGCGACGCCGATATCAGCGCCCGTCGCCATGCCGAGGTATCGGCCGAGTGCGTTCTTGCCCTTCGGCCGTCGCCGGCCGAAGGGCCCATGCCAAGCGTCAGGCCGCTTCGGCAGCGAGCACGACCGGAAAGTCGATATCGGTTTCGGCGAGGTTGTTGAGGTAGTTGGTGAAGACGTTGACGGCGACGAGCCCGACGATCTCGATCAGCTGCGCCTCGCTGAAGCCGGCACTGCGAATCTCGGCCAGCTCGGCATCGCTGACCCGCCCTCGCGTCTCGACGATGCGCAGCGCAAAGCGCAGCGCCGCGTCCGATCGCGGATCGCTGGAGCCGCCGGCGCGATTGCGGGCGATCTCGGCGACGTCGAGCTTAGCCAGATTGGCGCCGAGATAGCTGTGCGCCGACAGGCAATAGTCGCAGCCATTGCTCTGCGCGACGGCAAGCGCGACGCTTTCACGCAAACGGCCATTGAGCGTGCGGCCGAGCGCGCCGTTCAAGCCGAGAAAACCTTCGAGAGCCGCCGGGCTCTGAGCCAGCAAGCGGAACAGATTAGGCACCGAGCCGAGTTGCTTCTCGACGGCATCGAGTAACGGCCGCGCTGCTTCGGGCGCCTCGGCGCGCGAGGGAATGGCGATACGGGACATGGTGGTCTCCTGAGACTGGCAGCGGCCGATCATTGGCAGCCATCAGGATATGTCCCTGCACGCCTGGAAAAATAATCAGCGGACCAAGCAGTTCAGAATTCCATTTCCTGAAACAATCTGGATCAGCCCATCAGCTTCAGCAACACGACTCCCGCCGCCGCGCAAGCAGCCAGCACCGGCACCATGCCAAGCTTGAAGCGCAGCAGCGCAATCATCGCCACCGCCGCCAGCAGCGCGGCCCGCCAGTCGAGCGAGGCCAGAACCGGCAGGTCCGGCGCCAGCGGCCCTATAACGACGGGCCGCACGACCTTGAACAGCACATGCAGGCCAAACCAGAGCGCGAGATTGGCGATGACGCCGACGACCGCGGCGGTGATCGCGGTCAGCGCCGCCGAGAGCGCCCTGTTGCCGCGCAGGGCTTCGATGTAGGGCGCGCCGAGGAAGATCCAGAGGAAGCAGGGCGCGAAGGTGACCCAGACCGTCAGCAAACCACCGAGGCTGCCGGCGACGAGCGGATCGAGCCCGCCATGCCCGCGCCAGGCGGCGAGGAAGCCGGTGAACTGCAGCACCAGGATCAACGGTCCCGGCGTCGTCTCGGCAAGGCCGAGCCCGTCGACCATCTCGCCGGCGACGAGCCAGCCATAGGTCTCGACCGCCGCCTGCGCGACATAGGCCAGCACGGCATAGGCGCCGCCGAAGGTGACGACCGCCATGGCGCTGAAGAAGGCGCCGATCTGGGTGAAGACGTTGCCGCTTCCGAGCAGCGCCCACAGCAACACCACAGGCCCGAGCCAGAGCGGCAGCCAGAGCGCCAGCACCTTGAGTGCCCTCCCCGTCGAGGGCTCGGCATGGGAAAGCTCGCCGCGCTCGAACATCAGGTCGACCACGCCCTTGAACTCCGGCGCGCCATCCTTGCCGGCATGACCGCCGCCGCCGAACAGCGCCGGCGCCCAGCGATTGCCGAGCCAGCCGACCAGCCCGGCGCAGAAGATCACCAGCGGGAACGGCGCCTTGAGCAGGAAGAGAGCGAGGAAGGCGGCGATCGCGATCGCGATCATCGCCTGGTTCTTCAGCGCCCGCCGGCTGATCCTGAGGCCCGCCTCGACGACGATGGCGAGCACCGCCGCCTTGACGCCGAAGAAGATCGCATCGACCAGCGGAACCTGGCGATAGAGCACGTAGAGCAAAGAGAGGCCCCACATCACCAGCGCGCCCGGCAGGATGAAGAGCAAACCGGCGATCAGCCCGCCGATCGTCCGGTGCATCAGCCAGCCGATATAGGTGGCGAGCTGCTGCGCCTCGGGGCCGGGCAGCAGCATGCAGTAGTTGAGCGCATGCAGGAAACGGCGCTCGCCGATCCAGCGGCGCTCGTCGACCAGCTCCTTGTGCATCAGGGCGATCTGCCCGGCCGGCCCGCCGAAGGAAAGCAGGCCGATCTTGAGCCACACCCGTGTCGCCTCGGCGAGGGTCGGCGTGGCGGGGGCGGCCATCGCCGCCCCTTCGTTGATTGCAGTCGTCATCGCCCGGTCCTCAGATCTTTCCCGGCGCGGACGGCCAGTTATGGGTTTCCTCGCCGGCATCCCGGCACCAGCGATAGAAGGCGTCGTAGAGCAGCATGCCGGCATCGAGCTGTGCCAGGTCGTCGCGATACATCCGTGACAGGCCGAGCGACGCCGCAAGGAAGCCGGCCGCTTGCGGCACGAGATCAAGCCGCGCGGTATCGGCCGCCCGCACGATCATGGCAAGCTGGTCGAGCGCCGGCGACGACAGCCCGAACTCCTCGATCATCGTGTCGAAGCTGCAGCGCTCGCCGCGATGGCTCCAGAACACGCCGTCGATGTCGAACGGCGTCGCCCCGAAGCGGTCGGCGACATCCGCGACCTCCGAAGCCGAGACGAACAGGAAGACGGCGTTTCGATCGATGAAGCGGCGGATCAGCCAGGGACAGGCGATGCGGTCGACCTTCGGCCGTGCCCGCGTCACCCAGAGCGTGCGCCCTGCGGCATCGCGCTGCGGCAGCTTCCCGGTCTCGACGAGCAGTCCGCCTGCCTCGCGCCAGGCCTCGAACCCCCCAGTGAGATTCTCCGCCGCGACGCCTTCGTGGCGCAGCCAGGCGGCGACGCCCTCGCTGAGCTTCTGCCCCCGCTGGCAGATGACGACGACCGTGCGGCCGGCATAGGCCGAGGCCCAGGCGGCGACGTCGCGATGGCTGCGACGTTCGCTCGCCGGCAACAGGCGCGGATCGGCGGCGACGTCCTCGTCGATGCGGACGTCGATCAGGGTGGGCGCATCGGGCAGGCCGACGAGCCGGGACAATTGCGCAGGCGTGATCTGGATATTGGAAGACATGAGCGTCCATCCTTGAGCAAGGAGTGTGGACGCGATCCTTGGGCTGACGCCTCACGGGGCGGTCGCGATTGGCCCCTGCGGGAAGTTTAGATCACCAGTAATTGTTAGCGTCAACGGCCGTCTGCTCCTCCGGCCAGAGCCAGCCTGTGCAGGACCTGTACTGGCGGCCAGGAGACGCAATCGACGCTGTCGAATGTCAGCTCGAATGCATCAAGGGATCGCGAAACCAGCTTCAGTACATCTGGCCGCTTCGAAGCTGGAATCGCCATCGCGACGGTCAAATGCGGCTTCCACTGTGCAGGGGCATAGTGGGGGTCACACGCCGGCACCTTCGGTCCAAGCGTCGCATGAAGCCGATGATGCAGGTCGAGCAGGCGCTGGTCCTGTCGTGGCGCCAACCAGAGCATGAGCGGATCGCTGTCGAAGAAATCGACCCGGTCGAAATACAGCGAGATCGCGGCTTGGCGGTCGAATGTCTCCATGCCCTTTCGGAGCACGGTGAGATCGACCGTCGAGTAGCGCGTCAGCGTCAGGTGAGGCCGATAGCCGAGCGCTCGGATCGATGGAGCGTCCTCTAAGGCCGAGGCCTCATCGACCTGATCCCAGAACGGCTGCGCGAGAGAGCTTGCGCTCAGGGTGATGCCCAGCATGGCGCTTCCCTCGCATCAGCCTTCCAGTCGCGTGAACAACCAGCCTCGCCTCAATCCACCCTACTGACCAAGAGCTTGTCGATCCGCCTGCCGTCGAGATCGACCACCTCGAAGCGCCAATGGCCCTTTTCGAAGCTCTCACCGACATTGGGCAACCGGTTCATCTCGGCCAGCACGAAGCCGGCGACGGTCTGGTAGTCGGCGTCGCGCGGCACATGGATGCCGAGCTCATGCGAGAACTCGTCGACCTGCATCCAGCCCGCGACCAGGAAGGAGCCGTCGGCGCGCGTGACGATCGCAGGCTCTTCCTCATCCTCGTCCTGGAAGACGCCCGTGATCGCCTCGAGCACGTCGCTCGAGGTGATGATCCCCTCGAAATGCCCGTACTCGTCGAAGACCAGCGCCATGTGGACATGGGTGGCGCGGAGCGCGCGCAGCACCTCGAGCGCACCGGTGGTGTCGAGCACGACCGGAGCCTCGCGGACCAGGCTGCGCAATTCGACCTTGTCGTCGGCGAGCGCCTCGAACAGGTCCTTCATCTCGATGATGCCGATGATCGAATCGGCCTCGCCATCCTGCACCGGCAGGCGGTTGCGCCTGGTCGCGCGAACCTGAGCGCGGATCTCGTCGAGCGTGTCGGAGAGATCGATCACCTCGACCTCGCGGCGCGGCGTCATCAGCGCCCGGGCCGAGCGGTCGGCAAGGCGCATCACGCCCGAGATCATCTCGCGCTCGTCACGCTCCAGCACGCCGGCGTTCTCCGCCTCGGCGATGATGGTGCGGACCTCTTCCTCGGTGACCGTCTCCTCCGATTCGCCTTTCTGGCCGAGCAGCGCCAGCACCAGCTTGCCCGACGTGTCGAGCAACCAGACCAGCGGCGAGGCGACCTTGGCCAGCACCACCATCGCCGGCGCGACGCGCGCGGCAACGCGCTCGGCATCGCGCAAGGCGATCTGCTTGGGCACCAGTTCGCCGATGATCAGCGAGAGGTACGTGATGAGGACGACGACAGTGCCGACGCCGAGTGCATCGGCAGCCGTATTTGAGAATCCCTGCGTGCCGAGCCATTCCGACAGGCGTGCACCGAGCGTTGCGCCCGAAAAAGCGCCGGACAGCACGCCGACCAGCGTGATGCCGATCTGCACGGTCGAGAGGAAGCGGCCCGGATTTTCGGCGAGCCGGATCGCCTTCGCGGCCCCTTTGCTGCCTTGATCGCTGAGGACTTTCAGCCGTGCCGGGCGGGATGAGACGACCGCAAGCTCCGACATGGCAAGCACACCGTTAATGACGGTGAGGACGACGACGACCAGAATCTCCGTTAACAAAACCAGCTCGGGGGCTGCAGGACCGCGCTCGCTATCGGCCTGCTTCTGAGCCGCTTATAACGCATTGACGGCCGAACGCGATGGGAGAAGACGATGCCCCAGGACGATCTCCATCACCATGATCCCCGCCAGCTTGCCCCGGCGACACAGCGCAACCGCGAGCCGATCCTTGCCGTGCTCCGCGAAGTGCTCCCGCATCAAGGGCTCGTGCTGGAGATCGCCAGCGGCTCCGGCGAGCATGCCATCCACTTCGCAGCCGCCTTTCCGGACCTGAGCTTCCAGCCGAGCGACCCCGATCCGGCTGCGCTGGCCAGCATCGACGCCTGGGCACGCGAGAGCACTCTGCCGAACCTGCGCCCGGCCATCCGGCTCGATGCGATGGCACCGCGCTGGCCGGTCGCCAATGCGGATGCGATCCTGTGCATCAACATGATCCACATCTCGCCCTGGGCGGCGACCGAGGGGCTGATCCGGCAGGCGGCACAGCTTCTGCCGGCCGGCGGGCCGCTCTATCTCTACGGCCCCTATCGCCAGCACGACGTGCCGCTGGCGGCAAGCAACGCCGTCTTCGACGACAGCCTGCGCCGGCGCAATCCGAAATGGGGTCTGCGCGAGCTCGAAGCTGTCGCCGAGCTTGCAAGAGCCGCCGGCTTCGGTGAGCCAGCTGTGACGGCGATGCCGGCGAACAATCTCAGCGTGGTGTTCCGGCGGCTCTAAATTAACCCAATCACCGTGTCGTCCCGGGCGGAGCGTAGCGAAGACCCGGGACCGATGCCTGAACCTCTTTCTGGAAGGCTCAGGCATGGATCCCGGATCGGCGCGGCTATCGCCGCTTGTCCGGGATGACCAGGAGAAGTGCCCTACCCCCCGTCGCAGCTCGTCTCCTGCGTCGCGCAGATTCGGTCGACCCAGGCGCGGAAGCGGCCGGCCTCGACTCCCGCCTTCGCTGCTGGAGCGATGGTGAGCCCCGACACGGCCTCGCTGTCGGCAGGGAACGGGCCGTATTCGACCTGCACCCATTTGCCGCTGCAGCCGAGAAGGCGGCCATTCTGGACGAAGGCGTCGCCGTCGAAGCTTGCCCCGTCCTGACCTGAGAGGACAGCCGGCGCCTTGGCGTCCGGGCGCAGCCGGCCGGCGGCAGCCTGCGACTTCACCGTCAGCTTGCGCCCGCTGACCCAGCCCGAGCCCTTGAACATCGGCCGTGGCGCGGCATCGGTCAGCATCTCGTTGTCGCGCGCCTTGGCGATCCTGAACCAGCCATTGGCGCCGGCCGAAACCTCGACCTCGACCATGGCGCGCACCGGCGGATCGTCGCCGCTGAGCTTCACCGGCGGCAGCGTGCCGACCACCTTGTGACTGGTGCTCGGGCCGGCGCGGACGTTCAGCCCCGCAGGGTCGGTCTCGCTGACGAAGGCGCCGAAGGAGCAGGCGACCTGCCCGCCAGGCGCAGGCGTGACGCCCTCCGACTGCGCCCGCACGGCCGGAGTAGCGAGCAGGACGACAGCCAGACTGGCGGCAAGGGCTTCAGGACGCAGCATTGACCAGCACATAGTAGAAGGCGCCCGGGGTCCCGACCGCCTTGAGGAAGGTCGGGTAGCGGTTCTTCGGGATGGTCTGGCAGCCGGCCGACCAGGTGTTCGGTTCCAGCACATTGTCCGCCCCGCCGCGGTGAATATACATGCTGGTCCCCGCCCCTGACGGGTCGATCCGGCTCTTGTCGTCCTGGGTGAAGCGTCCGTCGCCGTCGGTGTCGCGCTCGGCGACCTGCGTCGCCTTCACCTGGAAGGCACGATCTCCCAGGAAGCCGCCCTTCTTCTCGAAATACTGGTAGGTGCCCTCGGTCAGGCGGCCGGCATCCTTGATGCCGTCCTTGTTGATGTCGACGCCATCGGCCTTGCTGAATTTGACGCCCTTGTAGCGCGCGTCGCCGCCGCTGGCGCGCTGCGAGTACTGGGCGCCCGGCTCGGTGCAGATCGGAAAGCTCGTGAGCTCGCGGAAGCGCCCGGTCCGACGCATCACCACGACAAGGTCGTCATAGGAGCCCTTGCCGCGATTGGCGATCGTGCTGCTTTCCTTGCGCAATGCCAGCAGGACGAGGCGGCCGAATCTCTGGTCGAAGCGCGCATCGGTCGAGCCGAAGCGCCAGAAGATCGCCGAATAGGAATCGAAGGCCTGCTTCGGCGTGCGGAATTGCGGGCGCTCGGCGGAGGGGCGCCGGAAGCGGGTGTCGAGGACCTCGCCATGGAAGTCGCGCCAGTCCCGCAGGCCCCGCAGCCGCGTCTCCGCAGCCGGGCTGAGATGGGCCTCGACGACTCGCCAGAAGAAATCCTGCAGGCCGGGCGGCACTGCTTCGACGATGTCGCGCCAGCGCGAGAAGGCGATGACCTTGTCTTGCCTGAGGCAGCGGTCGAACTGCCGGGCAAAATTGGCGAAATCGAGTTCGGCGAGATCCGGGCGACGGGCGCTCATGCCTCGCCATCCGATCGTTGGAGTGGGCGCATCGAACCCTCCAGCGCTGCATCGTTCAGGGCGACCATAAGGCATCGCCGCCCGAAGGTCAGGCGGCGAGCAGCCGGTCGATCAGCAGCTTGTGGAGGTCTGGGAGCTTTTCGCTCTCTCAGAGCACCATCGGCAGCACGAAGAAGCCACCGATGACGACCACCGCCAGCGCCAGCGCCGTCATCGGCAGGTGCTTCTCGATGAAAATGCGGATGTCGTCGCCGTAGAAGCGCAGCGCCACCGCGATCATCGCGAAGAAGGTGACGCGCGAGATCACCATGCCGAGCGTGAACTTCCAGATGTCGAAATGCAGGAAGCCGGACATGATCGTGACAATCTTGAACGGGATCGGGGTCAGGCCCTTGGTCAGCAGCACCCAGAACCAGTAGTCCTGCGAGGTGTGGATCAGGTGGGCCGCCTTCTCCTGCAGGCCGTAGATGCCGATCAGCCAGGCGCCGACCGATTCATAGAGCAGTGCGCCGATCGCGTAGCCGAGATAACCGCCGGTGACGGCGCCGAGCGAGCAGACGCCGGCGTAGACCCAGGCGCGGTCGGGCCGCGCGATGCACATTGGGATCAGCAGCGGGAGCGGCGGCAGCGGGCTCACCGAACTTTCGACGAAGGTGATGGCGAAGAGCAGCCAGGGCGCGGCAGGGTGAGACGCGTAGGAAACGCACCAGTCGTAAGCACGCTTGAGCATGAAGGGGAAACCGTTCCTGGGTTCTCGCGCCGGTTGCAGGGCTGCCCTGCGTCCCATGCATTAATTCAATTGTCGCGGTCAGGCCACTAATCTCTTGGGCTAGAGTCAACATCGCGACGGGTTCGTGGCAGCCAAGAGGCAGCTCGATCTCGCACGCCGCTAGCAGGGCTTCACACCAGCGTCATGCCCGGCTGCCCGGCCTCGACGACGAAGCTCGCCCGAGTCGAGACCGCACCGCCGGCCACGGTGACCTTGTCGAGAACGCGGTAATCCGCCTGCCAGCGCTCCTTCGACAGGCTGTGGCGCATATAGCCGCGCTGGTTGTTGAAGAAGCCGATATGCGGGTTCTTCTTCAGCCCCGCTTGCCCCGCCTTGGTCATGTCGGCGCCATCGCCGCCCGAGGTGATCGAGGTCGAAACGAACTCGACGCCGAGCGTCTTCGATTTCGGATCGTCGAAATCGGCCTTGAGCTCGCCCGCCCAGTTCTGGTGGATGTCGCCGGTCAGCACCACGGCATTGCCGATGCGGGCGCTCTCCAGCGTGTCGAACAGCCGCTTGCGTGCCGCGACGGCCCCGTCCCACTTGTCCATGCTGTAGCCCACCTTCTCCGGGTCCGGATCGCGGTCGTGGCGCATCAGCATGACCTGCTGCGCCAGCACGTTCCAGCGCGCCTTCGAGGCCCGCAGGCCTTCGCCGAGCCAGGCCTCCTGCTTCTCGCCGAGCATGGTGTTCTCCGGCTTCAGCGCATCGGCGCAGGCCGCGTGCGAGCCGTCGCCGCAAGGCTGGTCGCTGCGGAACTGGCGGGTGTCGAGCACGTCGATCTGGGCGAGATCGCCATAGTGGAAGCGGCGATAGGCCTGGATCCACGGCCCGTTCGGCAGCGAGGTCCGGCGCAGCGGCATGTGCTCGTACCAGGCCTGGAAGCCGGCGGCGCGGCGCAGCGCGAAAATCTCCGGCGGAATGTTCTCCTCCGAGACCATGCCGGCGAAATTGTTGTCGACCTCGTGGTCGTCGAAGGAGACGATCCAAGGCGCCGAGGCGTGGGCGAGCTGGAGATCGGGATCCATCTTGTAGATGGCATAGCGCTGGCGATAATCGGCGAGCGCGTAGATCTCGTCGGGCTCGCCCGGCATCACTCGCGCCACCGGCAGCGGCCGCTCGTTCGGCCTGACCATCCGGTACTCGTAGATGTAGTCGCCATAGTGGAAGACGAAGTCGAAGCGCTCCTCGGCGACATGGCGGAAGGCACTGAAGAAGCCATCCTCGTAGCGTTGGCAGCCGAGCACGCCGAAGTTCACCCGCTCGACGCTTGCCCCCGCCGCCGGCAGCGTCCGGGCGCGGCCGATCATGGTGCGCTCGCCGCCGCAGCTGAAGCGGTAGAAATAATCGCGGTTCGGCTCCAGCCCGGCGATCTCGACATGGACCGCGTGGCCGAGTTCCGGCCGGGCCAGCGCCGTGCCACGCTGCACCGCCCCGCGCATATTGGCCTCGGTCGCGATCTCATAGGCGACCTCGACCGCCTTCATCGGCATGCCGCCATTGCGGGCGAGCGGCAGCGGCGCCAGCTTGGTCCAGATCACGAAGCCGTCGGCGGACGGGTCGCCCGAGGCGATGCCGAGCCCGAACGGATAGGCGGCGAAGACCGGATTGGCCCAGACGCGCTGGTCGATGACGCCGCCACCGGTCAGCAGCAGGCCCGAGGCTGCGAGCCCGGTCAGGAACCGCCGCCGCGACGGCGTGCCGGCCTCGGTCAGGAAGTCATCGACGCTGAACTGACCGAAGGCGTTGCGGCGGAACATGACGGGGCTCCAGGCTCGTTGCCTGGAACCATACCAAGTTTCGCCTGACGCACACGTGACAGAAGCGGCGACAGCATCGGACCGAAAAGTGGAATCCACTTTTCGGACAAATCCGATGCTATAACAAATCGATAGATCGCCGTTATCGCGTCCTGTCGGACGCGCGGCGATCTATTGCAGCCGCTCCAATGCCTCCGCGATCTTGAGCTTGCGGGCTTCTGCCGCAGCCTTGCGCTCGCGGTTCTCCTCGACGATCTCCTCGGGCGCGCGTGCCATGAAGTCGGGATTGCCGAGCTTGCGCTCGACCGCGACGATGTCCTGGTCGAGCTTGGCAAGTTCCTTGTTGAGGCGGCCGCGCTCGGCGTCGAGATCGATGATCCCCGCCAGCGGCAGCGCCGCGACCTCACCGCGCACGATGATCTGCGCCGACTGGCCGGGCGCCTCATCGGCGAACTCGATCGCGGAAAGCCGCGCCAGCCGTTCGATCATCGGCGCCCAGGCCTCGACCGCCGCCTTCGTCGCGGCGCTCGCCTTGACCAGCACCAGCGGCACCTGCGTCCCGCCCGGCACATTGGTCTCCGAGCGGATCGAGCGGATGTCGGAGATGAGATCGACGACGAAGCCGATCTCGGCCTCGGCCGTCTCATCGACCAGCGCCGACAGCTCCGGCCAGCGCGTCAGGCAGACCAGGCCCGCCTCCCCGGCCGGCACCGTGCGCGGTGCGCCGGCATTGGCCTTCTGCGCCCAGAGCTCCTCGGTCAGGAACGGCATGAACGGGTGCAGCAGCTGGCAGATCAGGTCGATGACATGGGCGACCGTTGCCTGCGTCTCCGCCCGCGCCGCGGTGCCGGCCGCGTCCAGTTCCTCGGCCTGCAGCACCGGCTTCGACAGTTCGAGATACCAGTCGCAGAACTGGCCCCAGACGAAGCGATAGGCTGCATCCGCCGCCTCGTTGAACTTGAACTCGGCGATGCCGGCCGCGACCGCATTGGCGGTGCGGGCCGCCTCGGACAGGATCCAGCGGTTCAGCGGCAGCTTGGCCCCGGCAGGGTCGAAGCCTTCCGCCCGCAGGCAGCCATTGATCTCGGCGAAGCGGGCTGCGTTCCAGATCTTGGTCGCGAAGTTGCGGTAGCCCTCGACGCGCGAGGTCGCGAGCTTGATGTCGCGCCCTTGCGCCGCCATCGCCGCGAAGGTGAAGCGCAGCGCATCCGCGCCATAGGTGTCGATCAGCACGAGCGGATCGATGACGTTGCCCTTCGACTTCGACATCTTCGCGCCCTTCTCGTCGCGAACCATCGCGTGGAGATAGACGTCGCGGAACGGCACCTCGTCCATGAAGTTGAGGCCCATCATCATCATCCGGGCGACCCAGAAGAAGATGATGTCGAAGCCGGTGACCAGCGTCGCGGTCGGATAGTAGCGCTTGAGCTCGGCCGTCTCTTCCGGCCAGCCCAGGGTCGAGAACGGCCACAGCGCGGACGAGAACCAGGTGTCGAGCACGTCCTCGTCGCGCTTGAGCTCGACTGCTCCGCCATAATGACCAAGCGCCAGCGCCTGCGCGCCGGCTTCCGACTCGGCGACGAAGCATTCGCCGTCCGGCCCGTACCAGGCCGGGATCTGGTGGCCCCACCAGAGCTGGCGCGAGACGCACCAGGGCTCGATGTTCTCGAGCCAGTCATTATAGGTCTTGGTCCAGCTTTCCGGCGTGATCCTGGTCTTGCCGTCCCTGACCGCCGCGAGCGCGCGCTGCGCCAGCGGCTGGACGTCGACATACCACTGATCGGTCAGCCAGGGCTCGATCACCACGTCCGAACGGTCGCCATGCGGCACAGTGTGGGTGTTCGGCTCGACCTTGCGCAGCAGCCCGCGGGCCGCCATCAGCCCGACCACGACCTTGCGGGCCGCGAAGCGATCGAGGCCATGCAGCGCCAGCGTCTCGCGCTCGGGCGCCGCGCCTTCCAGGAAGTCGGCATTGTCCTGAATCAGGATGCGAGCTTCACCGTCCAGGATATTGACGACCCTCAGCGAATTGCGCTTGCCGACGTCGAAGTCGTTGAAGTCGTGCGCCGGGGTGATCTTGACAGCGCCGGTGCCCTTCTCCGGGTCGGCATAGTCGTCGCCGAAGATCGGAATGACGCGGTTGACCAGCGGCAGAACCGCGCTCTTGCCGATCAGCCCCTTGAGCTTGTCGTTCTCGGGATGGACCGCAACGCCGGTGTCGCCCAGCATCGTCTCCGGCCGGGTCGTCGCGACGGTGATGTAGGTGTCAGGGTTCTCCGCATCGTAGGCGACGCCTTCGATCGGATAGTCGAAATAATAGAGATGGCCGTTCGGGTCCTTGGCCAAGGCCTTCTCCAGCTTGGCGGCGTCGAACGCCTCCTCGCCACCGCGCTGCCATTTGAACGAGCCGGTCTTCTCGAGCTGCAGCACCTCGATGTCCGAGATTGCGGTCTGGAACTTCGGGTCCCAGTTCACCAGCCGCTTGGCGCGGTAGATCAGCCCCTGCTTGTGCAGGCCGACGAAAACCTTGAGGACAGCAGCCGAAAGCCCCTCGTCCATGGTGAAGCGCTCGCGCGACCAGTCGCAGGAGGCACCGAGGCGCTTGAGCTGGTTGACGATCGTCCCGCCGGACTCGTCCTTCCACTTCCAGACCTCGGCCAGGAAGGCCTCGCGGCCCATGGTCCGGCGATCGGTCTTGTTCTCGGCCGCGAGCTTGCGCTCGACCACCATCTGCGTCGCGATGCCGGCATGGTCGGTGCCGGGCTGCCAGAGCACGTCCTTGCCACGCAGGCGCTCGAAGCGGCAGAGCAGGTCCTGCAGCGTGTTGTTGAGGGCATGGCCCATATGCAGCGAGCCGGTGACGTTCGGCGGCGGGATCACGATGCAATAGGGTTCGGCCCCGGGCGCAGCCCCGCGCCCCGCCTTGAAGGCGTCCGCCTCCTCCCAGGCCTTGTTGATGCGCGCCTCGACGGAGGCCGGCTCGAATGTCTTGTCCATCATCGCTCTGCTCGAACGCCAAACGGCCGGGGAGCCTGCCCCGGCCGTGAAAACGAAGCCAAAAGGTCTACGGTCTTAAGAGCGCACGGACGGGCGTCACGTCAACGATTTCGATGCATGGCGGCCTTGTCGGCATTCAGGCGGCGCTCGATTGCAGGAACCACAATGCCTTGTCGAGGCTCTGCGAGTAGGCTGTGAGCAGATCGGCCGTGCCGGCATCCCCAGCCTCGTCGGTCTTGTCGATCGCATCGCGCACACTGTTCGCCGCGCCGGCATAGCGCTCGATCAGCGCGTCGAGATGGTCTTTCACGGCGACGATCTCCGTCGGATAGGGCTTGAGGCTACTGCCGGATGCGACCGTCTGGGTCGTGCCGAGCGCCGTGCCGCCCAATTGGGCCACGCGCTCGGCGACGGTGTCGACATGCTCGTCGAGTTCCTTGCGAAAGCCGTCGAGCATCAGATGCACGCCGATGAAGCCCGGACCTTTCAGGTTCCAGTGCGCCTGCTTGGTGGCGAGCGCCAGATCGATGCCGTCCTGCAGGCGCTCGTTGAGAATGGCGATCACTTCGTTCTTGGCGTTCGACGGCATGTCGATCCGCGAGGCGGGCTTCTTCATGGGGACACTCCAGACCAGGCGCGCGCGTGCTTTGGCGCCGCATGACCTCTCGAACGCGGATCCCGCCCAAGCGTTCCGCGGGAACAGACCGGCCTGACGCCAGTTGGGCATAGAACCGCACAAGGAGGCCCCAATGACCAGGAAGACCGACCAGGACCGCGCCTGGGAGCTGATCGAGGAGATCTGACTGTGCATGTTCGTCAGCCATGACGGCAATGGCGACCAACTGCGCGCCCGCCCGATGAGCGCCCATGCCCACCGCGACGAGGATGCGATCTATTTCCTCACCGACCTGCGTGCCCACAAGGACGACGAGATCGAGATCAACGAGAATGTCTGCCTCTGCTTCGGCGACAACGGCTCGTATAAATATGTTTCCGTCACCGGCACGGCGAACCTGCTGGATGACCGCGATCGCGTCGCCGAACTCTGGTCGCAGGCGGCGCGCGCCTTCTGGGAGAGCAAGGACGATCCCAACATCCGCGTCCTCAAGGTGCGGCCCGCTTTGGCAGAGTTCTGGGACAGCCCTGGCAAGATCGTGACTTCGGTCAAGATGGCGGCCGCCGCGATCACCGGCTCGCGGCCCGATCTCGGCAGCAACCGCAAAGTCCTGCTCTGAGGGGGCGACGATGAGACTTCTCGTTCACCTGGTCGGCGCCTGGGTAGCGTCGGAAGCGGCGTCAGGCCGCTATCCCCGCTCCCTGTCCCTCGGCATGCAGCTTCTGGTCTCGCGGCTCGGCCCTCAAACCGCGCTGATGGCGCTCGCCGGCTACGCCATCCAGAGCCTCAACGAAGGCGGGGCGTTCGGGCTGCGCCGGACACAGCGCCGACGGCGGCGCGGCTAAAGCGTACTGTCGTCACACGGAACCACCGTCGTCATTCTGGGCGAGCGAAGCTCGGCCCGGGATCCATCGTAGAGCTCCGGAGCCTTACGATGGCTCCCGGAACTGCGCGCCTTCGGGGCTTGTCCAGGATGACGGTGCGGTTCCGAGGATTATCAGCGTGCTCGAGAAGCCTCAGCGTCGCCCGCCGCGGGCGACGCGCTCGATCTCCGCCCGCACCAGCCGCTCGACCATGGTCGGCAGGTTGTCGTCGAGCCAGGTCTTGAGCATCGGCTTCAGCATGTCCTTGACCAGATCCTCCAGCGTGCGCGCATTGTTGCTGAGGACGGTATTGGCGAGCGCTCCGAAAGCGCTGTGCACCGCGGCGCCGGCCTGGTCGGAAATCAGCGCCGCCATGTCCATCGGCGGGGCCGGCTGCTGCTGGATTGGCGGCGCCGGTTGTGGCTGGATCGGCGGCGGCACGAAGGCCTGGGGCTGAGGTGACTCCGGTTCGGGCTCGGGCAGCGCCACGGCCTGCGGCTCGACGAAATCGATATCGTCCGCAGCTCCCGCGATCGGCGCGGGCGGCTCTTCAACGACGCGCTCGGCCTCGGCACCGAGGTCCAGCACGTCGTCCTCGATCAGCTCCGGCTCTGGTTCGGGTTCCGGCTCGGGCTGCGGCGCCAATGCGACCGGCTCCGGAGCGGCTTCCTCCGGCGGCGCGGCAGGCTTCTCGTCATCGGCGATGATCCGCCTGATGGAGGCGAGAATCTCCTCCATCGAAGGTTCATTGGCCTTGGGCTGCGCGCTCATGCTGATTCCGGTCACTCGACTCAGAGGACGCCTAAGGAATCAGTGCGCCCCGCTGCATGAGTATTTCATCGGAAAACCGGCAGGCAAGGCGCCTGGGGGCCGGCCCACAGGAGAAATCCGGAGTGTTGCACCGGCGCTGCGGCGCGCCGGCTTCAAAGCATCTTCGCGCGAAACGGATCCCCGGTCGCCCGGAGGCTACGACGCGGTAAGGCGCGAGGGCATGTCCGCGTTTCGGAAACACGCGAACATGCCCGAGAACGCGGACCTAGCGTCCGTCCGGCGTCTGCGTGCCCCAGAGCAGGCCCTTGACCTGATCATAGTGCTTGCGCGCATCGTAGCGCTCGGCCTTGAGCTTCAGCGTGTCGGACGAGAGCTTGCCGATCGCGGAGAGGACGGCATAGGACGCCACGACGCGGTCGCGCTGAGCCGTGACCAGCGTCGAGCGGGCGCTGACCAGTTCCTGCTGGGCGTTCAGCACGTCGAGCGTGGTGCGCTGGCCGACCTTGGCCTCTTCGCGCACGCCGGCGAGCGCGGTCTCGGCCGCCTGCACCTGTGCCTGTGCGGCGACGATCTGCGCCTTGGCCGCATCATGCGCGCCCCAGGCGGACACGACCGCGGCCCGGACGGTGTCGCGCGAGGTGTCGACCTCGATCCGGCGCTGCCCGGCCGTCTCCTTGGCCTGGCGGGTGCGCGAATAGACCTGCCCGCCCTCGTAGATCGGGATGGTCAGCGTCGCCACCGCGCTGGCCGAGGTGCGGTTGTCGCCGAAGAACTGGTTGTCGTAGCGCTGCTGCACGAGGCCGCGCACGCCGACCGTGGGACCAAGATCCGCCTCGGTGACCTTAACCTGCAGCTCCGCCGCATCGACGCCGTGCAGCGCCGCGATGATCGCCGGGTGCCCCTGCAAGGCGCCGTTCAGCGCGGCCGGCAGCGACTTGGGCAGCAGGTTCTCGACCGGACGACCGGGAGCGAGCTGCTTGGGCTCGGTACCGACATTCTGGCGGAAGCGCGCGATCGAGGTCTTGAGATTGGATTCGGCCAGGATCGCCTGCGACTGCGCCGAGGACAGGCGCGCCTCGGCCTGGGCCACGTCGGTCCGCGTCACCTCGCCGACCTGGAAACGATCCTTGGTCTGCCGCAGCTGCTCCTCGAGAACCTCGACGTTGTTCCGGTTGAGGTTGAGGATCGCCGTGTCGCGCAGCACGTTCATGTAGGACGTCGCCGCGTCGAGCAGGACGTTCTGCTCGGTGTTGCGCAGCGTCGCGCGCGCTGCCAGCACCTGCGATTCGGCCTGGCTGACGGAGCTGCGGGTCTTGCCGCTGTCGAAAATGTTCTGGTCGACCTGCAGCCCGCCGCCACGCGGGTTGAGGCGGGAGACGGAGTTGCTGTGCGCAGCGCCGCTCTTTTGCGCGTTGAACGGAATGTCGCTCTCGGTGATGCTGGCGCCGATATCGGCCGACGCGGTGATGCGAGGCCGGTAGCCCGAGAGCGCCTGCGGCACGTTCTCGTTGGTGGCGCGCACCGCGGCGCGCTGTGCGTTCAGCGTCGGATTGGCCGAATAGGCACGCCCCAGCGCCGCTTCCATCGTCTGCGCCAGCACCGGCGAGCCCGTCACGGCTCCCAGCATGCCGGCGAGCAGCAGGCGGCTCGCGGTCTTCTTCAACGTCGGTCGCGTTACAATCACTGGACGCCTCTTGTGCGGACTCTAGTCACGCCCAGGCATCGCCCCAGCCTCGGCACTCGATTTAAAATCATAAGCTTCGCAGCCCGCCTCGCCAATGTCGCGAGACGAACTGGTCGCCTTTCAATTCTGCACTGCCGCAAAAATGCGACACTCTCGCCGGCGATTAGTACCGACGGTCTACCTCTCCTGGGGAAAACCGGCCCGAAGGACGGCTCTTCCCTCACAGCGCGAACACCTCCGCCTTGCGGAACTCACGCAGAATCGGCGCCGCCGCATCGAAGACCGGCCTGCCGGAGATCGATTCGCCCACCTTGCGGTGGAGCATGACGCGCGCCGCGCGCCCCACTCCTTCGATGACGATCAGCCGCCCGCCCTGTCGGACATGGCGAAAGAGCGCCTCGGGCTGCGTCTCGCAGGCACCGCTGACCAGCACGGCGTCGAACTGCCTGTGCTCCGGCAGCTTCGCGAGCAATTCGGCGGTGGGAACGCCCGGCTGGGCGAAGGCGGTGCGCGCCAGCGCCAGAGCAGCCTCGTCCGGCTCGAGCAGCGTCGTCGCGGCGCCCATCGCCGCCATCAGCGCCGCGCCATAGCCCGAGCCGCCGCCGTATTCGAGGGCTTCCTCACCCGGCTGCAGGTCGAGCACCTGGATCATCCGCGCCGTCACCATCGGCGCCGGCAAGGCCCGGCTCGTGCCCGGCAGCGGCTCCTGGCGGTCGAGATAGGCCAGATGCGAGAGCTCGCCCGGCAGGAATGCCTCGCGCGGCACCGAATCTGCCGCGGCGAGCACGGCCCGATCGGTCACGTCATAGGTGCGCAACTGGCAATCGACCATCATGCGCCGCAGTTCGGCGAAGCTGCTCATGCTCAAATCTCCGGAGGAAGGCGCCCGAACGGACACCTCGACCCTGCCCGCGGGTTTTGGGCGAGGCGGCGGCAAAAGGCAAGGCCGGGCATCGCTCCATGTCGGGAGGCGAGGCCGTGCTGACGGCTCGTCCGAATGAAGGACGCAGATGGGCCGGCCTTGCCGCCATCCTGGCGACGAGCCCTCCACCACGAGCATGCGCCATGACAGCAAGATCCCTCTTCTGGCCGGCACTGATGCTGGCCTGCCACCTCGCCACGCCGGGCCTGGCCCAGGATCATCCCCTCCTCGGCCGTTTCCAGGGTGCGCAGCAGGTCGGCTTCAAGGAGGCGGCCTTCGACGAGGCCCGCATCATCACCGGCCCGATCGACGAGCGCAGCTCGCGCGAGCAGAGCGGCGCCGGCTGGCAGAGCGTCGAGGGCAAGGTCTTCACGCTCTACTACAAGCTTCCGCCCGGCCGCACCGGCCTCGAGGCGCTGCGCAACTACCAGGCGAGCCTGACCGGGGCCGGCTTCGAGGTTCCCTTCATTTGCTCGACCGATGCCGGAACCTGTTTCAGCGACGGACGCAAATATCCCGGCCTGTTCCTCGGGCTGGCGCTGGACGGCACCACCGACCTGCCAAAGCTGCAGCTCGGCGATTTCGTGCGCAACTTCTTCGGAAATGGCACCGGCCGATATCTCTACGCCAGGCTGGACCGGCCGGGCGGCACCGTCCATGTCAGCCTCGCCTTCTCCGAGGATGAAAGCCGTGGCCGGACCGTGATCGCACGCGTCATCGAGGCCGGCACAATGCAGACGGGGCAGATCCAGGTGGTCGAGGCGAGCCAGCTCGGCCGCGAGATCGACCAGAACGGCCGCACCAACGTCTATGGCATCCTGTTCGACTACGACAAGGCCGACATCAAGCCGGAATCGCAGCCCCAGCTCAAGGCGATCGCCGAATTGCTGAGCAAGAGTCCGGCCCTGCGGCTCGACGTCGTCGGGCACACCGACAACCAGGGCAGCGCCGCCTATAATCTCAAGCTCTCCGACATGCGGGCCTTCTCGGTCGTCGCCGAGCTGTCGACCCGCTACGGCATCGATCGCAACCGGCTCAACGCACTCGGCAAGGGGCTGGAGCAGCCGGTCGCGTCGAATGCCGATGAAGGGGGCCGGGCGCGCAATCGCCGCGTCGAACTGGTCCGGCGCTGAGCGATGGATCGGAGCAACGCTATCGTGTCCGCACCGGTAGTTCCGCCGCACGCAGCAGGGCCGCGACCTGGCTCTGCTGTCGCGTTCCGGTCTTCCAGAACACCCGAGCAAGATGGGTGCGCGCCGTCGTCATCCTGATGCCCTGCTGCTGCGCCACCTCCGTCAGCGACAGGCCGGAGGCGAGCCCCAGCGCCAGCTTCGCCTCGGCCTCGGTGAGGTCAAACATCTGCCTTACGGCGGCGAGGCCACCGCCGGCCGGTTCGAGCGGGCGCGCCACGATCATCACATCGTTCATCCGCCCGGGCAAGGCGTAGGCCGCCGATAGCGGCGTGGCGCAAAGCGAGACGTCGCACCCCTCCCCGCCGCGCGCCCGCATCAGCATCTGCCCCCGTGCACCGGTGACGTCGCTCGCCTTGGCGACCAGATCCTTCAGCCCATGCTGCTCGGGCGCCGCCCGAGCCCACAATCTGCCCCCTTGCAAGCCGAGCGGCCCCGCCGGATCGGCCAGCAATTCGTCGCCGGCCGCGTTCGCGTAGGCGAACTGCATGGCTCGATCGACGATGATGACGGCGAGCGAAAGCTCGTCGAGCGCCCGCCGCGCCATCTCGCGCTCGATGCTGACGCCGCCGAGCTGCTGATGCAGCAGCGTCACGCGTCGCATCACTCCCGCAACCCGTTCGAACAACGCGAATTCGGCGGCGTCGAACGGCTCCTGCCGGTGCCCGCGCTGAACGTCGAACATCCAGAACGAGCCATCGACATCGAGCACACGGCTCCCCATCCCGCCAAACATGTCCTGCGGCGCCATCCATTCGCGCCACAGGCGGCTGTCGCGGAAGTGCTCGCCGAACAGAATGTGATCCCGGTAGGCTGAGCCGATCGGCACCGCCGCGACCCGCGCGCTGAACCGCAAGGCGTCGGGCATCAGTTCGCGGTAGAGGAATGCGTTGAGGTCGGGGTCGGAGGCGTTGGTGATCGCGTCGTCGGGATGAGAATCCGGTCCGAAATAGCCCAGGCAGATCTTGGAACCGTCGAAGAGACGGCGAACCTGCTCGATCGCCCCTGGCATCTGGCGGAAGTCGAGCGCCGCATCCAGCAGCCCGTCGACGGCGCCGGTGACCACATCGAGATTCGCCCGCGCCATCAAAGTCCTCGGCCAGCCATGCGCTCTGCCGGCGCGGCCTGACCTTCCCCCTCGGCCCGGCATCGTCCGCTACGGCACCGGCCGCGGAATGCTGGCCGGAGAATCAGGCTAACCTCATGATCCGGCGGAGCAAAGCCTAAATCTTCCCCAGGGTCACCCGGCAGCCGAGGTCTCGTATATCCGTCTCAGGCGTGCCGCCGGCGCGCCTTCAGCACCTCGTCGGCCTCGGACAGAGTCTCGAAGGCGTAGATGAACTTGTCGTCGAGCGTGTCGCCGTACCAGATCTCGGGCACGATGGTGCGGAAGCGGGTTTGGAGCAGGTCGGCCAGCGCCTCGGTGTCCTTCATCCACTCCAGCATGTCGGCATAGAGGTTGAAATTGCTCGGCGCGGGGAAACGGGCGACGAGATCCTCGAAGCCCTGCTTGACCAGCACGGGATCGCAGAGCGTGTCCTCGATCTCATGCTCGCCGACTTCGGTGTTGGCGGCCTGGATCAGGGCGTAGAAGCCGTAGCCGAAACGATCCTTGGTCAATTCGGCGGCGCGGCGGGCGAAGACCTCGAGATCGTGCTCGTCGCGGCCGAGCCAGCGCGGCATGATCATCCGGGCGAAGTTGCGACAGAGATCGATATTGTGGCGGTCGAGCGCCCAGGCCGCCTCGAATCGGCGCTGGTACTCGCTGAACGAGCCGGTCTCGGCCCCGCGCCGGAAATCGCTGGCGCGCCAGGCGAAATCCGCAGGATCGGGCTGGCTGTCGAGCACCGCATCCGCCTGCCGCAGGAATTTACGGAACTGATCGGCCTGGTCCAGGTTGACGTCGGCGGCGCAGGCCGTGCCGCGCCAGGCATAGGCCGTCACCCTGAGCGCATCGGCATAGGTCGCCGCCGAGAAGGGCGAGGGATCCTCGCGGAAATAGCTGGCGAAGCCGTCGAGCAGCGCCTCGTGCCGCGGCCCGGCATCGTCGCTGTCGGGAATCGCCATGAACTCTTCGAGGAACCAGTCCTTGACCAGCTGGTAGCGCGGCTTGCCGTTCTCGGCGAGGTCGCCCTGCGCCCGCGCCGCCTCGAAAGCCGCGCGATAGGCGGCGAAATCGCGCTCCTGCCAGGCCCGGCGCATCGCGTCGCGCTCGCCATAGAGACGCGGGATCTCGTCATGCAGGAAGAGCGAGCCGATCCCGTACTCCTGCAGCAGGATCTCGTACTGGGTGAGTTCCTCGGCCGGCTCCGGTGCAGCCCGCCGGCCCAGCACCTTGTCGCGCACGCTGCGGACCAGGTCTTTCCAGCCCATCTCGCCTCCCCCGCCCCTGCTCGTACCGGCGCGGCATTTGGCCGCCCGGCGCTCCGTCCCGGCGCCTTGGGGCTGTCAGCGCTGCTTTCGTATCCCATTTCTCGATCGTCTCCGCAGCTATGGAGAACGACGAACGATCGCGCCGGCCGCGCGTTTCCGTCGAGTAGCGACACGACCGAGGTGACATGAGCCTTCCATCCGCGAGACAGGAGCTGAGGATCGCCTTCAAGCGGATCGAGGCCGAGCTCCCTCCCCGCCTCGCCAAGGCGATGCGCTGGCTCCGCCACCGCGATTCGCACCTGATCCGGATTCCGGCGGGGCTCGCGCTGATGATCGGCGGCGTGTTCTCGTTCCTGCCGGTTCTCGGCGCCTGGATGCTGCCGCTCGGCCTGATGCTGCTGGCGGCCGACGTGCCGCCGCTGCAGCGGCCGATGGCGCGCTTCGCCCATTGGTGCCTTGGGTTGCTGGAACGCTTCAGGCGACGCCGTTCGGGCTGATCGCCCGACTCGCGCCCGGCCCGAAGCGCCGCCGCGGACCAGCCCGCTGGGCGTTTCCAGGGATATCGGCACTGGAAGAAGAATTTGGAGGCCTCGCCCGGAATCGAACCGGGGTGCAAGGATTTGCAGTCCTCTGCGTAACCACTCCGCCACGAGGCCATCCGGTAGAGTCGCCCAAGGCGCGCTCCACGGCTGGGCCTATAACCACATGCCGCGGCGCGCCGCAACCGAAACTCTCGCGCCAATGTGAATTGACGATAGGGCAGATCGCCTGCCCACGATTTTCTCCGCCTCGATGCCAGCAAAGGGGTTGCGTGTTCCGGGCAGCGTCGGTATACGCCGCCCACCGATCCCGGATAGCTCAGCGGTAGAGCAATCGACTGTTAATCGATTGGTCGCAGGTTCGAATCCTGCTCCGGGAGCCAGCATTTTCGAGGGCTTGAGCGATGACCGCTTGGGCCCTTTCTGCTTTCCGGGGACGGAATGGTGCAACGGCAGATGCAGAAGGCGGCGATGCGGTTCTTCAGGGACGAGCGTTCCATGCGCCGCTGGGCTGCGCTGATCGGCTGGGGCGCCGTCGCCCTCGTCGTGTTCGCGACGCTGTCGCCGATCGGCGCGCGCCCGCATCTTGCGCATATGGGGCCGCAGCTCGAACGCTTCATCGCCTATCTGGTCGCCGCAGCCGCACTCGCCACCGCCTACCCGGCGCGCAAGGGTACGATTCTCCTGTGCATCGTCGCCGGCGCCGCCGGCCTCGAGATCGCCCAGCATTTCGAGGCGAGCCGGCATGCCCGCGCGCTGGATGCGCTGGTCAAGATCATGGGCGGCGTCAGCGGGCTTGCCGTCGTGAGCCTATGCGAGCGGCTCTGGTCGAAGCGCGCCACCCTCGCCGTCGCCCGCCGGCCGAACTGATCCCCGGCGCTCCTCGCGCGGCGGCAGGCCCGCGAGAGGAGCGCCCCCGGGACCGGCGATTCGATCGGTTGATCGGCGTGCGGATGGCTACGGCCGGCTCGTCCGCCCGGCTGACAGTCCTTGTCAGCAATCATCATCGCGGCCTGAGCGGTGCCATGATCGCGCCACCATCGCCCCTAGCGTGACGCTTCCCTGAACGGCGCAGCCGCGATCGACCGTGGCGCGCCCGTCCCTGGAGACCCGATCCGATGCTCGCCCGTTCCGTGCTCCTGCCCCCGCTGCTGCTGGCGCTCGCCGGCTCCGCCCTCGCCCAGACCGCAACGACGACGCCCGCGCCGGCCACCACCGAGCCGATTGCCACACCGGGCAAGGCTCCCGACGCCTGCCGGCTGCTGCCGCAGGCCGATCTGGAGGCGCTTTTCCCCGGCCGCCCCATCACCGCCAAGGGCCCGACACTGAGCCCGATCAGCCGCGGCCCGCAATATGCCGAGAGCTGCATGTACTCGGTGAAGCTGCCGAGCCCGACCTCGAAGCTCGACCATGCCCGCTTCGCCTCGGTCACGGTGATCCGCTGGGACGGCGTCGCCAAGGGCCGCGAGACGCCGGCGCAGGCCTTCGCCTCGATCAAGACGATGCGCGAGAAGGTCGCGAGCGATCCCAAGCTCACGCTCAAGCTCGAATCGCTTTCCGGCGTCGGCGACGAGGCCTTCCAGGAAACGACAAGCTCCAGCGTGGTGGTCCGCACCCGCAAGGACGACCTGATCTATTCGGTCTCGCTCGATGTCTATTCCGAGCAGACCGCGCCGAATGCGCTCGCTTTGGCCAAACAGGCGGCGGCGCGCTGGCAGGGCGGCACCGGAATGGTCGACGCGCCGACCCAGGTTGCCGCCAACAGCGCAGTGACGGTGCCGGCGGACACCCGCCCCTCCTCTGTCGCCCCGGTCGATCAGTGGCCGGACGCCTGCGCCCTGCTGACGCCGGCCGAGGTCAAGGCCGCCTTCCCCGAGATGCGCGTCAGCGAGCCGCGCAAGCTGATGGGCAAGATCACCCATGAGAGCCGCGAGAACCGGCAGGAAGCGCTGCCGAACCCGATCGGCTGCCAGTTCGACGCCAAGCGCACCGTCGAGAAGGACGGCAAGCGCACGATCGAGCTGAACCAGATCCAGGTCAGCGTCCGCAATGTCGCCGCTACCGAGGAGCTGTCGAAGCGCTGGTTCCTGAGCGCGATCAAGGTCTCCGAGGCGAAGACCCCGGTCGACGGGCTCGGCGACGAGGCGGCGCTCGACATCATGAACCGCATCCATATCCGCAAAGGCCTGACCACGGTCGATGTCCGCGTCTCCGGCGGCGAGCGCGACCAGGCGCTGCACGATCAGGCCAAGGCGCGCGTCGGCGAGCTCGCGAAGATCGTGGCCGCGCGGCTGAAGTAGCGCTGTCGCGGCCGACACATGCCGCCGCCGCGCATTCCCGCGCGGCGGCGGCCCTGTTAGGGAGGGCCGATCAGCGAAAGGCCTGACCTTATGACCACCCGCTTCACCGAGACTCTTCGCCAGGCCAGCCAGCCGGCCTGGTCGCAATCCGCCGGCCACCGCTTCGTGCGCGAGCTGCTCGCCGGCACGGTGTCCGATGCGGTGATGGTCCGCTACCTCGTCCAGGACCATCGCTTCATCGACAGCTTCCTGACGCTCCTGGGCGCAGCGCTCGCCGGCGCCGACAGCTTCGAGGCCCGCATCCGCTTCGGCCGCTTCATCGGCATGGTCAGCGGCGAGGAGAACACCTATTTCCTGCGCGCCTTCGAGGCCCTCGGCGTCAGCGCGCAGGAGCGGTCTGCCCCGCCTGACAGCAAGGCGACCGCCGGCTTCAAGGCGCTGATGCGCGAGGCCGCCGCGACGCGCTCCTATGCCGCTGCCCTCTCCGTGCTGGTTGTGGCCGAATGGCTCTATCTCGACTGGGCCCAGCAGGCCTCGCAGCCGCTGCCGGCGAACTTCATCCATGCCGAATGGATCACCCTGCACGACAACCCCGATTTCCGCGATTTCGTCGGCTTCCTGCGGGCGGAGCTCGACCGCATCGGCCCAAGCGAGGCGGAAACGAGCCGGGGCTTCTTCCTACGCGCCGTCGCGCTGGAGAAGGCGTTCTTCGATTCGGCCTATGATGGCGAGGGCTGACCGACGCCGCCTTAGCCTGAGGCAGGCGTGACAGCCGCAAGCCGCTCTGTCACAAGGGCGGTCGAGAGACGGGGGCGTTCGCCGCGAGGCGAGCTGAGAAGCACCCTTCGAACCTGACCCAGATCATGCTGGCGGAGGGAGTCGCTCGGGGCAGCCTCGCCAGCATTTCCCCGTGCCCGCCTTCCACCGGAAAGGCGGACCTTGACGACGCAGGACGCGACAGAACGGAACCCGGCTGCCGGCATGAAGCCGGTGATGACCGCGCTCGCCCCTGCCTTGCGCACCATCCTCGTCCTCCTGCTGGCCTGGCAGGGGGCGATCTGGCTGTTCCAGCCGCCGCGCTACATCCTGCCCTCGCCGCTCGACGTGGCGCTGGCCTTCCAGCGCCAGCCCGGCTTTCTCTTTGGCCACAGTCTGACCACCATCGCGGAGATGGCGCTTGGCTTCGTGCTCGGCTCGCTGTTCGGAGCGCTGACGGCGCTCGCCATCGTGGCGCTGCCGCGGCTCGGGCGCCTGCTCTGGCCGGTCCTGCTCGTGCTCCAGTCCTTCCCGGTCTTCGTCATCGCACCGCTTCTGGTCGTCTGGTTCGGCTTCGGCATGGGCTCGAAGGTGATCATGGCGACGATCATCATCTTCTTCCCGGTCGCCTCCGCCTTTACCGACGGCCTGCGCCGGACCGATCCCGAACTGATCGACGCCACCGCGCTGACATCGGCGACGCATTGGCAGACGCTGCGTTATGTCCGCCTGCCCCTCGCCATGCCGAGCCTGCTCACCGGCCTGCGGGTCGCAGCTCCGCTGGCACCGCTCGGCGCGGTAATCGGCGAATGGGTTGGTGCCTCCGCCGGGCTCGGCTTCGTCATGGTCCAGGCCAATGCCCGCATGCAGACCGACACGGTCTTCGCCGCGATGACCGTGCTCGCCGTGCTCAGCCTCGTCCTGCGCCATCTCGTCGATGCGCTCGGCCCGCGCCTGCTGCCCTGGACGAGCGAGCCGTGACGCCGCCCCCTCCTCAAGCCGATCACGCAGAAGGATTTCGCCTGATGACCCTCCGCGCCCTCTCCAGACGCGCTCTGCTCGCCACGGGCCTCGCTTTGGCTGCCGGCCTCGCCAGCCCGGCCCGCGCCGCCGACAAGCTGACCGTGATGCTCGAATGGTTCGTCAACCCTGATCACGCGCCGCTGGTCGTCGCGCAGCAGCTCGGCCTGTTCAAGGAAGCAGGGCTCGAGGTCACCATGGTGCCGCCCTCCGACCCCTCGGCCGTGCCGCGCCTCGTCGCCGCCGGGCAGGCTGACATCGGCATCCACTACCAGCCCAATCTCTATCTCGACCACGCCGCCGGCATCCCGATCGTCCGCGTCGGCACACTGGTCGAGACCCCGCTCAACAGCGTCATCGTCAAGGCCGATGGGCCGATCAAGTCGCTCGCCGATCTCAAGGGCAAGACGATCGGCTACGCCGTCTCGGGCACCGAGACCACTTTGCTCGGCCAGATGCTGGCCAAGGCCGGCCTCAAGCTCGACGACGTCAAGCTCGTCAACGTCAACTTCGCGCTCTCGGCCGCGCTGATCGGCGGCAAGGTCGACGCCACCATTGGCGGCTACCGCAATTTCGAGCTGACCCAGCTCAAGCTAGAAGGCCATCCCGGCACGGCCTTCTATCCCGAGGAGCACGGCGTTCCCGCCTATGACGAATTGATCCTGATCGCCCGCCGCGACGGGCTCAACGACAGCCGCCTGCCGCGCTTCCTCGACGCGATCGAGAAGGCGGCGCTTTACCTCACCAACCACCCGCAGGAGGCCTGGAAGCTCTTCATCGCCGCCCATCCCGATCTCGATGACGCCCTCAACCGCCAGGCCTGGACCGACACGCTGCCGCGCTTCGCCAAGCGCCCGCGCGCTCTCGACCAAGGCCGCTACGAGCGCTTCGGCGCCTTCCTCGTCGAGCGCGGCCTGATCCAGAAGGCGCCGGCGCTCGCCGAGATCGCCGGCGAGGTGAAGTAGCCGGTGGATAGGCGGCAGCAGCTTCACCAGCCGCCGCCCCCATCCCGCGTCCACATCAGGGCGGCCCTGTGCTGTTTGCTCTGGGTTCTTCGCCGATCGCGATGCTATGAGCCGACTTTGCAGCTATCCAGCGGGCCCTCGCCCGCCCTCCGGGCTGCCTCCGGTGACATCAGCCGCATGAACGCCAGCCAGCCGATCGCCCAGACCCGCCGCGCCGACCTGCCGGTGCTGTTCGTGCTCAGCGCGACGCATCTGCTCAACGACATGATCCAGTCGCTGATCCCGGCGATCTACCCGATCATCAAGACGGCCTATGCGCTCGATTTCGGCCAGATCGGCCTGATCACGCTGACTTTCCAGATCACTGCCTCGCTGCTGCAGCCGGTCGTCGGCCACTACACCGACAAGAACCCGATGCCCTATTCGATGGTCGTCGGCATGGGCTGCACTCTGACCGGGTTGATCGGCCTCGCCTATGCCGGCAGCTATGCGCTGCTGCTGATCTCGGCGGCCTGCGTCGGGCTGGGCTCCTCGATCTTCCATCCCGAGGCGACCCGGATGGCCCGCAACGCCTCGGGCGGCCAGCAGGGGCTGGCGCAGGGCATCTTCCAGGTCGGCGGCCAGAGCGGCGGCGCGCTCGGCCCGCTGCTTGCCGCCTTCATCATCGTGCCGCGCGGCCAGACCAGCGTCGCCTGGTTCTCGGCCGCAGCCCTGCTCGCCATGGTCCTGATGGTCTGGACGGCGCGCCGCTATGCCGAGCTGAGCAAGGCGGCCGCTGCCGCCGCCGCGGCGAAACCCGCGAAGGTCGCGGCGGCCGCGCCCGCCACCCCCGCACATTCGAAGGGCCAGATCGTCTTCGCGATCACCATCCTGGTGATCCTGCTGTTCTCGAAGAACGCCTATTCGTCGAGCTTCAGCTCCTATTACACCTTCTACCTGATCGGGAAGTTCGGCGTCTCCGTGCAGGGCTCGCAGCTGATGCTGTTCCTCTTCCTCGCCGCAGCGGCCGTCGGCGCGCTCGCCGGCGGCATCATCGGCGACCGGGTCGGCCGCAACCGCATCCTCTGGTTCTCGATCCTCGGCGCCCTGCCCTTCTCGCTGATGCTGCCCTTCGCCGACCTGTTCTGGACCGGCGTGCTGACGGTGGTGATCAACCTGATCATGGCGAGCTCCTTCGCCGCGATCCTGATCTACGCGATGGAATTGATGCCGGGCCGGATCGGCCTGATCGGCGGGCTGTTCTACGGCCTCTCCTTTGGCCTCGGCGGGCTCGCGGCGGCGATCCTCGGCGAGGTCGCCGACTGGATCGGCATCGAGGCGGTCTACCGCATCTGCGCCTTCCTGCCGGCGATCGGGCTGCTCGCCTGGTTCCTGCCGAAGGTCGAGCACCGGCGGGGGTAGGATTCGCTACCGCCGCCAGCAGGACCGGGGTCGGGTCACTCAATCGGGGCAGGCCATCCTTGCGGCAAATTGCCTGCTGCAAGAACGACAATAGGACGTGATTTTCAATGATCTACGAAATGCGCGTGTATCGCTGCTTGCCTGGCCGGCTTCCGGCTTTGCTCGACCGCTTTGAGAAGGCCACACTGAAGCTGTGGGACAAGCACGGCATCCGGCAAGCCGGATTCTTCACCACGCTGATCGGGGAGTCCAATCAGGACCTGACCTATTTCCTGGCCTGGGAATCGCTCGCCGAGCGCGAGACGAAATGGACGGCGTTCGCGACCGACCCGGACTGGGTCGAGGCGCGCATCAAGAGCGAAGCGGACGGCCAGATCGTTGGCAACATCGTCAGCCAGATTCTGGCGCCGACGGCCTTCTCCGCGGTCAAGTAAGCGCCGGGCAGACGATCGCCTGTGCCAGGACAAAAGCAGCAAGGGCGATGTCGCCCTTGCTGTCAGGTGAGTTGAAGCCCTTGCGGTTATGCAGCTGTGGCAACGGTCCGGAGTTCGTCGCCGAGGCCAGTCGGGCTTGTAGTATCCCGCCGCGCCGGTTCCAGCATTCGGCTAACGGCAAGATCGGGTGAAAAGTCACCACCGCTTGCCGTACCAACTGGGCGAGGCTGCTGCGGGTTACGATGCCGGCTGCGCCTCCGGGATTTTCCACGTGCCGTTCAGGACCTCGGCGCGGGGGCGGTAGAGCCGGAATGTGTAGTTCCACCCCTGCGTGATCGGCAGGCAGTTCGCGATCTTGCCGTCGCAGCCGCCGAACTGGATGTCGATCGCGCCATCGGCGCTTGTCTTGCCGGTGATGCTGTTGACCGAATAGGCGTCGTAACCGTTCTTCTGGAAGAAGCCCTTGTCGTTATAGACGCTGATCGACCAGAACGCGTCGACGGGAACGTCCTTGACCCTGAGCTTGTAGACCGTCTTGCCGTCGTTCCTGGCCGGGGTGAACGAGGGGTAGGATGCGTCCTTGTCGGGGTTGCCGCCCCAGCCCGCTGCCGTGCCGAGCAGGTGCATCACCGGATCGACCTTTCCCTTCGGGCCGAAAGCGTTGGTGAAGCTGCCCGATGATGCGGCGGAGAGCGCTTCGAGCGCATCACGGAGCTTCTTCTGTTGAGCCAGGTCCCAGTTCGGAGCCTCGAACTTGCCGGCCGATTTCTGCTCCACCTTCAGCGCATCCTGCAGGGCGTGAACCTGCGCGAGGTCCTTAGCGTCGTTGGGATCGACAAGGATACGGACCGCAACGAACACATAGCGCGTGCCGACCTTGTCCTTGGTGAGCGTCGTACGGCCCGGCTTGTAGACCACCATCGGGGTATAGTGGTCCTCGCTGATGACCTGCATCGAGACGAAGCGCTTGCCGGCATCGGGAAGGGTGATGGTCACCGGGCCGGCATCGAGGTCGAAGAGCGCCTGGGAATAGAGCGTATCCCGGTTCATCCGGACCACGGGCTGGTTGTCGATCGGCGTTGGCGTCCTGGTGTGGGCGAACTTGCCGAGACCGCCTGCGTCGACGGTCTTGCGCATGTAGAAATCGGTCTCGGCTCGCTTGAAATTGCCGACATTGACCGGAACCGACTGCGCGATCGCCACGCATGGCGCAAGAACCAGGAAACCCAGGCTGTAGACCGACTTCATTCGCATTGAACGGTACCTCATTGGTGCCTTTGATCGATTTGCTCGTCGTTACCGCGCAGACAGCGCAGCGGCCTCTGCGGCGCATTCGGAGGCCGAGAGCGGCCGCCTCGCCTTCGCGGCCTTCACTTCCGCTTTCGCGGCCTTGAGATCGGCGAGAAAGGTCGGGTCGGTCTGCAGCCGCGCCACCGTCGCCGCGCCCATGATCCGCCCGGCATCGACATCGCTCTGCCAATGCGCGTTGCAGATCACGCGGCTCTGCCCGAACTCGATGCCGCGCTTGAGCAGCGCATCCGCACGCTCGGGATTGATCTGCGCGAAGACGAGAGCCCAGCCCCAGCCCGCAGCCGTGTGGCCTGACGGGTAGGAGCCGTCGCTCCGCAGAATGGCCTCCTGATCCGCCCGGCAGGTCGCTTCGTTGTGCACCATGAAGGGGCGGACCCGGTTGTACTTGTTCTTCACGCCATAGGTGGAAAGGCCGAAATCCGACAGCATCTTCTGCGTCATCGCATAGAGGCGCGGCGTCTGCTTGCCGTCGATCCTGACACCCATCGCGCAGGAGAAGTTGTCGGCGGCCTGCGGAAAGGCGAGGTCGGCGTCGGTATAGGCGAGCTTCGAGCGTGCGGTGTCTCGCAAGGGGATCGTCGCCTTGCGCGCTTCCTCGTCCCGGGCCAGCGCAGCAGAACCCGGCTCCGGCGGCGGGCCGAGCAGGATCAGGCTGTCCGGCAGGTCCGGCCGCTTCAGATAGCCCGGCGCGATCTTGAAATGCGGATCAGTGACCTTGGGCTGCGCTTCGGCCGCTTGCGCCAGGGCCTGCCCGCAGAGCGCCAGCAGCGCCAGCGCGGAAACGCCTGCGGTCCGAAACGCATTCGCAGTCATCGCCATTCCCATTTCTTTCGACATTGCCGAACTCATTGAGGTCTCGATCAGAACCGGTACGTTGCTGCGACGGCGGGCCCATGCTGGGTCACGTCGTACGAGAAACCACCGCTGCGATAATCGACATGGAGCGCCCGGTAGCCCGCTTTCAGCGTCAGGTTTTCGCTCCAGGCGTAGTTGACGCTGCCCAGGCCCTGCCAGGTCAGGCGCGAGCCGGCCCCGAAGCCGCCGACATCTCCTGCGAGCGTCAGGCTCCAAGGACCGCCGAGCTTCACGCCGAGGCGGGCGCCGATGACGGGATCGGCCCACATCTCGGATTGACGGTGGTCGATCCGAAGATTGGCAAGGCCGGGCAGGACCTCGAGCTTGGTGTTCAGGTTCCAGAACCGGACGCCGCCGCCGACATCGAGCGCAAGCACGCTGTCCTCATAGACCCGGTAAAAGACGGAGCCCTGAACGGTGGTGGTCTGCGAGCGCAGCTTCAGCCCTGAAAAGAACGGCCCGGGCAGATTGCCTCCGGTCGTCACTTGCGAGAACTGCCCATCGACAAGAACGCTCCAGCGCTCGATGCGCATCTCGGCAGATGCCATCAGCGCGCCGTTGAGCTCCTTGAGCACGTCGCGGAAGCGCAGGTGGATATCCGCCGCCGGCAGCGGCGGCAGCGTCGCGCTCTTGCCGTCGATGGCCGTCGCCCAGACATAGCTGGTCACCGAAAAGCTCGGTCCCGACGTAAGGACGGGAGCCGGCGGCGCGGGGGGCTGCCGGAGATCCGATGCCCAGGCCGGCCCGCACAAGGAAGCCACCATCGAGCCGATGGCGAGATTGCGCGCCGTTGCGCCTGACATTGCTGCGTGTCCCCTGCCTTGCCCGCCCTGACGGCACGTGCGCGAACGCTCCGGCTCAGCAGCACGCAATCGCGGCCCGAGCGGCCGGCGACTATCGTTGCGAGCATTTCGTGCATGGGCAGCCCGCCCGTCTTGCCATTTCGCGCCAATCGCGACCGGCTATTCTTTATCTCCGCGGGGCGGAAATCCCCCGAGTGCCAGCCCTTTGGCGCTGGTTTCACCGGGATGCGGCCGAACCTGTGTTGCATCGCGACTGCACCTATGTCGGAAACAGGAACGTCAACCCCACGCGGGGCCCCCAGCCGCGCGGTCCGTTCTTCGGCGCAGCCGCCCAATAGCGCACGCCTGCGGAGAGGCTCACCGGCTGCTCGCCAAATTTCACAAGCTTCGAAACTTGGAAATTGATCGGCACCGACCATTGTTCGGCCGTCCAGTCATAGGTGCTCTCCGTATTGAGCGTGAACGTCCAGGCGTCCGATGTCCTGTAGGAGATGAAGGGCTGCAGGTAGGTCGCGCTGATATCGGACCTGCCTCCCTTCCCCGCAACGGACCAGATGTGGTTTGCAAGCGCGCCGACCGTCCATGGCCCTTCCTGCTTCAGAACGACGGCAGTCAGACCCATCCCGAACTTGCCGCCTCCGAGCAGATCGTCGGTCGCCGTCGGAAGCAGGAAGACAGGACCTGCTCCCCAGATGATCCCGCCAGCGGTCGGCTGTTTCGGGGAAATGAAGAAGCTTTGCGTGACGTCTCCCAGACCGGACTGGTTGCCGGAGGGGCCTGCGATGTCGTGCTGCCAGATGACCGGGACGACGGTCCGGGAAATGACATTCCAGTCCTCGTTCAATGAAAACGGGATGACCGGTTGGATATCGAGCGTTTTTCGGTCGCCACGGTTGTTCGGTCCGAAGCCTCGGTCGTAGTTGAACTGGAAGGGCACGCTGATCAGCGATGACACGGGATTGCTGAGCTTTTTCGCCAGCTCGGCAGTCGCGTCCTGTGCCAGTGCGACACCGGTACCAGTCAAGCCAATGCCTTGACCAACCAATGCGAGGGCCGAGAACACAGACAGTTGGGAGAGTCTCGACAGCATTCAGGTCTCCTCAATATGCAATCTCAGAGGGCCATCTGCGGATGGCCGAGCAATTCAATGGCAATCAAAATGGCCCGCGAAGCGGGGCTTCGAGCAGCTTGCGGTGACGTTCACCGGCCAAATGATGACTGGAAGGCATGCGAGCGCCGGCTTTGCGAATAGGAAGCCCCCACTGCCGACTTTCCGTGAGATAGAGGCTCCCGGCAGTGGATGCTCCGTGCGGCGGATCACTTTCGGATCAGCCGACAGGCTCTGTTTGGTGCATGGGCGGGTTGTCGGTCTTGCCATTTTGCGCCACCCGCGACCGGCTATTCTTCACGCTCGCCGGCCGCGAATCCTCGGAAGATTCGGCCTTGTGAAAAGCGTCAACGCGGTGACCGCGGCGAGGTCCGATGGCTGATATCCCCTTGACGCGCGGCCAGTTCCTGCTGCCCTTCGTCAGTATCCTCGACGATATCGGCGCGCCGACGGAGGCGCTCCTGGAGCGCTCCCGGCTGCCATCGTCCCTGGCCGAAAAGAGCGAGCTCTATTTGCCGCTTCTGCCGGCGCTGCGTTTCGTCGAGACCGCCCAGAGAACCCAAGGCATCGAGGATTTCGGCTTTCTCGCTGCCCAGCGCCTGCATTTCTCTCATATGCGGGAAAAGACACGGGCCCTGATCGCGCATTCACCGACACTGCTCGTCGCGCTCCGGCACGCCTGCCATGAGGCGTCACGGGAAGACACCATTCTGAGCATGTGGATCGAACATGACGCGGATCATGTTCGGGTCTGCAGCCGGCTTGCGGGGACGGGGCTCCTGCATCTGAAATACGCGCAATGGATCCAGAATATCTTCTCGGTCTACATCATCAGGCAATTCGCAGGGCCTGGCTGGATGCCGACGGCGATCGCCTTCGAATCGTCTTATGCGCCAAGCCCGGCAACGCGATCCTGCTGGCCGAATGTGCGATTCCTGTCGGGCCAGCATGCCGCCTGGATCAGCCTGCCGATCGCGCTGCTCAGCCTTCCCAACCGGTCGGCCGTCTCGTTTGCGCCGGCAAGGAACCAGGAGGACGGCCCTTCCGCCTACGACATCGTCGAACTGCTCAAGCTGATGCTGCCGGCCTATCTCGACGAGGGAACCACGGCTCTCGCCGACGTCGCCGAGATCGCGGGCGTCAGCACGCGGACGCTTCAGCGCAAGCTCGCCCTCATCGGCCTGTCCTATTCGGACATCCTCGACACCGTCAGGTACGAGCATGCGAGCCGGCTGCTGCAGGACACCGATTGCAGGATCATCGACGTCGCCTTTTCCTCCGGCTACACCGATCCGGCGCATTTCAGCCGCGCCTTCCGCCGGATGACGGGCATCACGCCGCGCCAGTTTCGCGAGCAATCGCGCCTTGGCTAAACGGCTCCGCGATCAAGAGAGCACGCCGGCAGGAGCCGGCGCAGGGCTCTTCCAGGTGACGGCCAGAGCGGCGGCGATCCTCGGCGAGGTCGCCGACCGGATCTCGGTAGATGTTACTGCCGATAGTCGTTCAAATGCGCGCAAAGGCATCCGGGGCAAGGCTTCCGCCAATTTTATGCAGCCTGCTCGTTGAATTGACCCAATACCTTGAAGCCACCCGTTGGTTTAAATAGTTTATGGAGCTTCGGAATGGAGCATATCTTGAAGCCCGAGAGCGGCAAGTCTCTCGAGGCAAGCTACAGTGGAACCTCATATACAAACGCAAAAGGCAACGCCGAGTGCGTGGAGTTCATTCAGCAGACTCTCAAAGCGCCGCAGACCAGTGCCTGGAAAGAGGGGCGCAAGGTCACCAAGGACGGCCCCGTGCTTCCGGTGGGCACGGCCATCGCGACGTTCGTTGATGGCAAATATCCGCAGACCGGGAGCACCGGCAAGCACGCGGCGATCTATCTGGGGCAGGATGCCGTCGGGATTCAGGTCCTGGATCAATGGCGCACGCAAGGGGAAGTCAGACGTCGTACAATTCGCTGGACACCGACAAAATCGGGATTGAGCAACGACGGCAACGCGTTTTCAGCGATCGAATGGTAGCGAGGCGATAGCGGCATGAGCAGGATTCTAGTTGCAGCGGGGCTGTTCGTGGTCCTCGCCGGCGAGGCAGTCGCGGCGCCGCAATGCCCGTCCGAAGTGGACACGCAGCAGCAGCTCACGGCGGCCGTTCCGGGCTGGCGCGATCTGCGCAGCAAGACGCCACATCGCTTCAGCCAGGTTACGTTCTATGACGGCCAGCCGGCCGAGCAGGTCAGTTTGGCTCCGGACGCGACAAGGAAGGTTAGGGATCGCGAGGTGTCGACCTGGCAGTTCGCAAACACATCCGAGCGCCGGGTCTGGATCGAATGCGGCTATGCCGGCACCTCGATCTCATTGGCCCAGGAGCTCCCGGCCGGCACGAAAAGCTGTTCCGTCAGCTACAATCCCAAAGTCCGCCTGTCGGGCTTGCCGCGGATCGAGCAGTTGGAGTGCAAGTAGGTCCTTAGGCAGGCGACAGTCTCCTCCCGAAGGCCCACTGCCCCACGGAGCCGGGCTTGCCCATCTCGCAATAGGAGATTGGTGCGGACGGCGGCAACCTTCGGCGAGGTCGCCGACTGGATCGGCATTGAGGTGGTCTATCGGCTCTGCGCCTTCCTGCCGACAATCGGGCCGTTGGCCTAGTTCCTGCCGAAGGTCGAGCATCGCAGGGGGTAGGTGCCGCTACCGCTACCGAACGGATCGGCGTCGCGACACCCAAAAGTGCATCGCCAGCGCTGCCGCCGTGCCAATGTTCAAAATCGCCCAGATTTCGCGCTTCATATGTAGCGGAGCAACGGGGTTAAAGACCAGGGCCAGCACGGCAAGTATGATCGCCCATACTCCAAGCCCAATGCGCTGATACTCCCCATAGGCGAGATATCCGGCTGCCGCGCAGACGACGATGCGAAGCATCTGATAGTAGGCGTAAGGCCAAGGCACGAGCGCTAGCAAAAGCAGTGCTATCGGCATCAGCCAGGTGGCGGGATGAGCTGCGGCGCTCGCACGGGGCCTAGACATCTCAGAGCAGCCTCAGTTCGGCTTTAAAGGCGCTGGGGACGAATTCAGCTCCTATAAGCCACTCTCCCAGAGGCACTGTATCGAACATCATGCTGGTGTCCTCGCCAGTCACCTCCTGCGTGGCAATCTCGATGCTCTTAAGACGAAGTATGGCATCACGAATATGCTCGCGAGACCCACTCAGATGCTGCCATATCTTCCTCACATCATCGCGGACATCGGGTACGATTCCGCATCCAACCGTGCACATCCAAATCTCGATGCCACGGTTTGTGTCTTTGACGTGCTGAATCGCGAAATCTGGCATCTTTATGCCGAACTTGGGCATCGTCTTCTGCAGGTGCTCGTTCTGGCGGGCCGCGTTATTTCGTATCGTCTCAAGCATGCCGTAGAAGCGCACTAGGTCGGCGCGCGTATAATCCAGCGGCCGATCGAGCAAGGTATTGGGCAGCCCCCGTCGTCCGTCATCGTCAAACGGAACCATTGGGCGAGCATTAGGAGGGTGGCTCGACGAAGGCCGTCAGCCTTCTCCAAATCCCAAAGCACCTCCTTCACGCACATATAGACGCGGGCGTTCTCGCTCTTCTTCGCTAACCAGCCTAGCATCAGCGCCTCCCCTAAGGCGAACTCGACCCCGCGCTCGCGTTTTAGTCAATGGCTCAGCTTCAGGCAGCTCTAGTTGGAAGAAACCATGCAAGATTGGTGCGGACAGCGAGGGGACGAACCCACACGCCGTTTCCGGTAAGGCACTTCCAAAACTTCTGGCCGGCACCTTGGGCCAAGCTGCGCGCGTCCGTTATGAACGAAGGCTCAAGCCTATCGACCTTCACCGGAGTTCGAGCGAAAGCAGGGAGAGCTCTCGGGGAGCCATAACATTTGTGGAGGAAGTGCTTCAGCCAATGCAGATAAACTCCCAGTTCCCCCGAATTTTTCAAGCCAATATCGACCGCTTTTATCATCGCGTTGTGAGAGCCACTCTCGACCGCTTGCCTCAGCACGCCGAAGTGATTTTCCGCAATACGGAAACCCATAAAGAACTTCTCGATCAGCTGACTCTCCATATCGACAATCACACCGCTCAAGAGGCGCGCCGGTCTTTTGCGCTGCTGCTATGCGGACTTTTCGAACGGCAATTGCGGAGCTGGGCCCGCATTATCTTGCCAGATGAGAACAGAAGAGCTGTCGCCAAATGGCCCTTTGTCGACCTGCTGCACAGGACCGCCCACTCAGCTGAGATTGATTTGCAGATCGATGATGTTGGCGACACCATCGAAGAGCTTTTCTTGCTAGCGAACGCAGTAAGACACGGCGACGGAACTTCGTGTACCGCCCTCTATGCACGTTCTCCGCGCTTCTGGGATCACCTGGACGACCATAGCATCGCGATCACTGGCGATATCGAGATGCTGAGTGAGGCGATCCGAGTGAAAGAGAAAGACATACGCCGATATACGCGTGTCTTAGCCCAATTTTGGGGGTTGGCCGACAATCTGCAGGGCGCCGAGAAACGCCCCTTTTACTACGAAGAGTGAAGCTATGGTGCGGGCGGGGGGAATCGAACCCCCACGGGCCGAAGGCCCTACGGATTTTCTTACCCACCACGGCTTTCGCCGCCGCCCCGAAAGGCGTTTGGAGTCTGGACTATCCCTTCACCATAGCGTCTGCCGTAGGTGCTGCCCGTCTAGTCTCTACACCTTCCCTGAAGCTTGCCGCCTCAGGGCTTGGCTCGGGATCGCCATCTGACAGGATTCCCCGAATTTGAGCAGTTCTGCATCTGGCGTTTCCGCCGGAGCACTCAATCATTCAAGTCCGATGCGTCTACCAGTTTCGCCACGCCCGCGTGACGTGCACTCGTTAGCCGCGCTGCTCGCAGCCGACAAGCTCCGATTGAAAGCCGACGGGATCGCTCAGCGCCGATGCGCCGGCTTGTACCATTCGACCCCGTCGGGATCGACATAGAGCCCGGGCGCAACGTCGGCGCCGATCTTCTTCTCCTGCATCGGCACGCGCACCGTGTCGTCGCGGTCGCCGCGGCGGATATAGGGGCCGCTCGCCTGCTGGCTGTGCTGGCCGCGCCCGCCATCGCCGCCCCCCATCACCGCCCGGCGGGCCGCGACCTTGTCGTCGAGCGCCGCGACCTGGCGCGCCGAGAAGGCGACCTTGGCCGCCCCCTCGATGATCGGCAGCGCCTTGCCCGCGGAGCCCTCGCCGGTGACGCGGATGCCGACGAAGCGCGGCACGTAAGTCTGTCCGCCGCCGCCGCGCGCCAACGCATCCCAGCCGCCGGTGGTCGAGACCTGGGCACCGCAGCGCTTATGGGCGCGCTCGCAGGAGGCGCGCGAGGCATAGCGCGGCGCCTTCTGCTCGAATTCGGCGCGGGCGTTGCGATAGGCATGCTCGCACTGCTCGGCCGAGAGCTTGCCGGCTTCGATGCATTCGTCGCGGCGGACATAGGTCTGGCCGGCGGCCTGGGCGACGACATCGGCGGGCGTCAGAGCGATCCCGGCCACGGCGAAGGCCGCCGCGCGGGCGAAGACAAGGGGAAGAAGCGTGATCATGCGGCTTCCCTGAGCATGCGATTGTGGCGTCACAGCAGCGGCCTCATCATGATGGCGAGCTCGCGCGTGCCACCATAATCGATCTTGCCGTTGCCGAGCACCGGAATCGTGGCGGTGACGAGAATGGCCTTTGGCAGCCACAATTCCGGGAAACCCTGGCGCTTGGCCTCGTCCTGCAGCGCCTTCTTCTCGGCATCGGGCTTTTCGGTGACGAGGACGAGCTGCTCGCCCTTGCGCAGATCGGGCAGCGCCACGACCACGTGATTGTGACCGGGCCATAAGCCAGCGACCATCGATTCGACCGCCGCCAGCGAGACCATCTCGCCGCCGAGCTTGGCGAAGCGCTTGGCCCGGCCCTTGATCGCGACGAAGCCGTCATCGATCGCGACGATGTCGCCGGTGTCGTGCCAGCCGCCCTCCGGCGGCACGATCGCGCCGGGATTGTCGGCGTTGAGATAGCCGAGCATCACGTTCGGCCCCTTCACGCAAAGTCGTCCACCCTCGGTGATGCCCTCGACCGGCTCGAGCCTGGCCGTGATTCCGGGCAGGAGCCGGCCGACCGTGCCCTCGCGCATCGCCACCGGCGTGTTGCAGGCCAGCACCGGCGAGCACTCGGTGCAGCCATAGCCTTCGAGGATGGTGGTACCATAGGGCTCCCACATCCGGCGTGTCTCAGGCTTCACCCGCTCGGCCCCGGCGACGACATAGCGCACGCTCTTGAGGTCGCCCTCATCCGCAGCGCGCGCATAGCCTTGGAGAAAGGTATCGGTGGCGAACAGGAAGGTCGCGCCGGTCTCCCCGATCAGCTTGGGCACCTGCTTGTAGTGCAGCGGGCTCGGATAGAGCACGACCTTCATGCCGTGCGTCAGCGGCATCAGCAGCGCCGCCGTCAGCCCGAAGGAGTGGAAGGCCGGCAGCGGGTTCATGACGATGTCGCGCTCGCTGAGGAAGCCGGCGGCGAGCTGGAAGATCTGGTTGGCGTTGGAGACCAGATTGGCGTGGCTCAGCACCACGCCCTTGGGCTTGCCCTCGGTGCCGGAGGTGAACAGCACGACCGCCGGATCGTCGGGCCTGGCCGCATGATTGCGAAGAACCAGCCCGGGCGCCAGCGAGGCGAGCGCGCCGAGCGCCTTGTCGAGGCTGGTCAAGCCCTTGCGGACATCTTCGAGATAGATCACCCGCCGCCCCGGCGCGAGCGCCTCGACGATGTCGTCGAGCTTGGCCTGGTCGATGAAGCGCCGCGAGGTGACGATCGTCGAGATCGGCCCGATCTCGCAGGCGGCGGTGAGGTTTTTCAGGCCGGCGGTGAAGTTGAGCAGCGCCGGCACGCGGCCATAGGCAGAAAGCCCGAACAGCGTCACCGCCATGCCCTGGACGTTGGGCAGCATCAGCCCGACCTTTTCGCCCGGCCTGGTCAGCCCCGAAAGCTTGCGGCCGAGCACCAGCGCGCCCAGCACCAGACTGCCATAGCTGAGCGGCTTGCGCTCCGGATCCTCAAGCGCGATGCGGCTCTTGCCGTGCTTGCCGGCAGCCGCCAGCAGCGCCTGGAACAGCGTTGTCCTGGCGGCTTCGACGTCGAAGGGCTGTGCCGGCAGTTCGATCGCGGCCATTCGGCTCGTGCTCCCCTTGTCGTTCCTCTTGCCCGCAACCTAAGGCGAACCGGCCGGGATACAATCCGCCGCCAGCAACTTCCCCAGCGTCATCCAACGCGTTAGGGTTGTACCGCCACTGGAGGCTACCGCCATGCCTCGACTGCGCCTGCTCCTGTCATCGCTTCTCATTGTGAAAGCCGGATTCGTCGCTGGCGGCGCGGTCGCGCAGCCGCGCATCGAATGGGAAATCGCCAACCGCTTCCGCCTGTTCCGCGAGGAGGCGCAGTTCCGCAAGCTGGCCGAGATCTATGCCGCCCTCCCCGCGGCCGACCGGCGCGAGCGTCCGGCCATCGCCTTCGAGGATGCGATGCAGCGCGCCGCAGCCGCCCGCACGCTCGGTCCCGCCTTCGGCGATCCCGTGAGCATCGCGCGCTGGGGCTGGACCTCGGCGGTCACGCGCCGGACCTGCTTCCAGAACGGCAATCGCGGCCACTGGCAATGCCTGCTCGACACCGGCGATCAGTTCATGGAGCCGCGCGTCGCCGACGTGCTCGTGCGGCTCGCCGAGCTGCCGCCGTCGCTCGCCGGCAAGACCTGCCGCTGGACGACTGGCGAGCTTGCCGTGGTCGCTCCCTGCTCCAAGGAGGCCAGGCTTCCGCGCCGCACCTTCGGCGCACCGCTCGACATCGCGGTCAGCGCCGACAATGCACCGCTCGCCGAAGCGAAGGCTGTGAAGCTGCGCCACATCGCCATCGCCGGCTTCGGCGATTCCTTCTCCTCGGGCGAAGGCAATCCCGACCGGCCGGCCGAGCTGGTCGACGACGGCATCGACACCTATCGCAATTCCTCGCCCCTGCCCGATCGCCCCGGCTTCCGCAACTATCCGCGGCGGCGCGGCGCAACCGACAGCTCGCTCGGTGGCGCGGCCGCGGCGATCTGGCTCAACGCGCAATGTCACCGCTCACTCTATTCGCAGCATGTCCGCGCCGCGCTCGTCCTGGCCCTCGCGCATCGCGACGTCGCGGTGACGCTGACGCCCTATAGCTGCACCGGGGCGGAGGTGAGCGCCGGGCTCCTCGGCTATTACGCAGCCCGCGACGATGTCGGCGATGCCGTCTACGACGCCTCGCCGCAATTGATGCGCTACTGGCGCGACTACTGCCGCAGCTTCGCCGGCTACAACCGCTTCGACGACGAAGGCTCCGGCTTCGACTGGCGCCGCGATCTCCCGCGCTGCAGCCAGCCGCGCGCCATGAAGCCCGATGCCGTGCTGCTCAGCATCGGCGGCAACGATATCGGCTTCTCCAGCGTCATCGCCGAGGAGGTGGTCGGGCGCGGCCGCTTCGGCCTGCGCGTCGGCCTGCTCTACAAGCTCTGGCTCAGCCAGATCGACACCAAGACCTTCGCCGAGGCGCGCCGGGCTGTCGACGAGGTCATCCCGGCGCGCATCCGCGAGCTCTCCGCAGCCTTCGAGAAACATCTCGACGTCCCGGCCTCGGCCATCGTCCAGACCGCCTATCCGCAGATCACGCGCGGCGAGAGCGGCCCCTGCGGCGTCAGCACCAGCGGCATGGACGTGCACCGCATCCTTTCGATCAGCAAACCGAGCACGGGCGGTGAGGCCGCAGCGTTCGTCCCCCATCTCAATCGCGGCATCGCAGCGGCGATCGCCACGCTTCCCGAAGCGCGGCGCTGGCGTTTCGTCGATGCCCATGTCGAGCGCTTCGCCGGTCATGCCCTGTGCTCGGCAGGAGCCCCCGCCGACGCGCCAGACCGTGTGGCTTCCGGCGCCATGCGCTTTCCGACCTGGAATTTCGTCCAGCACCGCTGGGAGCCGTTCGCTCCGAGCGCCTGGCGGGCCTATCGCCCGCGTCAGCGCTGGCTCATCACCCCCAACGACTCGTTCCTGACTGGACATTACATGCGTGTCGGCACCATCGAAGGCTCCGACACCACCGATCCGCTCAGCCCGGAGCAGCCGCTTTTCGCCGCCACGCTTGGCGGCTCCTTCCATCCCAACGCCAGCGGCCATGCCGCGATCGCCGATGCGACCATTCCCGTGCTGCGCGAGGTGCTAGGCCTTCCACAGCCTTGAACCCTTTGCTGGCGCATGACCGGGATGCGCCGGGCGCGACAACCATGCTGCACCGCAGCGAAAATCGCCGCAGAATCGCCCCCGGTTCAACGATCTCGAAATGCCGGCACTGCAATCGCTGAAATTTGACGAAGAAGCCGTTCATCACGTCGTGCTGTCGTCATTGAGATCGGGTATGTTTATCGCTATCTCCGGTTGCGGAGCTGGGGATTGCAGCCGTGTCGACCATTTCGAAACAGATCATTGCCGCCGCTGCCCTGACAGCGGCTGCCATGGCACTCGCCTCGCCGGCGAGCGCCGCGGGATTCTGGGAGACGTTGTTCGGCGTCCCGCAACGGCCAACCTATGCGCCCGTGCCCGACAATCCCCTGCACATGACAGTCCGGCCCAAGCGCAAGAAGGCAACGGCGAAGCTCGATGGCGCCACCAAGGACGTCAAGGACGGGCCGAAGACGCCGCTCGTCAAGCCGATGGAATATGCCAACGACCCGTTCTGGTATCTCAGGGACGAGACGCTGAAGAAGGGCGATATCGTCGTCCTGAAGGATCGCGTCGTGGTCTTCGACGGCGGCGCTCGCGCCTATGCCAACTTCGCCAGCTTCCAGACCAGCAGGCTGCTCTCGGCCAAGGCCAAGAGCCAGCTCAAATACCTGGTCTCGACCCCGCGAGACAACCACACCGTCTGGGAGCCGGTCCAGTCGATCTCGGATCGCAACACCAGCGCATCGGCCGAGCTCTCCGAGCGCACGCGCTGAGCCTCGGAGCCAGGCCAGCGCCTTCGACGAGCACTTATACCGAGCCGCTTTCCGGCTTGTCCGAGAGGACGCGGTCTTAGCTTCCAGCACAATCGGTTGGCCGCATCGCCGGATCACCCCCTCACCCGAACGCCCCGATCTCGTGCTGGATCGCGCCTGAGACCTCACGCAGCAGCGCAAAGCACTCCCGCATCGGCTCGACCACGTCGCGATGGAAGGTCGCATAGGCGCCGCCCTCGCGCGGGCCGGCAGGCTCGCCGAAATCGAGCCCGAGCGCCGGATCGGGATTGAGCGGGAAGATCTCGCCGAGCAGCGCGAGCGCGCCGGTCATGTCGAGCCGCAGGATGCGCTCGAGCAGGAGTTCGCGCGTCACCCCGGCATGCGGTCGGAAGTCCGGGATATGCGTCGCCGACAGCCAGATCCGGTGCAGCAACGAAAGGCGCAGCGTATGCAGCGCCACCAGCCGGACCGGCATCGCCGGCGGCTCACCCGCCGCTTCCTTCAGCTTCAGCCGATCGGAGGCGAAGCGCCAGAATAGCCTTCGCAGCGAAGGCGCAAGATCGAGTCGCGCCAGCGTCTCGGCCACCGCGAGCAACTCGTCGCGGCGCCCCTCCTTCTCGGTGCGCCGGGCCCGGTCGAACCAGGAGCCGGCATCGAGCGTGTCGAGATAGGCGCGCAGCACGTCGAGATCGCTGTTCGCCATGGCATGGGCCGCAAGCCGGTAGGCCCGGCCGAAGCGCTCGGAACTCTCGCGCATGCTGGCGAACAGATCCGGCGCCCGCGCCGCCGCCTGGCCGATACCGTGCACGCTGTTCGCCAGCCAGCCGAGCTGTTGCAGGATCGCGTTGTTGGGAATGGCGCGCAGCTCACGGGGATGGCGGATCACCGTCGGCCCGCCGGCATCGCTCTGCCGCGCCGCCGGGCGCGAGCCGGTCTTGTCGAGCAGCGAGGGGCCGAAGGTACCGATCAGCGCCGCATAGCCGGGATCGTCGACGAGATGCGTCATCTCCTCGCGCACGGTCTGGAAGAACTCAGTGGCGAAATCCGGCTCGGCATAGATCGGATCGTCTGCGCCGGCAGCCGCGTCAGCGAAGACGGCTTCGGCGATGCGCGCCACCGTCGCGCCCGCTAGCCCCCTGGTGCCGAACAGCAGATAGCCGTCGCTGCCCTGGAAGCTGGTCTCGCGCGTCACCTTGACGCCGGCCTTGGCGAAGGCGCGCCGCGGCCATTCCGGATCGAGATAGGCGAGCCGGTCGCTGAGGCTGTCGGGATGGGCGCCGCGCCCGGCCGACTCGCCATGCGTGTCGAAGATCACCAGCTCGATATCGGTGAGCCCGTAGCGCTGCAGCAGGTCGAGGATGCGGCTGCGCAGGCGCTCGACCCAGAAGGTCGCCGCGACCTGGCCGATATAGCGGCCGGAATCGGAATAGCCGAACTGGACGCAGAGCCGGCCATGGCGCTTGAGATAGTCGCGCCAATGCGGGCTGCGCAACGCCTCGTCGATGATGCGCGGCCCCTGCTCCAGCGCATCCGACGTCTCGAACAGCGGCGAGATCTCGACGAGATCGGCGATACCGAAGCGCCTGGCGAGATAGAGCGCCGACAAGAGCGTATAGCCCGTCTCGGTCTCAGCGATCAGGAAGCGCACCGGCCGCGAGCCGTCGACATGCTTCACGATCTGCGCGACCATCATCATCATTCGCGCCGCCGAGGCGCGCTCGACTGCAAGCGCCCCGAAATCGACCGGCGTCGGCTTCACCCTGGCGAGCGCCTGGTTCACTGCCGCGAGGAAGGCGCGCCGCTGCGCCGGCTGGGCCGGTTCCTCATCGAGCGAGATCACACCGCGCATGGCATTGTGGAGCTGCGAGGCGTTGAGCCGGAAATGCGGCAGCGCGATCGAGACGCCGTGGGCGATGACGCCCGCCCGTGCCAGGATCAGAGCTTCCGCCGTCGCCTCGTCCTCGGCCAGCACGATCGCCTTGTCGAGCGCCGCCAGCAGCTTCGAAGCATCCGGCATCGCCGCCTTGCGCTCGCCGACCAGCGCCAGCGAGAACGCCTGCAGCGGCTCGATTGCGGGCTGGCTGTTGAGCGCCGGACAGAGCGCGAGCTGCCGCTCGACGGCGGCATGTGCGGCCTCGACCAGCGCCTTCACCTCAGCGGTCGCCGGCGCCCCTGGCAGCTTCTCCAGCAGCCGGAAGAACTGGCCGCGCTTCGATTCCAGCCGGTAGCGCAGCGTGTCCCACCAGCCGATATCGGTGCGCCCGTCGGTGTCGCAGCCGACCCAGGACGCGAGTTGCAGGGCGCGCGGCCTGAGCTCGCGCCAGCGCTGCGGCCAGCGCGCCCGCGCCTCGGCCAGGAAGGCGGCATTCAGCCGGTCGATCGCGTCGCGGGCATGGCGCACCGCAAAGCGCGCCTGCTCGAACTCGTCCTGCAGGGTGATCGCCGCATCCGGCCGGAAGGAGAGATCGGTCGCCATCAGCGCCGCCGCCTCGCCCTCGTTCGAGGCGAGCTCCGCCAGCGCATGCGCCACCACCCGGCTCATCCCGAAGGTCGGATGCGCCGTGAAGACAGCGGCGAAGCGCACCCGCGCCAGCGCCGCGCCATAGGCCTCGAAGGGCTGCGCCGAAGCGCTCGCCTCGTCCGCGACACGCCGAGCCAGCGCGGCATAGGCTTCGCTCTCGTCGCGCTCCAGCCCGACATAGGCGGCGACGCGCGCGGCCCGATCAGCGAGCGCGGCGCGGCCGAGCTGGCGGATCAATGCGGCAGTGTCGGCAAGCGTCACCTCGCCGCGATCCATCTTCCGGGTCAGCCAGAGCGTGACACGCAGGACCGGATTGCCGAACGGGTCCTCGCGCGCATCCGAGCGCGCCTGCACGATCGCCGCCGACAAGTCGCCCGCCAGCGCCGATGGCGACAATCCCTCCGCACCCGCCACGCCGCTCTCCGCTTTTCAATCGTTTGATGAGCGGGAGCAGGTGAGCAGGAATCCGATTTTGCTGCAACTGCGAAATGAAATGCGGCTTCGCAGCAAGAGTGTGTCGCGCCGATTGTAGGCGCTCGCCCTCGCGTCGGCAGCGCGATTGCGGACGTGACGCCCGCGTCGCGCGCCGCATCCCGCCCTTACAATCACCGTTTCCATAGCCATATCGGGATGGACCCGGAGGAAGCCATGGATACGACCGTGCGGCGTAATCTCTCCGGCAACTGGGGTGTCTCCGACCTGCTCGAACGCTCGATCTGCTCGATCATTCGCGACCCGCATGGCAGTTGCTGGATCGTTCTCTCGCAGGAGCAGGTGGCGCGCCTGAGCGACATCCGGAAAGGGCCATTCCTGTCGGTGGATGCTGCCATGACGGCCATCGAGAAAAATCTCAACGGACCATGCCGTCACCGTACGGCAACTGTTCCGACAAACTATTTCCCATAGAATCTCGGCAGGCACGAAATAGCAGGCCCCGTCTGTACAACTTCATTTGGCCACATTGCTTCGATAGAAGCAGCAAGCAGGCGAAGACTGACCAGCGGCTCCCTTGATCGGAACCGGCAGCGAGCCTCCTACCCTACCCATCGAGAACAGATCGCTGCCCATGGCAGCCGCATCGCCGCACGCATGTGCTCGGCGATTTCACCACAAGACCGTGCGGCCTTTGCCGAGCGGCACAAGGACTAAATGCAAGAATCAACACGACTGAAGTCCCCCGAGACCGGGCGTATCGCCGATGCGATCGCCAATATGCTTCCGCCGAAATCCGCGCCCGCAAAATCCGCGCCCGACTGGAAGCCGCAGCCCTGCGGCCTCTCCCGCGAGGAACTGCGTCGGATCGTCAGGAAGATGCTGGGATGAGGAGGCTGGACATGACCACACGCCAACCCGGATCCGCGGACTACGACATCCACTTCGCCTCTTCGGGCCCACGCACCAACGCCGCGCCGGCGCGGCGGGGCTCATCCGCACAGGCCAGTTACGAGCGTTACCTCGCCCTGGCCAAGGCCAAGGCCCTCGCCGGCGACCGGATCGAGGCCGAGCGCTATTACCAATATGCCGAGCACTATCACCGCCTGATCAAGGGCACGGCGGCCTGACGCCCCGTCTCACCTGTCCGGCGCACAAAAGCCGTCACGCGACATAGCATCTGGCCAGGGCGATCTCGGCGCGCAGCGTTTGCGCCAGCTCGGCCCGTCCAAGACGCTCCATTTCGCCAGCCGCATGCTCGCGCTCGTCGATTTCCGCCATTAGCGCCGCCCGCACCTCGGAGCGGCCCAGGAGAAGCCGCTCGACCTCGGCCGAACCGCTGCGGAAATCATGCTGGGCCATCGCCCCCTGCCCGGCGGTCGCGGGCAGTGCCTCGGCATTGTCGATCGCGGCGATGAGTGCCCGGATCAGCTTCGCATCGCCAGCGCGCCCGCTCTTCATCGCGATGCGCAGATCGGCGCGCAGCCGGGTCTTCATCTCCGCGCCCGCGTCCATTTGCGGGACGATCCCTTCTGTCGTCATGATCCTTATTGATCCCTAAAATTCCTTGTATTAGGTTTTTATGGGAACAATAGGGAATATTCAATGTCGGATGGACTCGTCACGGTCGAGCAGGCGGCCGCGGAGCTGAACCTCCACCCCAAGACCGTGCTCCGCTACATCCGCGAGGGGCGGCTGCCAGCGACGCGGGTCGGAAAATCCTATCGGATCGCCCGCTCCCGGCTGGATGCCTTCGCCGGCCTCGCCAGCGGCCGGCCCGAGCCAGGCACCGCCGCCCGGGCGACCTGCATCCTCGATATCCCCGACATCGCCGTCGAGCGGGCGGAGCGCATCGCGACCTTCCTGCAAGCCGTGGCGCTGACCGGCGATGCCGACACTCCGCCCTTGCACCTCAGCACGGCGTTCGATCCCCAGGCCAGGAGCCTCAAGGTCGTGCTGATCGGCGATCCGGCCGATGTCGGACGGCTCCTCGAGATGCTGCAGATGCAGATCGGGAACCGGCCATGAGCGATCCCGTCTACGCGAGCGCCGAGACTGCCAACGCGGTGGAGGCGCATTACCGGCGCGTGCTCGCGAAGTGGCCGGTACCGAGCACGCAGTGGCATCTGCCGACGCGCCAGGGCCCGACCTTCGTCGTCGCCTGCGGGCCGGAAGACGCGCCGCCCGTCGTACTGTTCCACGGCTCGCAGGCCAATTCGGCGGCCTGGCTGCTCGATGTCGCGCTCTGGTCGACCAGGTTCCGGCTCTACGCGATCGACATGATCGGCGAGCCCGGCCTCAGCGCGCGAGTCCGGCCGGCGCTCGCCGGAGATGCCCACGCCCTCTGGCTCGACGACGTCTTCGCCGGCCTCGGGCTGTCGCAGGCTGCGCTTGTCGGCATGTCGCTGGGCGGCTGGCTGGCGCTCGATTATGCCAGCAGGCGGCCCGGCTTCGCCCGGGCGCTCGCCTTGATCGGCCCGGCCGGTATCGGCCGGCAGAAGAACTTCCTGCTGAAGGCTCTGCCGCTCCTGCTGCTCGGCGGCTGGGGCAGACGCAAGGCGCGGGAACTGGTGCTGGGTCCCTTCCCGAAAGTGCTGCCGGACGCCGTGCGGCCGCTCGCCGAGCTTATGGAGGATATCGGCCGGGCCGTGCGCCCGCGGATCGTCAGCATCCCCCGGCTGACGGATGCCGAGCTTGCCGGCCTTGGCGTACCGATCCTGGCGGTCCTGGGCGGGCGGGACGTCCTGCTCGACTCGGCGGATACGCGGGCAAGGCTGCAACGCAACGCGCCGCAGGCCGAAATCTGCTTCCTCGCGGACGGCTACCATTTCCTTCCGGACCAGACGGCCCGGGTGATGACGTTCCTGGAACGGAACGCCGTCCTGGCAGCGGGCTGACACCGGTCAGGCCGCCCTCCTCTGACAGGGCCCCTGCCTTTCCCGTCATGGTCGGGCTTGTCCCGACCATCCACGTCCTCCTGCGGCCAGGGCGGTGTTGAAGACGTGGATGCTCGCCACAAGAGCGAGCATGACGGTCGAGCGGACGGGGACAAATCCCCAATCAATCCCCGCCCCCGAAACCTGGCTTATGCTTCTCCCCGTCCCGCCCGAACCGAGGGGGCTTCGCGAGGCATCATGAGGCCGGGCGGGAGAGCGGTGTTTCGTGGCGAAAGGACCGTTGCGGGTCCAAAGTAGCTGCGGAGGGTTGTCGTCNCCCCGAAACCTGGCTTATGCTTCTCCCCGTCCCGCCCGAACCGAGGGGGCTTCGCGAGGCATCATGAGGCCGGGCGGGAGAGCGGTGTTTCGTGGCGAAAGGGCCTTGCGAGCCCGAACGAGCCCTGGCTCCGCAGAAGTGCGACCCACTTTTGCGATCCGGTCCGGCTCATTCCACCGCGAAGGGGTTTTCGTCGATGGGAGAGGCCCTCCCAGTCCTGCCGGACGCAACACACGGCGAGAGCTCGTAAGAAAACCGCGCGCGGGGCTCGGGCAGTGGCCAGTGACGCTGCTTCGACATTCGACATCGACATTCGGCACGCAGCCGTCGACTGCGACGCCGCCCGACCCCGCGCCTCCCTCGGATGGCGTTTCCCTCACACCCTCGCGGCGAAAGCTGGCGAGAGGCTCGCGCATGGACGTTCGTCTCGCAGCCTTCTTCATTCAAGCGCGAGTCGTCCCGGGCGACCGGAGGGAGACCCGGGACCCATTCCGGAACCTCTATCGGAAAGGCTCCGGAATGGATCCCGGATCGGCGCGGCTTCGCCGCTTGTCCGGGATGACTCGCGCTTTGATTGCAACGCAGCACGCGATAGCCTGCCCCCCCGCCCACGAGCGCCCATGAGACGCCCGCCCACGCCCTATCTCAGGCGCATCTGGCTCGACCGCGCGGCGGTGCCGGACCCGGAGGCCTATCCCTGGTGCCTGCCCTTCCTGCGCGAGGCGTTCGAGCTCTCCTTCGACAGGCCGATCACCATCATCGTCGGCGAGAACGGCACCGGGAAATCGACGCTGCTCGAAGGCATCGCCGTGCTCGCCGGCTATGACGAGGCCGGCGGCGGCAAGGGCTATCGCCCGGTTGATCATGCTCAGGCGGTCGAGGCGATGGGCGGCGCCCTCGCCCGCTCGCTCAAGGCGAGCTGGCTGCCCAAAGTCACCGATGGCTGGTTCTTCCGGGCCGAAAGCTTCTTCTCGGTGGCGCGCTATCTCGACAAGGCCGCGCTGGATGTCGGCCAGCGCGGCCCCGATTTCCTCTCCCATTCGCATGGCGAGGGTTTTTTGCGCTTCTTCGAGGAGCGCTGCCAGCGCCCCGTCATCTTCGACGAGCCGGAATCGGCGCTGTCGCCGGCCCACCAGATCGAGTTCCTCAAGCTGCTTGGTCGCATGGACCGGCTCGGCCAGTGCCAGGTGATCATGGCGACCCGAATGATCCTGGAACTTGCCGATCCTGATGGCCTATCCCGGCGCCCGCCTGCTCGGCCTGACCAAATACGGGCTCGATCCCGTGACGATCGAGCAGACCCAGCATTTCCGCCTGATCCGCGAGTTCTGCATGGACCCGGCGGCGTTCGTGGAGACGATGATGGAAGAGTGAGCGACGATCTCATTTGGGCGAATCGATGACAAACCGGCCCGAGCTACTGCTTTCACCCATTGTGATCGTTCGCGTCACCGCTATCACTACAGGAAAGCGGCTATGGATTCAGCGGAGATTGTCGGCAATACAATGTGACCGGTCGTCAGGACTAATCTAAGCAGCACCTCTTGTACTTCTTCCCACTACCACAAGGGCACGGTTCATTGCGTCCGACTTTCCTGCGAAGTGCCCCTTGCGATAGCATTTTAATTGGAACCATTGGCTTTTTTGGCCATGCAGCGAGTGCCTTCTCCAGGTTCGCGTCGGCTTTCCACTTTTCTTCGATAGTCAGAGCGCCTCTGATGTCCCCAGTCCCAGGGGCAAGTAGCAGCCCATACCAAACATTCGACTTTGTATCGTACTTCCTAATTCGACAGTGGGTCGACAAACGCTCCCGAGCGACCTCCTCCGGGAGCGAACTGACATGAATGGTAAAACCTGACTTATCTGCATCCGATGGAACGGACATGTCGTGTTGCTGGCCGTCGTCGGCTGCGGAACGCACCAATCGATCGATGCCCCTATTGATATGCTTGGCGGTATCGGATTCGAGCTGAAGGAACAGCATTCCAAGCCCGACAAGCTCGGGGATTGCGCGGGCCTCGAATTCGGAAATCAATCCGCCAATGGGCGTTCCATCGAAGCGAGTTAGAATGCCTTTGGGCGTTCGTTCCCCAGGAACTCCCAGCCTACGTGCGGACATCGCGATGTCGAGGGAACTGGTGAAATCATCACCCAAATTCACCATGTCATATCGATCTTCCAGCCACAGGTTGTGCTTCAGATGATAACCAAGGGTTGTAAGTTCTTGACTTACTAGGAGCTGCTTGTCGAATTTAGCCCGTAGCGCCAAATAGTTCAATAAATGCAAGGGCTTATCAAGAATTTCAGTTAGAACATCCAAAAAAAAACACGTCAGTAATTACAGGAGGTTGAACATTCTTTGTGGATTTGATTTTTAAGAACTGCCGAGCCTGTGCAGCTAAGGCAGGAAAATGGTCCGATACACTACACACTGGGAAAATTTTCGTAGGCCTATTAGGAATGCTAATTTCATCGCCAGACGGTAATACGAACCGATACGAATCGTCTAGGAGTGCCTCTGCACACAGCAAGGCTTGATCATAAGCATCGTGAATCGCCTTCTTAAAATCATCCTTTAACTGAAGATCGTTCCCCTTACGCGCCTCGATGGTCAAGCGTTTTGACTTGGCTTGCACTACAAGCGCTCGGTCACCATACAGAATCAAGACATCCGCTTCAGTAACGCGATCCTTTCCCTTGTAAATGTCCACATTCTGAAATACATGCCGTGAATCAAACACACGCGTGAGGCGGTCTGACAAGAATTTTTCAGCAAAGGCGCCACGGTTTTTGGATGCTGTTGCAGCGTAGGACTTATCTCCAACCATCCAGAAGAACGGTGCTTCATATAGCGCTTCGAGCAAACTGTAATGCTGCAACAGAATATATGAGCCATCGACGGCTTTGATGATCGGAGCGGCATTTGTTTCGTTGAAAGCGCTCAGGCTGGAAAACGAGGCATTCGCTTTTTTCGAATCAACAGTGAACGCCATGAGAATGCGTTCTATCTTTTCAAAAGAGAGCCCTGTCGGTCCTTCTAGCTCGCGAGCGCTAAAAACAAATCCGGGAAAAAAAGTCCACTGATCAGGATGAGAATTCAGCATCATCTCGCGAAGTTGCGAGATCTTTTGCATCTGCAACTCGCTAAGTTTGCGAGTGACTATGCAAGCATCATCAATTGTGAATCCAAAATGGAACCTGAGCCAATCACTATCTGCAGCGTACTTTAAGAGCGCCAGTTCCTCATACTGGAAATTGTAGGCCGACTCTCCACCGTAGAAAATAGGCTCCCTTAAACCCTCAGCGGTGTTAAACGGGTCAGCGCGATTTGATTTTCTTGGGTTTCGAGCCATCTCTGCAAACGCAGCCATCCAGGGCTTCTGGAGGCTCATATGCATTTCATGAAGCAGAGCTTCTGACCGATCTAGATAATTTTGAAGGACGCCAGGCTCAGGAATGCTAGTGTCTATATCTCCTTTTGCCAAAAGGCCTACCAGGGTCGAGATTTCGGATCTGATCAGCTTTTCATGGGAATATTGATGCTCGACATCTTTCTCAGTGATTTTTTCGCCAGAAAATCGAATAATGTTATCGCGCCAACAAAAATAAGCGACAGCATGAATGTACCCTGGAGAACAGCAAAGATTTTGTAATTCATCAAATATCTCGGACTCGTTGCGGGCCTCTTTGGGGCTTATGTCTTTTTTGCGCATGGAGCGACTGCCATCGATTCATTCACATGTGAGAACCGATTGCAGTCTAGCTGATCCTTCTCAGTTTGGGTCAAGCATCCGCCTCGAATGGCTAGGTAGCGTCGGGTGATTTCGAATATGCCAATCCAGAAGCGATAAGGCAGGAAACCACACACATCAGCCATCCCATTCGGCACAACACCGTATCCACCAGCAGGCGAAGACACCCCCGGGGCAGGAATGCTAAACCCGCCCAGTGACCCCGCCTCTCC